>JACAEK010000051.1 GCA_013388895.1 Candidatus Bathyarchaeota archaeon | reverse complement strand
GGGCAGCACTGTTGGCATAATATCTTCTTTTGGTAATCTTGGTTCGTTCTTCATGCCGACTGTTATGGGCTTTGTGAAAGATGTCACCGGATCTTTTCTGTGGGCTGTGATAATGTTGGCTGTTTTTGGTGAACTCATGCTGGTTCTGGGCTTGCCCTTAACTGAGACTGGCAGTAAGGAAAAGAAAAACACTCTTTGCCGCCACTCATGTCGATTGCTGGGAAGACTATCTACGAATTTCGTGGATATTTATTTAAATTTTTGCGTAAAGCGTAAATCTTTTATATCGTCAACGATGACCTTAGAGCGAAGTAGGAATGGCAATTCAGGAAAAAGAAAATCACCGTAAGAAAATGACCCGCAGCCGTTTTAACAACCATTAATGCAGCAGGAGCTTGAATAAAGGATGAGCGACACGAATAACTGCAAAACCAATTCCAAATTAACTAAACCTAAGAAGGCACTGCTTTTTACAATAGGTTCATCTCTCTCAGTCTCGGGGTCTTAGGCACGGTTTTGCTAATTTTGCCCACGACGCCTTTTCTACTTCTTTCAGTCTCGTGCTATTGTAGGAGTAGCGAGCGCATGTACCGCTGGATGCTAAACAACAAACTGTTTGGAAAATACATAAGCAATTAGAGGGCTGGAAAAGGCATTCCCTTAAAAACCAAGGCTTTTGCGCTTGGACTACCTTGGTTAGTCATAGGTTACTCTACAGTTTTTGCCATCAGCATCCTCTTTGTGTAGGTTATCCTGCTTGCAATAGCCGTTGGAGTATCCATCCACATAATCAAGCAACCGACTTTCAAAGAACAAAGAGAACCAGCGCTATCGCGGAAACGATAAATAGCTTTCATTAGATACTGTGTCACGAGTGAGATTCCTTGAAGGAACGATTGGATAATGTTGACGTAAAGATCCTAAATATGTTGCAGGAGAACGCTAGGGTTCCATTTTCTCGTATCGCTGACGAATTGGGGGTAAATGAAGCAACAGTGCGATACCGGGTCAAACAACTAATGGACAAGGGCGTTATTACAAAGTTCATGGCTCTTCTTGATCCTTTGAAAATTGGTTTCTCGACAACGGGAATAATGATGATTAAAACCAATCCTGGCATGTTTGAAGAAGCGGCCAAGCAGATAAGCGAGCTAGCCGAGACGTATCATGCGTTTCAGATTACTGGAGAATTCGACATAGTGGCCGTGGTCCAAACGCACGATTTGAGACACTTAAGCGAGCTCAGAAAAGAGGTGGAAATGATTCCTGGCGTCAGAGACGTAGTTGTCTCGGCAACAACTCGTCTTATAAAAATCAAAACAACGTTTGAGCTTTAAGTCGTACTTGATTTTGTTTTACGAATTTCGGGATTTGTTAGCCTTTTTCTCCCGAATATAGAAAGTCTTTTATACCGTTTTCGACAATCTGTGGCTACCATAAAGGCTGTGATAGAAAAATGAATAAGAATATCACAAAACCTGTAATCAAGAAAACTGTAAAGCTCTCTATAATAATCGTGATAGCAGCACTGCTTGCCACTGTTTCTGTATTCTCGAGAGCCCTCTCACACGCAAACCAGCCAATATTCGCCACCATATTCACGATGGGCGTATTGACCTTAGGCCATTACGGCGCTGCTTTGTCAATAACTTTAGTTGCGGGAACCCTGTATTCATTTACGTCCTCGCTTGGGTTTTTGATAATATTTTCATGGTTCATGCGCGGGTTCACAACCGACATCGTCTTGAGGGTGTCAAGAGCCTTTAAGCACGAAATTCCGTCACCGTACAAAGTTGCAATCGCCATGACACTAGGAAGTCTCGCCACTGGGTTTTCACACTATTTCGTCTTCATAAAGCTGCTCCAGCTGATACCTGAACCACCATTCAGCATAACGATGTTTACCATTGGCATAAGCGCAACATCAACTCTGATTGCGTCCTTTCTTGTGTCCAAATACGTGTTCAAGAGAGTTAAGCCGCTTCTATTCTGGTGATTCCGCCTGGTTCACCTCAAGTCGCTTTTTCAGGACAAAAGAATGAGTGAAGTCGAAGACCGCTGCCGCAAAGCATTCAAAGAATACGGTGTTAGCTCGATCCTGTGGAATGTTACATATCGGTGCGACCTGAAGTGTTGGCACTGCTACGTTGGCAACGCAAAAAATACTGGAGCAGAGCTTAATGCCGATCAAGCACAAGCGCTAGTATCTAGCCTTGGCGACATGAGTATCCCTTTGCTTTTCATGACAGGCGGCGAACCATTACTGAGAAAGGACATATTCGACATAATTGGTTCCTGCAAAGACTGCGGAATCACTGCCGTATTAAGCAGCAACGGACTACTTATAAACAAAGAGACTGCGCGCAAGCTTAGCAAGTATAATATCCATTACATTGCCGTTTCTGTTTATGGACCAGCGACAGCTCATGATGATGTTGTGGGGTTTAGCGGAAGTTACGCTAAACTCATGGAGAACGTTAAGTCTTGTATAGAAGAGGGCATCAACGTGTGCTTCAAGACAGTAGTAAGCAACTATACCTACGAGAATATACCATACATTGTTGAGAGGGGGCTTGAGCTAGGCGTCAAATCGTTTTACATGTGTGACCTCATAGAAACGGGTCACGCGCAAGGCGAAAGCCGTTGGCGGATATCCAAGCCTCAATGGCTAAAACTTGCTGATTATCTGTTTGAAAAGGTCGTATGTAGTAGCGAAGCAGAAGCTGACATAGGAGCCTGCCCAAGCATAGCTCCTCTTGCAATCGAGCATTTCAGAAACAAGAACGGTGACGTAAATCATGCACTGCAAAGTCTGGAGTCGCTGAGCGCCTGTCCCATTGGCAAGGGACCGCTTGGCATATCTGCGAGGGGAGATATTCTGCCGTGCATTTTCATGCAGAGGTTCTCTG
>JACAEK010000048.1 GCA_013388895.1 Candidatus Bathyarchaeota archaeon | reverse complement strand
GTGTAAAGCAAAATGAGCATGTTTAATCATAGAGAATTCATAATTGACCAGCGGCTTCTTTCAGTCAGAAACACTTACGTGGTTAAAGACAAAAACGAACAACAGTTAGGCTTCATCAAGCAAGAATTCGTCAGTCTGGGACCAAAATTCTGGTTTGAAGACAACAACGGCGCCCATCTAGGCGAAATTGACGGAAAAGTAGTCACGGTTCACAACGAATATGAAATCAAAGACCAAGATGGACAAGTCAAAGCAAAAGTCAAGAAAAAAATTCTCAAACTGTTCGGAAGCGAATGGTGGCTGGAAGACTCTGAAGGTCATGAAATTGCCAGAATAGAAGGCAACCTCGTCCACCACACATACGACATAGTAGCCCATGACAAAACCAAAATAGCCAAAGTTCACCGCAACTGGGTAACAATCCAAGACGAATACTGCGTTGAAATCGTTAAACCCGACTTCAACCCAATGCTTGCATTAGCTTTTGCTGTTGCTATGGACAACGTTGAACATAAACAAAGAAGCCCAGTGTCAAGAAACGTAAACCTAATCGGAAAACTTTTTGGACGATAAATCATTTCAGCAACTTGTACCCGCGTTCTTCAATTTCAGCTATTTCCAACAACATTTTTGATATTGTTTCTTTGTCTTGCCTCAGTGCAGCTTCACACAGCCTCATAATCTTCGTCCCAGATTCTCTGAAAAACATTGACGCATCAACCCAGTCTTTAACCTTGTACTTCTTTCCCAAAGCATTGAGCACTTCCGCTTGCCACCATCGCATTCGATGACTATTTTCAAAACTCGTAGGCAGCAAAGGCGGCGCTGTTGCATAAGTAGCCATATGCTCAAAACATTTCTTGTCATCCCAATCATAAATTTCCTTGGCAAGTTTGCGCATTGCTGGAATGCCGAAAAGCTTGACTGGAGGGTTCAAGAACCGTTCTGCTTTGAAAGCGAAACCTTTCTTTGCAACTTCAAACTCCGATGGCAACTTTTCGGGAAGAGCAAATGTCCTTATAGTGTTTTTCTTGCTCATTCCCGGCACATTAACATTCAATGATTTCTCGAATTCGTCATACGGTATTTTCTGAACCTCCCTATGGCTGCAGTCATGCACTAGAACCGTTTGTTCCTCGTCGTCATATCCTACAACAAGAACATAGTGGATTGGCACATGCTGTTTCATATACAATTCTGGATAGTAATGAAGATAGTACATGTCAAGCGCTCCAGCCATAACAGGCTGACCACTGTCAATGAGACTTTTGAGATGCGAAAACATAAATTCGAAGCTTCTTCCCTCAACTACCTTCTCCTTAAAACCAATGATACCAGCTAAATCTTTCATTAAATACTTGGGATTTGCACCCCAATAGACCATGCACGGCGGATCTGCCCTCTTAAAACGCAAATATGTGAAACCAGCCATACCGCCAACAACAGAAAGCAAGAAATCAGAGTAATCTGCTCCCTTCCACGACAACACATCCTCCAAACCATTAACATAACACGTTGACTCGCACACTCTATGCGGAAGCACAAGCAGCTTTTTCATATACGTTACACCAATACCTTATAACTTGACAGAATCCAGAATAAATGAATATCCTAAAACCTTTCCAACTGGGCTGACAGATGATTGATGATTCAAAAAGGTTATATGTTGCAGTTGCTATGTTGGTGTATTTGCGGGTGCTTTGGGATGAAAGGTGACCGCCAAATTCGAAACTAATTCTAACAAATGGCTTAGCATGGATTATCGCCCGCTCGAACTGGAAAAAGAAATACGCACATTCTGGCAAAAAAACCAAACACTAAAAAAACTACTTGAATTCAGAGAAAAGAACAACCAAGGTATAAGCGGCTGGGTCGAAGGACCGCCAACATTAAACGGCATACCCCACGTGGGACACGCCCGAGGTCGCGTCATGAAAGACCTTCGCTACCGCTGGAAAACCATGCAGGGCTACTTTATGCCATTCTGGGCAGGATGGGACTGCCAAGGCTTGCCAGTAGAGCTTGAAGTTGAGAAACTACTTGGTGTTAAGAACAAGCGCGAGCTTCTCGAAAGAGTGGGAGAAGAACATTTCATAGAAGAATGCAAACGAACCATCATGAAGTACCAGCGTGAATGGGTCAAAGCTGATGAAATGCTCGGCATCTTCATCGACCAAGAAAAAGCTTACTGGACCTACAAGGACGAATACATCGAGAGAGAATGGCAATACCTCAAACGCGCTTGGGAACAAAACCTGCTCGAAGAAGGACACTACGTCGTCGCATATTGCCCAGGTTGCCAGACAAGCCTAAGCAGCGCCGAGGTCGGGTATGAGGATTCTTATCAAATAGTGGAAGACCCAAGCCTATACTTCAAATTCAAACTGGCAAACAGCAAAGATGAGTATTTCCTCATATGGACAACAATGCCCTTCACCCTCATAACAGACACATTGCTAGCAGTTTATCCGGAAGCAGAATATGCCAAAGTCAAAGTTGGAAACGAGAAATGGATACTTTGCAAACAACGCGTGGAACCAGTTATGCAGGAACTGGGCATAGATAAGTTTGAAATAGTTGAGACCTTCAGTGGGAAGAGTCTCGAGGGCACAAAATATGACTTTCCATTCAAAGATTTAATCCCAAAACAAGAGCAGCTTGAGCAACAGCATCCACTCGTGCACACAGTAGTATGCGAAGACTTCGTTGACGTTGACACCGCCACAGGAGTCGTTCATCAGTCACCTGGAAGCGGCGAAGAAGACTTTTTTGCGGCACAAAGACGTGGAGTTCCGATTTTTGCACCGTTTGATGATGAAGTCAAATTCACAAATGACGCAGGAGCCTTCAGTGGCATATTCGCAAGAGACACGGACACGATGGTGATTGATGAACTGCGGAAGAGAGGACTGCTAGTCTCGGCGAAAATGGCAAAGCATGAATATCCTACATGTTGGAGATCTCATCATAAGCTGGTGTGGCTCGCGAGAAAAGAGTACTTCCTCAGAACGGACAAGATTAACAGAAATGTTATGGAAGCCGCGGAAAGCGTGAATTATTTCTTCGAAAGCCCCAAAAACAGATTCATATCTTTCCTGAAAGAGGGCAAACCGTGGTGCATTTCAAGAGAACGCGTCTGGGGTACACCCTTGCCAGTGTGGAAATGCGAAAAATGCGGGGCGAAAACGTTCATAGCGACAAAGAAAGAGCTGCTTGAAAAAGCCGAAAAAAAGCCGCAAGGAACATTTGAACTTCACAAGCCATGGGTTGACCGCATCATGCTTAAGTGTGAAAAATGCTCGAGTACGATGCGCAGAGAAGATTTCGTGCTGGACACGTGGCATAATAGTGGAGCTTCACCGTACGCAAGGTTTACAGATGAGGAATTCAAAAAGTTCATTCCTGTTGATTTCCTTACAGAAGCTATGGATCAGACGAGAGGATGGGCTAACTCCCTCCTACTGGAGCATGTAATACTCACGGAGAAGCCGGAGTCACCCTACAAAGCTTTTCTATTCCAGGGCTTGACTCAGGACGCAAAAGGCAGGAAGATGAGCAAGAGCTTGGGCAACGTGATGGAAGCTAACAAAACCCTGGAAAAATACTCTGCAGACATATTCAGATTCTATGTGCTGAGAAAATGTTCTCCGATAGAAGCAAACGACTTTGACACGCAAGAACTGAGTCGCCGCCCATACCAAGTATTGTCCACGCTTTACCATCTGAGCAGATTCTTCATACAAAACTCTCAGTATGATAATTTCAACCCTCAAGAGCACACGTTGAAATGGGCAGAACGCAAAAAGCAGCTTAAGAAAGCAGACCTGTGGCTGATGTCAAAGCTTCAAGGAGCGATAGAGGAATACACTGCCAAACTAGAGAATTGCGAATTCAACTTTGCTCTGGCCATTTTGGAGGACTTCGCCATAGAAACGTTGAGCAGGCTTTACGTGCCCATGATTCGGAAAGATCTCTGGACAGACGACTCGGAGACATTGGACAGAAGATTAACAGTATATGCAGTCTTGTGGAATGTCTTACGGACTCTCACGATTCTTTTTAATCCCGTTACGCCATTTCTAAGTGAAGCTTTGCATCAAAAAGTTTACAAAAAGCTGGACGTCTCACTGCCAGAATCTGTGAACCTTGAAAATTGGCCAGAATCAGAAGAGAGAATGCGAAACGAAGCTTTAGAAGAAGAGTTTCAAATACTGTTGAAATGCGTTTCATTGGTTTATTCTGCAAGGCAGTCAGCTAAGCTGAAGCGAAGATGGCCGCTTAACAAAATGGTTGTTGTGGCTTCTGACAAGGTTGTAAACACGCTTAAGAGTGCTAAAGAGTTATTCCTTGAACTTACCAACGTGAAAGCTGTGGAATACGCACAACAAGCTCCTGAAAGCGTTTCTGGAGAAGATTGGACTTCAGCTTCTGAAGACAATACAAGCATATTCTTAGACGTTCGCCGTGACGAAGGCTTACTTGGTGAAGGTTTGATGCGCGATTTAGCTCGTCGAGTTCAATCGTTAAGAAAGGAGCTTGGGTATATGCCGACTGATGTTTTAGAAGCTGTTCACATAGCAGAGCTTGACGATGAAAGTATTAGGCTATTTAAGCCGTATTTGAATGAAATGGAAGAGCTTGTGCGAACCAAAAAAGTCTATTTGCATAGCAGCTGTAACGAATTAGACACGAAGTGGCACGAACATCAATTAGATGACAAGAAAATCTTCGTTGCAATTCATTGATTGGTCATCTTCTGAAATGTGGATAGCCAGAAACACTAAATCTAACTTCACAATAATCTAGAAGAAAGGAGAGAAAACCATGAAGGAAACTGAACGGAAGCTAATCTGTGAACTTATGAAGAACAGTCGAAGAAGTGACAGAGATCTGGCAAAGGCACTTAAGGTTTCTCAGCCAACAGTTACTAGAATCAGAAGTAGGCTGGAGAAAGAAGGATACATAAGAGAATATACGATGATTCCTAGTTTTGCCAGGCTTGGTTATGAGTTGATGGCTATCACCTTTGTTAAACTTAAAAGAGTGCTCAGTGAAGAGGAAATTGAAGACGCGAGAAAAATTGCCAAAGAAAGACTGGAGAAAACCTCTCTTCCATTTTTCATGCTTGAAAGAGGAATGGGGTTAGGGTATCAAGGAGTCATCATATCATTTCACGAAAGCTACGCGTCCTATCTTGCCCTTAGGGAATGGCTAAGAGAGTTCACTTTTCTAGAAATAAGTGAAATTGAAAGTTTTCTAGTGAATCTCAAAGACAAAGTCAGTTACGCACCTCCAACGTTCAAATTGATAGCTAAACATCTGGAAACGCTAGGAGAAAAGCAAGGCAAAGAGAAGAAACAATAATGAGCGAAGCCAATAGATGCCCTGGTTGCAGTTCTGCAATGGAGAAGGGCTATCTCTATTTGGATGTAATGTCATTAATATGCAATAATAAAATGCATAAATGGTTCGTTAAGGGTGAACTTCTAGAGCAAGCAATTTTCCATATTTTTCGTTTGGAAGCACTTAGATGCACAAAATGCAAACTCGCATTGCTCTACTATTGGAAAACTCCAACTTCAGAAACACCTGCAAGTTTTCTAAAAACATGTGTCAAATGTAATTAAAAGATTCCCATAGCTTCAGAGTACTGTTCTTTCTGTGGAGCAAAACAAAAAGAAAAGAAGAAATAACTCATGTATCACCTCCTAAAAACAGCGCATATATGATTCAGAAATAGAAAGCAATTTTGACTGCCGATGGAAATTCTACTCAGACATTCTAGGGACACGTAGCGCTAAAGCTCCAAAAGCTCTAAATCTCTTAATACAACTTCTCCTTCAGAAAGAAATACGGGGCTGGTGGTTCAGTTTGGTATGAACGCCGCCTTCGCAAGGCGGAAGTCGCGGGTTCAAATCCCGCCCAGTCCACCACTATGGTTTCTTTGCACACTAGTACGGCTTGCTGAACTTGCCATGACCATGTGGATATACCAACATTACAATCACCATTTCACGCACACACATACAAGCACGTAGCCACCTAACAATATACCATTTTCCGATATATTCCGCTTCTATAGAATACTTCTAGAATCAGAGACTACTTTAAAAATTAAAACACGACTAAGAATCTTGGGAACCAAAATGAACGAACGCCTATCTTCAAGAGATTTTCTCCTAATGTGCGAACTGTTGCTTGATGATTGCCATACTCCGCACGTCAGGTTTCAGAATCCCGATGCTTGGAGAAACTATTGAATTATGTCTTTTGGCTAGCTTCAGAAGCCAGCGATGGCTATCCTGCCCAAATTGACGATGCATAGCTATATATAGATTTCAACGGTAAAAACGCAAATTGCAAAGCATTGCCTTCGGAGCTGAGTATGGAAAATGGAAAAAGAAGCAGCCGACGTATATTCACAAGAGAATGTAGTTGAGAAGTGGGAGTTTTTTCACACAACAAAATACGGGCTAAAGACAGACACATTAGAGAAAGCAGTGTTGAATAAACTGATGAAGAAATTAGGCAGTGTCACCGATTTGCTCGAAGTAGGTTGCGGAACAGGCCATTTCACAAGATGGTTTGAGTCTCTCGGGCTAAATTGTTGCGGATTTGACCTTTCACACCTAATGCTAAAAAAGGCAAAAAGCCTATCGCCACACATACAGTCAATTCAAGGTGATGCCAGTCTTTTACCTTTCAAAGATAAATCATTTGATGTTGTGGCCTATACGAAATGCTTAGAGTTTATTCCTGACATAGCAAAAGCGCTTAGAGAAGGCGTTCGGGTAGCAAGAAAGGGAATGCTCCTTGGGCTAATGAACGGATGGAGTTTTCGAGAAATCAGAAGAAACATTATATTAGATATGGGGTGGACTCCATTCTTCAAACATGTTAAGAGCTATTCAATACTTGAAATATGGCACGTAATGCGAAAAACGTTCTATAATAAACACACTAAAATTTATTGGAGCACAACTGTATTTCCAAAGACTTTTCTGTTCGTACCCGAATCCTCATTACTGCCTCTAGGCTCGTTTCTCGGAGTAGCCGTAAGATTAAAAGAATCGTAAAGATTTAATCAGATTAACCGTTTCGCAAAAACTGAGAATGTTTATCATTCGTTTGAAAAACGTTCCGCAAGTTTTAATAGTGTTTGCAACAACATAATAACATGCTTTCTACTGTGCAGATTGGTGCTCAGAATGAGTCGTCGAAGAAGCGAAGCTCAGATTCTGGCAGACATTCTAAACATTTCTCTGAACGGCGTAAAGGTTACTCGCTTAATGTATCAAGCCAATCTGAGCTATTCGACCCTCAGAAAATATTTGTTAGCAACTATGAAACAAAAATTAGTGGAAAAACTCAGCAATAGTGATGGTTCCGTGGAATATTGCACTACAGAAAAGGGCAAACTCTTCTTAAGAAAACTAAAAGAAGTTACACATGTTCTGCGCAGTTAGCTTGAATCACAAATGGCTATCTCCTTGAGTTTAGCCTTTATCCTAATTTTAAGCTCTAGATCTTTTTTTGTAAAGTTACCTATGGCGACATCTTGGATTCTAACCTCTTCATTTGTAGGTAAGATTATGGCTCCTGTTGCTGGTTTGACGTTTTCAATTTTCTTATCAATGTTAATTAGCCATGCTGGCAGCGTTATTTTTCCCGTCTTGATGTTGTATTCTAGAAGGTTGTGCCTCTTCAGGTTAGTCAAAATCTTTTTCAACTGTTCAAGCGGTATCTCAAGTTTTTTAGCTAGCGAAGTAATATTATAGAGTTTTTGTTCTTCAATCACTGACAAAATGTCTATTGTGTTTGGCATAGCTTTAAGGTTCGTACATGTTGTTATTAAAAATTAGGAATCTGTTGTCTATGAAAGTTTTGGTTGTTTCTAGACGATTTTTTGGTAGATATAGAAAAATGTAACTTTGTTCTAGACAATTTACATAGATGTTTCATACTATAGGATTTAAATAGCTGAATCTGGAAAGGAGTTTGAGCGGAGAAAGGAGTACGCCAGTATAATGCTGACAAACATTCGTATCTGCTCCTGTCAAGGAGAGATTAGCTAATGGAGACGCTAGCTCGCAAAGAAATCGTTGACGAATTGAAAATTCAGTGGCGAAATCTGTGGCGGGAACGGATTGACGACAAGGTGAAAGCTGAAGGAATCGCTAATAACGACTATGCCAAGTTATTTGTTGAAAAGGGCACGGTCATATTTGCCACAAGAAATTTTAAAATATTAAACTTTAGAGATATTCTAGAACTTAACGGCATAGTGGACGTAGATAAGCTCATTCCTCCTAACCCACACGTTGGTGGATGGGGAAAATTCATAAGAACTGTTGTAGCTACTCAAAAGCCTCACCGACGTAATAGGCGAGTTCTACAATATATAGACTTCAAGAAAGAGCAGCAACAGCTTAAAAAGGGCGGCAGAGGCTGGCTTCATTACTAGTTCTCCAGATCTAATGAAACAACCAAAGCTGTCTAGTTTCGTATTTTCAACGATTCACAGTGAGGTGTCAAAGTTGGGCAACTACAGAATAAAAGTGGACATCATAGCCGATATACTAAACGTCGTAGCTGTGGGCGCCAAAAAAACACGCATCATGTATCAAGCCAATCTAAGTCATACACTTCTTACCAAATACTTAACCGAAATCAGAAAAGCTTATCTTATCCGTTTTGCACGGGGAAAAGGATGTTATATACTTACTACTAAAGGAAAGGAATTTTTGGTGAGATACAAAGAATATTCGAAACGCACCAGGCACATTGAAAGACAAATTAATGATGTTCTCAACAAGAAGAAAAGTTTGGAAGAACTATGTTCAAGCGGATACTAAAGGTTGTACAAAGATGTGGAATGTTAGATTAAGAATAGCTCTATTAATATTTCTCATACTGATTCCTTTCGCTGCAAAAAATTCCCATAACGTCTTAGCTCTTAACGAGACGGAAGAAGACGCTAAAACAGCAATTGAAGATGCACAAGAAAACCTCATTGACTGCTATACCGCAGCGGTGGATGCAGAGAAGTCAGGAGCAAATATTACAGAATTACTCAGCGTTCTTAACGAGGCTGGAATGTTTCTGTCTAAGGCTAGTTTCGCTTACTCCGAGGGCAATTTCAGCTCAGCTGTATACTTCGCAAATCTGACTCGCACAAACTTAGAAGGTTTTGTTGATTGGGCTCAGGCGTTAAAGGAGAAAGGAATACGGGAAATTAATCAGGATTTCATGGTTAATATTGTGGGATCTATTTCTGGATCACTTGCAATCTTGTGTGGGGGTTTTGCTGTTTTCTTCCTTTTTAAAAGGAGAGAGGGAAAAGCTGAAGGTGTAGCTGCATGAAGTTTCAAGATTACAGTCTCCCATTAATTGCAATCACTGGGGTTTTAGCGTTACTTGTTGCTTCACCTGCGCTGAGCAGGCTTTTGGTTTACCCACGGACAGATTTTTTCACCGAGCTTGCAATTCTTGGTCCTAACCATATGGCTGAAGATTATCCATTTAACATCTCAAGCGGCAACAATTACGATGTATTCTTAGAGATTAAGAACAAGCTAGGATACTGCGCATATTACTTAGTGGAAGCAAAATTTAGGAATCAGAGCCAGCCTGCTCCAGACAGTTTTAATTTCACTTCTAGCAGTTTGCCATCACTTTTCAACTTCACAGCTATTGTTGAAGACGAGGGAAGCTGGGAATTGCCGTTAACCTTCGCTATCAACTATGAATACGAAAATAACATGACGCTCGTGCGTGTCAGTAGTTTGACATTAAACGATTTAACATTGAACATTGTGAACTGCACAGTCACCTGGAATTCTTACATGCAAGGATTTTATAGCAACCTATTTTTCGAACTCTGGATATACAATCAAACAACAGCAACCTTTCAATATCATGAACGCTTCCTCAGCTTATGGTTTAACATGACTGCGTACTAAGCAGAATGCCAAAGAAAGTTCGATGAATTAATCGTGCTAAGAAATTTTGTAGCTGGTGGAAATTTTGAGTGAAGAGAAGTTGAAGATTGCAGTTGTTGGATTAGGAAAAATGGGCATACTTCACTCATGCATCTTAAATGTTTTGTCTAACGTTCAACTTGTGGCCTTATGTGAAAAAAGCAGCATGATTCGCAGGTTGGCTAAAAAAATATTCAAAACTAGCATAGTTGATGACGTGGAAAAGCTTGCTCATTTGGACATTGACGCAGTATATGTAACAACACCAATACCATCCCATTTCCCCATAGTCAAAACCATATGCCAAGAAAAGCTTGCCCACAACTTGTTCGTGGAAAAAACCCTTGCAGCAAACTACAATGAAGCGAAGGAACTCTGCGAGTTAGCAGGGCGCTTTAGCGAAATTAGTTTGGTTGGTTACATGCGAAGGTTCGCAGTCACTTTCAAGAAAGCTAAAGAACTTCTGACTGAGGACACAGTGGGCAATGTTGAATCTTTCAAAGCATATGCGCTTTCCTCAGATTTTCACAACAGCCAGAAAAGCGTAAAAACGTCTGCAGCCAGAGGAGGCGTTTTGAGGGACTTAGGCTGCCATGTTGTAGACTTAGCATTATGGTTCTTCGGCGATTTACAAGTCAACTCAGCCACGCTTACACCACGCATTAGCGATGATTCCGAGGATCATGCCCGCTTCGATATTAGAGCCTTAAATGACAGTCTAGAAGGTAATTTTGATGTTTCCTGGTGCCTAGAAGGCTATCGAATGCCCGAGGTTGGATTATCAATCAGCGGTTCTAAAGGAACCATAGAAGTGAGCGACGATAAATTGGAGTTGAAGCTTGTAAATGGAAAATCCTTCACATGGTTCCGACATAATCTGGGTGACAACGTTTGGTTTTGGTTGGGAGGACCAGAATACTTCCGAGAAAATGAATACTTTATCAAATCCATCAGGGAAGGAAAAAAGACAGAACCAAACTTCAATACTGCTTCGAAAGTTGACCAAATAATTGAACAAGTAAAAGAGAAGGCGGACAAAACTGAACACTAAAGAAATAGCCCTACTGATTGGAGATAATCCATTCCACGGCATAAGCCATCTATCACAAGAAAGAGCAAGAATTAGAGGTGACACATCAACTCATTCTGAAAATGCTGCTAACCTAGTCTTAACTTCTATCCAGAACGGCGCTAACGGCTTCATGTTTTCCGTTAGCGAGACAACACTTTCAATACTAAAAGAAATTCGCCGAAAAGACAAAATTGATTGCCTGAACCTCTACGCTATTGTTCCTTACGCCTATGAATACGTTAGGTTAGCCACACAGGTTGGAGGAATTTCTGGATTAGCAAAGAAATTCGCAAAAGAAATAACTGTTTCACGAAATATGAAAACAGCTGCACTCGGTTTGAAAGGAGTAATGAGAGCCGACCCAGCAGCTCTTATGAAAGCCTACCTAAATTACGAAATTTCCAGAATAAAATCCGCAACAGACAAACACGCAAACTTGCAGTCTGTGATGCTTCATGAAGTAATAACCGATATGGCGTTGGCACTTAATCTTGATTGGCTTTTCAAGTCATATGTGGATTTCATGTCAAAACACGGAATCACGCCCGGGTTCAACACTGGCAATTTCTCATACTTTGTGAACAAATTTAGAGAGTGGGGCATAGACTTAAGTAAAATAGCGATTGCTGCACCCTTCAACAAAGTAGGGTTTCAAATGAACCCTTCAAAAGAAGAATGCGAGAAAACTCTAGAAAGTGTCTCCAAATCCGCAATAATCGCCATAAGCATATTGGCAGCTGGTTACCTGAATCTTTCTGAAGCAGCAGAGTACGTGGCAACTTTGCCCAACATAGGCGGCGTTGCAGTAGGCATATCCAAGGAAAAACATGCTCACGAAACCTTCAGAATCATCAAAGAAAAACTTTGTTAAACAAAACCTTGGTCTATTGCCATGAAATTAACCAACGAAAACGTGCCATTCTCTAAGCGCTTCATAATGTCAGTCGACGTTGACAGCTGGTCAAGTCTTCTAAGGTTTTATTCAGTCAACCACAACCCAGAAAAAACAGACATACAAGTCGATGTCGAAGACGGAATTGATAAGCTTCTAAATCTCTTTGAAAAACATGCAGTGAAAGCCACCTTTTTTGTTCCTGGAGACGTTGCTCAAAAACACTCGCAAATGATTAGAGCAATTGCGGAGGACGGCCACGAGGTTGCTTGTCATGGGCTTCACCATGATAGAAACGAGTGCCTCTTAGGTTTGGAAGAGCAAAGAGCTTACATCGAAAAAGCTGTAGCCATCCTTAAAAACGCTACTGGACTGAAGCCTTTAGGGTTTAGGGCTCCATGCTTAAGAGCCAATGATACAACATTGAGGATTCTTGATGGCATGGGATGCTTATACGACTCTTCATTTCTCCCAATGTTCATTCCAGGCACATATGGTTCTCTTTCTTTCAAATTCAAACCATATTACCCATTTTCTAAGAATAGAAGCCTGATCGAAATTCCAATTTCGACAAATCCGATTGCTCCACTACCACTAAGCGGTTCTTGGATGAGAAATCTAGGTTTATCATGGATTAAATTTGGAACAAAAATGCTTTTCGACTTAGGAAATCCCGTCATGATTTATATTCACCCAAGAGATGTTGTATCACTACCACGAATGCCAAACGTGCCATGGCACGTATACAGAAAAACTGGAAAGGCTTGCTTGAAAATGTTGGATGAATTGCTTGGATACGTTAAACTCTTGCGAGGTCGAACAATCAGGGCGATGGACTTGGCGTTAGAGGAGATGAAGAAATGAAAATTGGAGTAATAGGATTAGGCGCAGTAGGCGAAACAGTCTACACTGCACTAAAATTTTACCATAAAGACGTTCTCGGCTACGACAAGTTCAAACCGTCCGATTCTTTCAAAGAGGTAATAAAAACAGACATTATCTTCATAGCTTTACCAACACAAGAAAAAAACGGCAGACTCGATTGCTCCATAATTAAAGAAACTCTGAAAAAGTTGGAAAAAATGGCATATCCTGGCGTGATAGTGATAAAATCAACCCTGTCAATTGATTTCGTCAAAGAGTTAGAAAAGTATAGGCTGAAAACAGTGGTTATGCCAGAATTTTTGCATGAGCGCTTTAGGCTTCAAGACTTCGTCAGACCAAAAGTAGTTGTAATGGCAGGAAAAAAGAAAGACGTGAAATATGTAATGGAAAAAGCGTTTGATTGGCTAGAAGAGAAAACTCCTGTCTTCGTTACAGATTATATGACTGCTGTCATGACTAAGCTAGTTATGAATGCATTTGCTGCCACCAAAATTTCCTTCGCTAATGAAATAGGAAGAATCTGCTCATGCTATGGAATAGACCCCAAAGTGGTGATGAACATTCTAGTGGCAGAGGGCAGAGCCGCCCCCGAATACACAGACCCCACTAAAGGACCATTTGCAGGAAAATGCTTACCCAAAGACCTTGAAGAACTTGCCAACTGCTCAGACAAAAGCATCCTGCTTAGGGCAGTTAAACAAGTCAACGAAGCCGTCAAGAAAGAGTGGAACAAAAAATAGAGTATCAAACATCGGCAGGTTTCATATTTTGATGCTGTGGGAAATCCTAACACTGGTAACTGTCGCATTAACAGGCATAGTCTTCATATTGTACATTGGATATTATCTATACATTCTGCGACTGCTTAAGAATAAATCTAAACAGCACACAAACATGGATTTTAAGCCAAGAATCACCGTGATTGTTCCAACATACAATGATGCTGGAACAATAAATAACAAGCTGTCAAATCTGATTGAACAAACATATCCAACAAACCTCATGGAGATTCTATTAATAGATAGCAACTCAAAAGACGAAACAGTAAGCATAGCCAAAAACTTCGCGTTGGTTCATCCTGAAGTGAACATGAGAATGATAGTTGAAGATGAACGACGAGGCAAATCAGTAGCAGTCAACAAAGCTCTAAGTGCAATTGACCAGCAAAGTGAAATCGTCATAATGACAGACGCCAACGCTTTCTTGAACAAAGACGCACTACAAAAAACCGTGGAATGCTTCTCTTTTCCAAAAATTGGTGCAGTCGTTGGAAGACAAATAATACCAACCAATGACCAGTCTAACGAGGCGGCTGCAGAAACCGCCTACTTAAGTTTCTATCAGAAAATGCGGGGAGGAGAAAGCATCATCGATTCAACACCGATTTTCGACGGAGAACTTTCAGCTTACCGCACAAGTATCACAAAGGACAAGAGAATAAGAGAAAATCTTAACGCAGACGATTCTCAACTAGCAGTTATCGTTAGAAGGCAGGGATACAAGGCAATAATGGAGGCTGAGGCAATCTTCTACGAACCATTACCGACAAACAGGCGCTCACTAAGAATGCAGAAGGTTAGAAGAGGACAAGGCTTGTCTCGTCTATTCTGGTATAACAAGGACATGATGTTTAAAGCAGCTTACGGAAAATTCGGCAGCATAATTCTGCCCATAAACTTCTTCATGCATGTCCTCTCTCCTTTCCTTTTATTGAGCATAATAATCCTCGGCGTCCTCAGCGTTTCAACCTATATCTTGCAAGGAGGAAATCCAATATTACCACTACTTCCCGCAGGAACGGCTTTCCTCATATGGTTAATAGAACAATTCCTGTCAACTAAAACAAAAATCTCCAACATAGGCTTAACCTTTGTCCAATACCAGTTCATCCTTTTAGAGGGAATAATACGATATCTGACTGGCAATTCGCTTCACAAATGGCAAAAAGTGCAACGAAAAACTGAACTTGGTTAAGTCCATGAAAGTTGCATTAATATCACATGAAGGCGGCGGAATCTCTTCAGTCGCTCATGGACTTGCACAAAGCCTTGCAAAGAAAAAAATTGAGACAGCAATTTTTACGGGTACACTTGCGCGCAATTGCCACACAGAGAAAGTAAATGATTATCTAGAGATTGTTCGCCTGCCAATACTTGATTTTCCTCCGAGGTCATTTTGGTTTCAAATCCTAAACATCCGCAAACTCTCAAAATTGTTGAAGGATTATACTGTAATACATGGTGTAAGCCCAGACGCATCGTTTATGTTTACATCTTATAAGAAGAAACTTGAGAAGCCATTAATCGCAACAATTCATGGAAGCCCCAGAGCTATACAAAAAGTCTTCGTCAACTCACCCATCTCGTCGTGGAATTTAGGCGATTTCGGTTACAATATCATAGAATTTCCATTGCACGAATTTACAATCAGCAGAATTCTGAGCAAATCAGACCATGTAGTGGTTTGCAGTTTCACAACACTGGAAGAGCTTAAAACCTACAAAGCCTTAGACTTAAAGAAAACGTCGGTAATCTACAACGGAGTAAACTTCGACGAAATCGAAAAAACAAAGCAGTTACCAAACAATAACACAAACGACCTCACAATTGTCTTTGCTGGGCGACTATTCTGGACGAAAGGAATAGCATATCTCCTCAAAGCTTTCCAAATAATAAGACAGAATTTTAGAAACGTACACTTGAAAATATTTGGAAAAGGACCTCTTGAGCAAAGAGTTAGAAGTTTCATTACCGAAGCTGATTTAAACAGTTGCGTAAGCTTCCATGGTCACATTCCTCATAGAAACTTGATAGCAGAAGTAAAAACAGCAGACATTGTAGTTCTGCCAAGCCTTTATGAAGCCCAACCTATATTTGCACTTGAAGCTATGGCATGTAAGAAGCCTCTTGTGGTTTTTAATGTTCCGTATGCTCGCGAAATCATATCAGATAGAAAAACTGGTTTGCTTGCCAAAGTTCATGACGTCAACGATTTAAGCAACAAAATTCAAACTCTTATTTCTGATAAAAATCTGAGAGAAAGAATGGGTGAAGACGCCTACAATTATGTGAGACGCAAGCATGACTGGAATGTTCTAGTCAAAAGCTACCTTAGAGTATACAGAGAAACAGAGCAACATTCCAAAAATTAGCTAGGCAAGTTTTAGGATTGAAATATGTGAGCAAAATGGCTATTTCTGACAATGGCAAGTTGTTCGAATCTTTCATTTCTCAGCTTTATCACTTTGTTGCCTTCAAGCTGAAAAACTCACAAACGCAACTTGACAAAGCTATGTTTATCATCTCCATTGACATTGATGTAGGCAGTGAAATGTTAGGTTCAGTAAACAGAGGAGAAAACGACAGGAATGTTAACAAATTTCTGAGCGAAGGTGCTATTGGCAAGATAGAGGAAGCGGCTTTGCCACTTTTTGTTGATTTATTCACAAACTTGGACGTGCCTGCAACTTTCGCTGTTAGAGGACAATTGTTAGACATAGACAGTTCTGCACTTGAGCTTCTAATCAATTCTCCAGTTCGCCACGACATTGGAGCACATGGATATTCTCATAGGAAGTTTAGAAGCCTATCCACAGAAGAGGCTGAAAATGAGCTAAGCATGATCTCCACATCTACGAAAAAGCTCGGTATAACACCAGAAAGTTTCATTTTTCCAGTCAACAGCATAGCGCACTTAGACCTTCTAGAAAAATACGACTACAAATGTTACAGAGGACACGGGGGATTCATAAACGACTGCATGCAAATAGAAAAAGAGAGCAAATTATACAATATTCACCCGAGTCTTTACATAGACAGAAACATGAATTCATGGCTTCTAAAGAAAATAGTAGCCATTGCCGTTTCAAAGAAAGCACCTTTTCACATCTGGTTTCATTTATGGAATTTTGGCGAATCAAAGGAATCCATCCAGAAGGGCATCAATCAGGTAATTTTGCCACTATTGAATTATGCGAAAAAGCAAGAAGATAAAGGTTTATTGGCTTTCGAGACGATGGCTTCATCCATAGGAAAAATTGAAAATATCATTCAC
>JACAEK010000036.1 GCA_013388895.1 Candidatus Bathyarchaeota archaeon | reverse complement strand
GGGTGATGATGACTCGCTCGCGGAGGTTGGCTATGTCCAGGAGTTTCTGAAGTTCTTCGGGTGTAGGTGCACGGTCTTCGTATACGCCTCGCTTTGATAGGCTGTAGGGCAGGTCTAGTTTTAGTCCGTTGCAGCGGAAGAGGGCTTTGACGCCTTTGACATGGTTGCTTATGCTGCCTGGCGCTAGGTTTTCTGCTTGAAGGTTGGCGACGAAGTCGTCGAGCATACGGCTGGTTTGGGCTAAGGCTTTGGGTTTGGGGTCTCCGTCTTGGTCTTGGCAGCTTTTGACTAGCTGGTCCGGCTGAGCGTTTAGCCACTCGCAAAATCTTCTGCATCAAACGCGGCGAAGAGCTGTGCGGAGTTATAGTTTACTGCTATCCGCCACCTACATGCTTTGGACGAAGACCCGTCTTACCCAAAATGTCAATGAAAGAGATGAATGAAAAATTAAGCATAATCACCCGAGTAGTTGTACACCCAAAATACCGCACAATAGGATTAGGCACAAAACTTGTCAAGGAAACATTGCCGTTGGCTGGAACGCCTTACGTTGAAATGCCCGCTGTCATGGCAAAATACAATCCTTTCGCAGAAAAAGCAGGGATGCAGAAAATCGCCGAACAACCACCGCCAAAAGAAGCATTAGCCGTAGCAGAAACATCGCAAAAGCTCGGGCTCAACACCCAACTGTTAAGTAGCGAAAAATACGTTTTAAGCAAGCTTCAAACCCTAAGCGAAAAAGAAATACAGACAATTAGAGATGCGCTCATTAAGAATTGCCATGCACGGTTTATGAAATACTTTTTCTGCCACATGCCTTTTGGAAGAAAACAGGATTATGCAAAAGCAGTAAGGGAAGCCAGCCTCGAAAGGCTTGCACACCTAATAAAAGTGTGCGGCTTCCTAAGGCAGACGAAAGTTTACCTGTTTTGGAATTCGGATAATCCCATAAGTAAGGCATAATAAAATAAATTTGATTTTCACACTTCCTTTAATGTCTCTCCAATGTTCTTATAATCATCGTTAAGAGAAAAAGGCGGCTACTGTGGTGGTTGTGGTGTTGCTCTGGGCTTTGTTACCATCTTCATGGTGAAGGCCATGGTTATGCCCAAGACTATTGTAATCGTTACGATAATGTATACTAAAAGTGTCATGTTGTTGTAGGAGGCTTGAAGATTTTTAAGTTGATTTTGCAGCTGGTTGATTGTGTCTTCTTGTTCGTTTATTTGGTTTTGTAGTTGTTCGTTTATGGCTTGCTGTTGTTCGAATTCTTGTTTGTATGGTGATTCAATGTAGGGGAAAATTTCAGTTGTTGGGTTCTCTGATTGATACCACCTTTGTGCGGCTTCGTTCCATATTTCTGTTTTTGCCCTGACGAGGAATCGCGCATATCCTGGAGCGATATTTGTTGGTAGGGTGAACGGAATGTGGAATGTTTGTGATTCTCCTTGAGGTATTTCTATTGGAAGGGTTGCATTTGTGAAGAAGGTTTGCATATATGTTGTTCCGTCAGCGTAAAAGTAGTTTATTGTTGCGGTTATTTCGTAAACGCGGATTTTGGCGTCCTTATCGTTGTAAACTGTTACGGAGATGCATCCAGTTTCGCCTTGATTGTATATCTGCCTATCCAGCGTGCAAGAAGTTATGGTTGCAGCGTTCGCGTTAGAAATCAAAATAGATAGCGTGACCAATGCAATTACGGTTAAAGATGTTTTTCCACATTTTTTCATTTTGATTTCCCACTTCTGCCGAATTCTGCAATCCAAATTATAATAACTTTATGAATGTTAAATTAAGATTGATTTGCATACCCCTGTTCTGTTGCAGTTTAATTGGATGGAGTAAATGCTTTTCTTTAGTCATTTGTAGCGCAAATGCGCAAACCTTATTTATGCATGGTTAAGAATTTTATTCAAAAATGGTTGGAGTGCGCATATATGAATAGGAAGATTATAGCTGTTGCCGCTTTGATTGTGGTTGTAGTTTTAGTTGCCTCGTTATCCTTGTGGTTTTTATACAGATATGACGCTACAGTGCTATCATTAACATATGAAGCCACGCCCATCACATCATCTCCGCTGTCAGGCGTCAATTACACTTGGGTGGCAAAAGCCTACAGCGTTCGACTCTTCGGCAACGCCCCTTTTGATGGAAAAGGATACGTTTACAGAGAAAGAGTAACCTCCGAAAACAGGTTCAGGCGTGCAGAATTCCAAAATCTAAATGCTTCCTTAAGGCTAAGAATCCAAATAACCAACCAAACCGGTTACATGATATGCAACGAAACCTTGGAAAACACGGATGGATGCAATAGGCAAATAATATTAGAAATAAAACCAGAACACTTGAGAGTGGGCAGCACACTCCAGATTAGAATAACTCTAAATCTAAATGTCAACTACAATTATGGTGCCGGAGGAGAGCCCAAGCAGTTCACTTTACAAAAAGAGTGGACAAGGACAATACAAGTGCAACAAACCGAACCGCCAACAGGCGATGTTTTTTAGCATCTCTCATCAATCTTTAAGACACTAGCTTAATCCATGCTCTCAACTTCAAAATAAAAGTAGCAAAAGTTTGATTCACGACAAGCACTAAAACACGCAGATATGAGAAAAAAGGAACCAAAGTATGTTAGACTGATGTTGCCTTTGTCTCAATTTTTCCCTTTTCGATATCTATACTGATACTGTTCCATTTCTGTCTCGCCATTGCACACTTCATCACATGTGCATTCGTGTAAGCAGAGTCTTGTTTGGTTTTGGTTCATTAAGCAATCACAAGGACAGCTACAATCTCCGGTCCTTAGTCTAACTTGGTCTTGTATCCTTAGCGAATCTCCATTTGCATTTTGGTTCATGTAAGTCTGTGTTGGTGCAGCAATAACTATTGGTACAGCGATTAAACCTAATATTACGGCTATTACTAACATCATTTTGAAGTTCAACGTTTTTCACCTCCATTTTACATCTGCAAGGGAACAATACCTAATTGGGTGGTTTAGGTGTTTGCTGTAACAAGATGTTTCATAATTTGAAACATCTTATAAATAGTGTTTCACTTTTATATTTATAGATCAAAAATGCATAAAAGACTACTAATATTAGCAATTGCCTTGTTATTTACTGCAAGTATAGTTGGCTTACTCTTCTTTGGTTTTAAGGGTGGAGGCTTCGGGAAGGGTTACGGTGCTGACAACAATATTCGTTCTCTCTCGCTTATTTTATTTATAATTCCGCTAATTCTCGCCGTAGGCATAATAGGTTATGCTGTCGCATTTCCCAGTATTAAAACACAAAAGCAACAGACCACGGAATCCAGTCAGATATTAGTAGCCGAAAAAAAGGAATCTGTCTTAGATGCTGTGCTAAGATTTTTGGATGAAGATGAAAAGAAAGTTGTTAAAATATTGGCAGATTCTGGGGATAAGACCATGCTGCAAAAGGACATACGCTGGAAAACTGGGCTTTCAAGAGTGAAAACCCATAGAGTGCTCTATAGGCTTGCAAAAAGAGGATTAATAACAGTTGAAAAACACTACAATACAAACATGGTTAAATTAGCAGAATGGCTAACCAAGGAAAGTTAGAGGCCAGCAGAAGCGGACCATACCCGCGCTACATTAGTTGCTGTTAACAGAAAAGGCAACTTTGCCTAAAATTTT
>JACAEK010000045.1 GCA_013388895.1 Candidatus Bathyarchaeota archaeon | reverse complement strand
TGGATAAAAATCTCAAAACTAAATGAAAGCGAGATTAAGCTCTGCGAAAAGATGATGGAACATGCCTTTGAAATCCATCTAGGAGAGGCGCAAGCGATAATATTGGCACGCGGAATTAACGCGTTGCTGTTGATTGATGAATCCAGTGGGAGGGCATTTGCTGAAACATTAGGTTTGAAAGTCAAAGGAACACTTTATGTAACTATGAAAGCCTTGAGGGAAGAATTACTAGATAAGACTGAAGCAAAAGAAATAGTATTGGCGCTTGTAAGCAAAGGCTTTAGAATTGAACCAGAGTTGTTGGCGAGGATACTGAGAGAAATAGAAAGATTTCCTAGATAAATGGTGAGGTAGGGTCTTATTCATGTTCAAAATAGAATCTCTTAAAAAAGAACAAATTTCTGAACTGAAAGAGCTGCAGCGACTATGTGAAATAGAGTCTGGCTGGAATCCACCTCAAGAGTACTTAGACGAGTGGGTTAAGATTGTTCTTGGCATACACAACCATGACCCTCTGCTTGTAAAAGTAGCGTTGATAGGCGAAGAGGTTGTTGGCTATTGCATCTCTGTCAAAAAACTCCATAGCTATGACGGTGTTGTTATGGATGTTACTTGGAAGTCAGCTTACATTTGGGATCTTTTTGTTCTCAAAAAATACAGAAATATGGGAATAGGCACAGCACTCATTAATGATGCGGTAGCATACTTAAAATCGATCGGTGTTGACAAAGTAGGATTACTTGTGAATTATTGGAATGAAAATGCTAAAAAACGGTTTGAAAAATTGGGGTTCAAGCTTTGGAGCCACTTTCTTATGAAAAGGCTTTAAGCATTACTTTTTAACAGCCTTGGTTACTTGACATGGATTGATTGATAGTTTGGAATAACCTCAAGTATTGTTAAATGTAAATAATCGTTTACTAGTAAATTGGTGCTGAAATCCCTTCCCCGGCGCCATTTTACCAGTTAGAGCTAGAAGTTAGGCTATTTCTGAAAAATAAGCCCAATTCAAACGTAATCATCTTAGTGTGATTTTTTCGCCAGTTGCGAGGTAGATTACTGATTCGCAGATGTACGTTGCGTGATCAGCTATTCGTTCTAGGTATCTGACTATTAGGACACTGGAAATAGTGCACTTGTTTGTCGTCGGTGCTTCCTCAACCAATCTGTCAAGATATCCAAAATACAATCCATCCACTTCCTGCTCTGTTTTGGCGATGGATTTAGCAAATTCTATGTTGTGGTTTCTGAGGGAATCAATGCTTGTTCGGACCATGTTCAAGACTTTTTCACTCATCTTTTCTATGTATGCAGGTATCCACTCTTCGCATTCTTTCAGTCCGCCGAGACGTTCATTGATGTAGGATATGTCGAGGGCGTATCTGCTGTATCGGGCAAAGTCGTAGGCTATTTTCATATATGATTTTATAGTTCTGAGGTCGGATGCTACTGGTTGAAACCGTGCGATAAGTTCAAATGTTTTGTCTTCAGCTTGATCAGACATAGAGACAAGAGCATCCGACATTTCACGAACCTGAGAGTGCACATTTGTGCCGTTGAGGCATCCTTTTAGCGATAAGGAAACCGTTTCGTAAGTGAGTTCTCCCATTCTGCAAAGCATTACTGACAGTTCTTCCAAACCAACATCTATTATTCTGCTCATTTATTCTTCCCTAGCCAAACTCTCCTGTTATATATTTCTCCGTCAATTCACTCTTTGGATTTTCAAATACGTTCTTCGTGATTCCATACTCGACTAGTTCTCCTAGATATAGAAATATTGTATAGTCTGACACTCTTGCAGCCTGCTGCATGTTGTGAGTGACAATTATTACAGTGTATTTCTCTGCCAGCTTTCGCATTAGTGCCTCTATCTTTGCGGTCGCAGCCGGGTCCAAAGCGCTACATGGCTCGTCCAAAAGAATGATTTCAGGATTAACTGCGAGAGCTCTTGCGATGCAAAGTCTCTGCTGTTGGCCTCCAGACAAGTCCAAGGCGGAATCTTCAAGTCGACCATGAACTTCTTCCCAGAGTGCTGCTTCTTTCAGACTGGTTTCCACTGTTCTTTGCAGTTCCTTTTCATCTTCAGTACCGTGAATTCTGGGGCCGAATGCTATGTTATCAAAGATGGATTTCGGAAAAGGGTTGGGTTTCTGGAAAACCATTCCTACGCGTCTTCTTAGGTCGAAAATGTCTGTTTTTTTGCTGTAGATATTTTCGCCGTCGATGTAGACTTCTCCTGTTGTTCGGCTACCTTCTATTAGTTCATTGAGTCTGTTTATTGCTCTGATGAAAGTTGTTTTCCCGCAGCCCGAAGGTCCCATGACTGCTGTAACTGCGTTCGGTTCGGTTCCTATTTTTATGTCTTTAAGAACGTGGTTATCTTTAAACCAGACGTTTAAACCACGCACGTCAACCTTGCTCACGTTTTCACCTATTTCACCTTGCACGTTTTTGATAGCGGTTGCGGATGTAGATGGCAATGGAGTTCATGCTTAAAAGAACAGTCAAGAGAACTATGATGCCCGCAGCGGCCAGACCACGAAATTCAGGTTGGGGAAGAGTCACCCAGTTGAAAATCTGCAAGGGCATTACCGTGAAACTGTCTAGGGGGCCTGTGGGGACGAACCTGACGTAGACGAGACCAGAAATAACTATGAGCGGAGCAGCCTCTCCTATTGCACGAGACAAAGCCAGAATAGTCCCGGTCAATATGCCCGGAAATGCTTGGGGCAAGACAACTCCGCGCGTCACCTGCCATGGCGTGGCTCCTAAAGCGTAAGCTCCCTCACGATAAGCTCTTGGAACACTGCGTATGGCTTCTTGAGATGCGATGATGATTGTCGGCAGGATAAGCAACGTCATCGTGAGTGCACCTGCCATAAGACTTCGTCCCAAAGCCAAAGCCTCAACAAACAAGCCTAGACCCAAAATCCCGTAGACAATAGAAGGAACTCCTGCCAGGTTCACTATGTTCAACCGAATAAAAGAAGTAAACCAGTTTTTTGATGCGTACTCTTCAAGATACAAAGCAGCGCTAACTCCCAATGGAAATGAGAAAGCAGCAGTTAAGCCGACAATCCAGATGCTACCCGCGAGAGCTGCCACTATTCCAGCTTCTTCTGGATGACGGGACCAGAAGCTAGTGAGGAATCGCGGACTCAACCAAGGTAGTCCATCCTGAAAAGTATCAAACAATAGGGCAACCAAACTGATCAGGCCTATCAAAATAGAAGTTACGCAAAAGGCGTAAACTACAACCCTCTTAATGCTACGCGTCAGATTGCTTCTTCTAACATTTTTGACCGCCATAGTCAATACCTCTTCCAATAACGTTTCGCCACCCACTGGCCAAAGAGATTCACTGCCATAGTCATCAAAAAGAGGGTGAGACCAACAGAAAAGATTGTTCGGTACTCGAGACTTCCAAATGGTGTTTCGCCTAAGCTGATCTGAGCTATGTAAGCCGTCATCGTCTGTATGCTTTCAAGCGGGTTGAGAGTCAATCTCGGTGTGGAACCACCTGCGATGCTTACGATCATCGTCTCGCCGATCGCTCGAGATATGGCAAGAATGAACGAAGCTACTATTCCTGAAAGGGCTGAGGGAATTACCACTCGAAGAGCAACTTCGTGCTTCCGTGCGCCCAAAGCATAGGCTCCTTCCCTGAAAGATTGAGGTACCGCCAGCATTGCATCTTCGCTCAGCGAAGAAATCATGGGAATAATCATTATGCCCATAACTAAGCCCGCGCTCAGAGCGTTAAAAACGATCATTTCTGGAAAAACATTTTGTTTGAGAAAAGGGGTAATGAATGTGAGTGCGAAATATCCGTAGACTACTGTGGGCACTCCAGCCAAGAGTTCAAGAACGGGTTTCACAATTCTGCGCAGCTTGTCTGGCGCATATTCACTAAGAAAAATGGCGCTGCCAAGTCCCACGGGCGCGGCAACGCCTAAAGCGATTATGGTCACTAGAATGGTGCCCCAAATCAACGGGATGACACCAAAATGTTGAGGTTGGATTAAAGGAGTCCACTTAGTGCCAGTGAAGAATTCGATTATAGACACCTGCCTGAAAAAACCTATAGCTTCGAACAGCAACACTCCAAGAATTGCCAGCGTCGTAATTACAGAAACTGTGGCGCTTGCAAAAAGCAGTCTTTCAATTATTTTCTCTTCTATTTTTCGTGTTGTTTTCTTTGCTTTTGCTCTGGATTTTGATTTCACAGTGTAGACTCCATGTGACGACTTAGAAAAAAGGCTTTAGGTTTTTTGCTAAAGCTTTGAAAGGTTTTCTACGTATACCGAACTGGGTAGAGGTGTATAGCCGACTTCTGCGACCAACTGCAATGCATTTTCCATGTAGAATCGCACGAAAGCTTTGACTTCATCCCGGGCAAGTGACTCCTTGTTCACGTATATGAATAAGGGTCGAGACAAAGGCGTGTATTGACCAGAATTCACAGTTTCGTCCGAAGGTGTCACAGGGCCACTGCCAGAGTCTATTGGCACAATTTTCAGTTTGTCAGTGTTTTCTTTATAATATGCGTAGCCGAAATATCCTAAAGCTTGTGAGTCTCCAGCAACGCCCTGAACCAAAACATTATCGTCTTCACTGGATGTCCATTCATCAGTAGATCTGATGGAATCTACAGTTCCAACAATTACTTCGGTAAAGTAATCGAATGTTCCCGAGTCCATTCCAGGTCCATAGAGAATTATTGGCTGGTCCGGCCACTCTGGACGAATGTCGCTCCACTTGTAGACTGTGCTGTTCGGTTTCCATGTCATGTTAAGCTCCTGCACGGTCATATAATCGACCCATGTATTGCCTTTGTTAACAACCACAGCCAGCCCATCTAGGGCTATTTCAAACTCTATGTATTCGATGCCATTTTGTTCAGCTATTTGCGCTTCTGAAGCCTTGATTGGGCGCGATGCATCACTGATGTCTGTATCACCTGCTGTAAATCGCTTGAAGCCGCCGCCAGTGCCTGAAACGCCAATGTTCACTCTCACATCAGGGTCTGTTTTCTGAAACTCTTCCGCAACAGCTTGTGTGATCGGAAAGACTGTGCTTGAGCCGTCGATTTCGATCGTGCCAGAGAGTTTCTGGGTTGCAGTAGTGTTGTACCAATATGCCAAGCTGACTGCAATGATTGCTATGATCACGATCGTCAGTATTGTTGTTCGTCGTTTCATGTTTTCACCTTTTTCGCTCTGTATAGAACTGAAGTTCTCATATATACTTTCTCTAAGTAAAAAATATAGGTAACAATAAACTATATATAAAAAGAATTTATAAATAGACACATGTATTGCTATGAAGGTATCCACATTGGCAGATAACCACGGGAAACAAGTAATGGAAACAAGAAAACTTCAAATCACAGGCGGGTCTACATACATAATCTCGTTGCCGAAGAAATGGATCGTAAGAAACCAACTGAAAAAGGGCAGTGCCTTGAATCTTAGCGAAGAGGGTGGAGCACTGCTAGTAATGCCCTCAGAGCTTGCAAAACAGGAGAAAAGTAACGAGGCATTCGTCAAAGTTTTGGCAAATGACGATCCCAGTGCGATAATAAGAAAGGTTGTTTCTACCTATCTGGTGGGTTACAACCTACTGCACATGAAAGCTGAAAGAAACCAGCAATTGTCACCAAGGCAAAGAAACGAACTCAAAGACTTCGCCAGACGTTATCTAGTCGGCACAGAAATAGTGACAGATACACCAACAGAATTGACATTACAAGTCTTGCTGAATTATCCTGAACTTTCTGTTCAGAGTGCGTTGAGAAGGATGTCTATCATAGCCGCATCGATGCATAGAGATGCCATAACCGCATTAGAAAACATCGACTTACAGTCGGCCAGAGAAGTAACTAAAACAGACGATGAAGTTGACAGATTCAACATGTATATCATTCGCCAACTAAAAACGGCAATAGAAAACCCAAGAATCATCCAAGAAATAGGTTTGTCCACTGCAAGAGACTGTCTTGGCTACAGGCTCATAACTAAGTCTGTTGAGAGAACAGCGGACCATGCAGCTAGTATTGCAGAAAATGTTTTGCCGTTGAAGAAACGCATAGATGACGAGGTTCTCAGAAAAATCGAGAACATGAGCACTTTAGCCATTTCAGCGTTTGAGGATGCGATAGATTCGCTATTCAAACACGATTTCAACCTTGCTGAGCACGTCATTGAAAAAGCAAAAGAAATTGCCAAATTAGAAAAAGAAGCGGTTCTTTCATCTCAGAAGACTGGAATCGAAGAAATCGCCAATTTAAGGTTGCTCATTGAAAGCGTAAGAAGAACAGCAGAGTACGCCAGTGATATCGCGGAAATAGTACTCAATCTGAATATAGAATCTGTGCTGGATTAACACATACTAAGAGTAAACATATTTCAGTCCAAATAGACGGGTATATAACCGTTGCACGCACACATAAATAGCGCATCCTTTTACTGGTAAATTGGTGCCGAAATCCCTTCCCCGGCGCCAACGTTTGAGAGTTAATTGAGTATGAAGTCAACGGCGGTTGCGCATCCAATTCAAGGCCTGATCAAGTATCATGGGTTAAAGGATATTAAGTTAAGGATTCCTTTCCATGACAGCATATCCGTCTGCATTGGCGCCTTACACACCGCCACTACTGTTGAAACTGCCAGTTCACTAAATCAAGATTTAATAATAATTAACGGTAAAAGGGCTGAAGGCAACGAGTTTAGAAGAGTACAGATGGTTTTTGATAAGATAAGAAGCATAACAGGATATTCCAAATATTTCAAAACGGTTACTCAAAACAGCGTAACAGGTGGAAAAGGACTTGGTTTTTCTGCTTCTGGATTTGCAGCTTTAGGTGTTGCAGCATGCGCTGCCTTAGAGTTTGACATAGATTACATGGCACTTTCCGAATTGGTTAGATTAGGCGCGGGCTCTGCTACAAGAAGCCTAGCAGGAAGTTTCGCAATCTGGTATGCTGACAAAAATGGAAAGTCGTATGCTGAACCTATAGTTGAGCCAAACGCCTTTGACTTTAGCATGGTTATTGTCCCTGTTTCTGCGTCTATTAAAACAGACGAGGCACACAACGAAGTTCTTAGTTCACCTATGTTTAAGGCTAGGCTTGAACACGTGGCAAAACTCGTTAAAACAATGAAAAACGCCATAAAAACCGGAAATCTTGCTACCATAGGTAGGCTTGCTGAGGAAGACAGCCTAAGCCTACATGCAAGCACTATGACTGGAAAGACGCACATGATTCTCTGGGAACCAGAAACAATACGCATAATAAAAGCAGTTCAACAAATGCGACTAGAGGGCATACCAGTATGGTATTCAATAGATACTGGACCGTCGGTTTTCCTTAACACTTACACCTCTAATATGGACACTGTGGCTGAAAGATTGCACAATCTAGGTTTCTCAAATACGATAAAAAGCAAGGTGGGCGGAAGACCTTTCTTGATCGATAAGCATCTGTTTTAGAATTGCCGATGTGTTTCCATTGCAGAATTCCAATAATAAACGAAGCCCAATCCCTTGATTTAGCGTCTAGTCCTTGCTACAACCAGCATCTTTACATGTTCTTTCTTTTCGGACAATTTCGTGATCTTTATTCTTGCGCTCTTTAGAGCTTTTTCTGCAGCCTTCTTTGCCTCTCTTTTTGTTGCATGTTCGCCTTTGAGCTCAATCCATGGTAGAGTTTCGTCAATTTTTATCCAAGTAATATACACAGTTCTCACCTTGGCCAGAATTACGGAAAAGGTTAGAATACAACTAATTAAAACGGTTGCGAATTTTGAATATAGATTACTGTTATGCATTTATTTGGAAACGTATTTAAGTGGTTTTGTATCACCTTCCTAAGGTTTAGGAGCGAACATAAAGGTGGAGCTTGAAGGCTCACGTATCAAAGCTTGGTTGAAGGGGTGCCTATGGATGGGCGAGGACGATGGAAATTCGGAAGGCGGACGCTATGAAGTCAGCCAAAAGCCTAAACCATGGAAACCACATTCTATCATCAAAAGCTTTTTTTAGAACACTTAGAGAAACGCTAATTGCTTATTCTTTCGATATTGGCGGACTATTTGCAGGATTCATGGTAGCCTCTCAACTCAATGTTTTTCAGCTCTCTCCATGGGCGATAGCAATATATCCTGCTATAGTAAGTGCGAAAGGCGTTATAGGTGGGCTGCTCAGTGGACGCTTAAGCACAGCATTACATATTGGCACAATTTATCCGCGGCTTTACAAGAACAGCTCAAGTTTCTATAGGTTAGTTGCAGCTCTAATTTTCGTGACTTTGCTGACCAGTGTCGCAATGAGCGCAGTTTCTTTAGTCTTTGGTCTAATGTTCTGGGGTATTACTCTGGCAGATTTCCCAGCAATTTTGTTAGTTGTGATGTCGACTATGGCTTTAGGATTATTACTTACGTTGGCTACAATGAACGTAGCGTTCCTAACATTCAAAAGAGGTTTAGATCCCGATGTTGTTGTATACCCCATAATGTCAACTACAGCAGACATTTTCATAACACTATGCTATGTCTTGACCTTGAACTTGTTCTTCCTTTTTGATGCGGGTAAACACGCTCTTGTCTTAATTGTTTTGGTGCATATTATCTTGATACTTTACATTCTGCCTCGTAACATTCGTTCAGAGGAATTTGTGAAGACTGTGAAAGAGTCTTTGGTTACGATGTTTGTTGTAGCGTTTGTTGTCAATATTACTGGCACTGTTTTGAAAAGAATAAGTACAATTGTACAAGGTAGAAAAGAGATTTACACTGTTTACCCAGCTTTGATAGACTTAGTAGGCGATGTTGGGTCAGTTGTCGGCTCCACAGCTACAACGAAGCTTGCTTTAGGTTTGCTTAAACCTTCTTTGACTTCTATGAAAGATCATGCTCTGCAAATCTTTAGCGCTTGGACAGCATCGCTCGTATTATTTGTCGTCTTGGCAGCTTTGTCTTTGTCGATGAATGCTATGTTCACGCCACATTTATTTCTAGGTTTGATTTCTATGTTGTTCATAACAAACATAATCGCAGTTGCCGTAATCGTTCTGTTGTCTTATGCCATTGCAATTTTGACTTTTCAGAGAGGTTTAAATCCTGACAACTTCGTTATTCCCCTTGAGAGCTCCCTTGCAGATAGCTTGACATCCATAGCCTTACTAATTGCCCTGATCACTAGCGGTTAGCGATTTGGGATAGGGTTAAAATATTCCGTGTCTTATATTTTGCATTGGAGCGACATTAATAATATGCCTCACCGTTTCGAGAAGATAGAATATAAACCCATACCTGCCAGAGAATTGTTGTTGGAGATGAAAAACCTTTCCGAGTTGATGATTGATTTAGCTTATTCCGCTGCATTGTTTAATGATCAGGAACTTGCCGAAAACGTTTTAGAGCTTGAAAAACATGTTGACACCTTAGCTTACCTTTTAGATATGACAATTATGATTGCAGCAAGAGACGCTAAAGATGCAGAAGAATTGTTGGGAGTTTCTGTAGTAGCGGCAGCAACAGACAAAATTTCAGACGCTGCAGGCGACATAGCAGCAATAGTTACACAAAAAATCGGTGTCCACCCAATAGTTAGCACGATTTTTGAGAAAGTTGAAGAAAGACTGATGCAAGTTCAAGTTAATAAGGACTCACTGCTTGTCGGAAAACAGCTAGGCAGATTGGATTTAGCTGCACGGATGGGTGTGGATATTATTGCTATACGGCGTGAAAAAGACTGGATAATAAACCCAAAAGAGACTGAGCAAATTAGAGACGGCGATTCCCTCATTGCCCGAGGTGCTTCAGATGGTATTAAGGAATTCAAAGAACTTGCCGAAGGGCAGCAAAGAGTTTTGGAGGGTTAGAGATGTCGGAAGTAGAGTGGCAGCAATGCGAGGAAATCGTTCAAAAGTTTGTTGAGCTTAAGGACACTTCAGAGTTGATGATGGATTTGGCGTATTCTTCCCTGTTGCTGAATAATAAAGAGTTAGCTGAGGACGTACAGACACTTGAGGAATATGTGGATAAATTACATACTGAATTCGAGCTACTGGCGTTGTTGAGCAACTTTAAAAAAGAAGAGGCGAAGGGTTTTCTTGGTTTGATACGACTTGGTGTGGCGGCTGAAAAGATAGCTGATGCTGCTGCTGAAATAGCCGAAGTCGTTTTGAGAGGCATCGAACCTCATCCCGTTCTGAAACTCGCCATAAAAGAAGCCGAGGAAACGGTTACTCATGTGCGTGTGGCAGAAAATTCCACATTGGTAAACAAAACTTTGAAAGAGGCTCACATTCCGGACGAAACTGGCATGTGGGTTCTTGCAATACGCAGAAAGGGAAAATGTATAAGACCTAAAGTGGACTCCAAAATTGAAGTGGACGATATTTTGATCGCGGCTGGTTACGCAGAAGGCGTAGGAGACCTCAAAAAGCTGGCGAATCCATAATTCTAAGTGTTCCATTAACAAATAGCTAGGATACTTATTTTGGATTCGTTAACACTATAAACTCCGAATCCGATTTTATGCTAGGGGTCCTTATTCATGAAAAAGAAAGAACCGATAATGACAAATCAAAACCGCACCTGCCCAAACCCATCATGCGGCAAAGTTTTTTCTAATCCCATAAAAGCTGAGAACCTGCGCTCTAAAAATATTGAGGTCTATGACGCGTGCCCCTTTTGCTTGACAGAAATAACTTTGGATAAAGATTCTGGAACCGATGAAGAAAAGAAAGACTTTGAAGACAAAAGCAAGGAAAAAGAATATGCAAAGGCGGAAACATCAGGCGAATTGCTTCCAAAAGTGCAAGGATGTCAACACCATTTAGGATATCTAAGTCAACGTTCGCAAAAGGAAAAAATACCTGAAGAATGTATGGTTTGTGAAAACATAGTGCAATGTATGCTTAAAAATGTAACCAGTTAAGTTGGTTCCCAATGATACGCACAAGTCCTTTAAAACAGTCAATTTTTCTAACAGATAAGTAGGAGACATTACAATTGGCTGCTACTCTGCAGAGGAGACCGTCAGGCGCCATTACGTCGGCTATTCCGCAAGCAAAGACGCTAAATGCTGAAACAGTGACGATCATTGCTACAGGTTTTCTCAAGAGAATTGGAAACAAAGGAGACCTGAAGCCAAAACGTGTTTCACTGGAAGAAGGAATCTACACTGTTGAAGTTGAGATGAAGAAGCTTGCGGCCATTGTTCGAATCGACTCAGAAACTCACGAAATCAAGGAATACGAAATCCAGCCTAAAGGCGAAGAAACACCACTCATTTCAGTTTCACCAAAAATCCTTCTAATAATGTTTGGAATTTCCGCGGCAGTTTACATAGCACTTCATTTTGCAATCAAAACATTCGGCTTATAGAACTCTTTACCATAAACACTATTAAGACGCTACAAAAATCGAACAGCACGAAACTAAATGTTCTTACCGGATAGGGATTATCTAAGTCTTCTTTTTCCTTTCTGGCTTCTTCTCTTCTTCAGTACTGGGTGCAGCTTCTTCTATTGGTTTTCCTTCCGGCTTTGTTTCTTCTTCCTTCTTTTCAATTTCGCTTGTAATTTCTTCTATTGGTTTGGGTGGTGGTGTCGTTGCCATCGTCCATCCTATCCACGCACCAATGCCCATTATGGCAATGAACGCAAAGAACACTGGAATTGCCAAGAGCCAAAACTGAAGAGTCCATTCTAATGGGTCTGCTCCAGGCCATAGGAAAAGCCCTATAGTGTATAGTATGCCTACTATCAAGCAGATTGTGAATATTATTCCGCCGATTGTTTGATCTTTACTTACCATTTAACATCACCGTATGTAAGCCATGTTTACTCCCTTATACTTTAAAAAGTTTACCGTAGCTTTCGGCTTTTCACAATTATATTGTTCCCATTTCCCATGTTGCCAGATACTTTTTCTGTTCCGCGGTCAACTCGTCGATTTTTATTTTCATCGAGTTTAGTTTTAGCTTTGCAATGGTTTCATCTATTTCTTTTGGCACGGAGTAAACTTTCGGTAGCATCTTTTTGTTTTTAGCTATATGCTCTACGCAAAGAGCCTGATTTGAAAATGACATATCCATGACTTCTGCTGGATGTCCTTCCGCTGAAGCTAGGTTGACGAGTCTTCCTTCTCCCAATAGATACAGTTTTTTGCCATCCTTCAGGTTGTACTCGTCTAGGTTTGGCCTTAGATTCCTCTTCACTGCGGTGAGTTCTTCAAGGTCGTTTAGATTTATTTCCACATTGAAGTGTCCACTGTTAGCCAGTATCACACCGTCTTTCATTTTTTGCAGGTGCTCTTTTCTTATGACGTTTATGTCTCCTGTGGCTGTTACGAATATATCGCCTATTGGTAGGGTTTCTGCTAATGGCATGACGCGGAACCCGTTCATTGCCGCCTCAAGTGCTCTAAGCGGGTTCACTTCAGTGATTATAACGTTTGCTCCCATTCCTTGGGCTCTCATGGCGATTCCTCTTCCGCACCATCCATAGCCACATACGACGAAGTTTTTGCCTGCTAAAAGAATGTTTGTGGCTCTCAGGATTCCATCAATTGTGCTTTGTCCTGTTCCATATCTGTTATCAAACAAGTATTTCGTGTATGCATCGTTCACGGCTATTATTGCATATTTAAGATTGCCACTTTTTTCCATTACACGAAGTCTTAAAACGCCAGTTGTTGTTTCTTCTGTGCCTCCTTTGATGTTTATCAATGCTTTAGTTCTTTTGTTGTGAATAGTTCCCACAAGGTCTGCGCCGTCATCAAGTGTTATCACTGGTTTATAGTCTATGGTTTTTTCGACACACCAATAATACTCTTTTGTCGTTTGTCCTCTCCATGCGAAAACATTAACTCCTTTCTTTGCTAATGCGGCAGCGACGTCGTCTTGTGTAGAAAGAGGGTTGGAACCACATAATGCAACTCTAGCTCCGCCAGCTAGAAAAGTTTCAACGAGAACAGCGGTCTCCTTTGTTACGTGCAAACATGCGCCTAAAGTCAAATTTTTGAACGGTTTCTTTTCTTTGAATCTTTTTCTAATTTGGTTTAGAACGGGCATGTGTTCTGAAGCCCATTCGATTTGCAAAGCACCCTTAGAAGCTAATGCTGTATCTTTAACCTTGAAGTCTTCCATTTTGTTTTTCCTTCCTTTATGCTCATTTCAAAATGGTCTATTTAACGTTGGTGTCTAGCCTGTTAAGCAGTTTGTCTTTCGCTTTTTCAGCCATATTCATGACTTTTCCAATACTTAATTTTGCTAGCTTTCTATTTTCCATAACTATTTTGCCGTTTATTATCACTGTCTCAACATCAGAGCCTTTTGCTGCATAAACTAGGTGGCTCGCTTCATTATATAATGGGCAGAGATGTGGTTTTTGAAGGTTGATTATGACTAAATCTGCCTTTTTACCGACTTCTATTGAGCCGATTTCTCTTTCCCACGACAGCGCCTTTGCACCTTCGATTGTTGCCATTTCTAAAACCTGCTCCGCAGGCGTTACTGTGGGATTTTTACTTATGGCTTTATGCAGAATAGCCGCAGTTTTCATTACTTCAAACATGTCCGCAGAATTATTTGAACAAGGGCTGTCTGTTCCTAACGAAACCGTTATGCCTGCTCTAAGCATTTTTGGAACTGGACTTATGCCTGAAGCAAGTTTAAGGTTTGAAATTGGATTATGTGAAACCTTCACTTTTCTTTTCCTCATAATTGCAACGTCCTTGTCTGTTAACGCAACGCAGTGCGCTGCAACTAAGTGTTCATCTAAAACCTTCAGAGAATCTAGGTAAGTCATCATTCCATCTTTCACTTTTACGTTAAAGGTTTGCTTGATTTTTTCAGCTTCGTCGTTTGTTTCTGCGATGTGGATATGCGAAATTATCTGTGCTTCTTTTGACCCATATTTTCTGTTTAATTTCCTTCTCATTTCATCTAGTTCTTTCATATATTCTGGGTCAACGGTATACGGCGAATGCGGGTCCACACTGATGCGGACCAATCCACCAGCCTTGTTATGCCATTTCCTAGCCAAGTCTCCTAACGCTTTTCTATCTTCTTTTTTTCTCCATGAAAAACAAACGTGTCCAATTACTCCACGTAAGCCAATATCTGCGAAGGCTTTTGCCTCGTTTTCTTCCGGAGTGTAGTGATACATTGTATTGACGGTGGTTGTTCCGCTCATGATAGATTCTATAGCTGTTAGCAGTGCTCCAACGTAAATTTCGTGGGCTGTCATGTGTTGTTCTATTGGCCATATCCATTTTTCCAGCCATTCTTTAAGTGGCAAATCGTCTGCGTATCCTCTAAATAGGCTCATAGCAGCGTGCTGATGCGTGTTTATGAGACCAGATATAACTAATCTGCCCTTTGCTTCTATCTTTTCATAGCCTCTTCCATACTTACGTTTTAGCACACAAGTTTTTCCAACGTCAATTATGGTTTGGTTTTCTATGGCTATGGCGCCTTCGCGAATTATTTTCTTTTTATGCATTGTTAGGATTGTGCCATTTTGGATGAGAATGTTCATTTCAAATCGCCGTGAAAATTCTGGCCAATGTCAAAAGGTGTGTTCTAGGATTTTTAAGCTTTCTTTCCAATTGTCTATTTATGGTTGAGGGAAAGAAATCTTCTGGTGTCATAACTTAAGTACTGCTTCTACTTTAACTTTTTAATCGCTGGCAATACGCGGTTAAGTGGGTGGAAAAATAATGAAACCACGGAGGGGAAATCGTGAAGTTCTCCAAATCTCCGAAGATATTGTACGGAATTATCTTTCTTCCTTGTACAAAGCTGATGTTGACGTCTGTGGAGTCTGGAGATTAGGACATGAAAAGTTTGAGGCTTCGAAAGATTTGAAGGGTTTCGGTTATGGTGTGCCATGTGTAATCGAATTTCGCATAGGTAACAAGCTTAAATGTGTTGTTCTTGAAACAATGCGTTCTGAAGGTTTTGGGCATGACCACTTTTCTGATCGCGGACAGATTCTGCTCTGGCAACATTCAGCGTTTAACAAGTTGCCTAAACATGTGCGCTCAGTTGACATCGGCGCTTTCACTGCTAATGGCAAATGTATGAAATCATTGGGTGACTGTAGCGAATTTTTCATTGTGACAGAGCTTGTCGAAGGCAAACTGTATCATAGCGATCTAGACCGCGTGAAAGAAACTGGGCGACTAGACAGACTTGATAAACAACGTTGCTTGGCTCTGTCAAACTACTTAGTTAGAATCCACAGGGTTAAGCGAGAGGCGCCGTGGCTTTATGTAAGACGTACTCGAGAGCTTGTCGGTCACAGTGAATGTATTATGGGTTTATTGGATAGTTATCCGCCTGAACCTGATTTTGTTGACGCATCAGATTTAGTTGATATCGAGCGTAACTGTGTAGTTTGGCGTTGGTGTCTCAAGCGTAAAGCCCACCGTCTGAGGCAAGTGCATGGTGATTTTCATCCGTGGAATATTATGTTTCGTGAAGGCACAGACTTCACACTTTTGGACCGCAGTAGAGGCGAATGGGGTGAACCTGCTGATGATGTAACAGCTATGACCATTAACTACATTTTCTATTCTTTACAGAAATATGGCAAATTGACAGGGGTATTTGAGCAGTTGTTTAGATTTTTCTGGAAAAATTATTTGGAAAAAACTGATGATTGGGAAATTCTAGAGGTTGTCCAGCCTTTTTATGCCTGGCGGGGATTAGTTGTAGCTTCACCTGTTTGGTATCCTAGCCTAAGCAAAAAAATGCGCGTGAAGCTTCTTAATTTTGTGAAGAACATTCTGCAAGTTGAAAAGTTCGATTTGGAATCCGTAAACTCCTACATTTGACTAGGCGCAATTCCATATGAACAACGGAAGTCGGCATACACTGAGCGACGTTTGGCTCGTTCCTCTTTCTTTTTGCTCATGTTTCTAGGCTGACTGTTTGCATAAATCTTCGTTGACGTGCTTCAGAGCAACACTGATTAAAAGAATAAATAGTTTTTCGACTAGTCTATTACTTATGGTGTTTACGCTTGAACGCAGAATCTGTTGAGGATTTAAAGCGTATACTCGCGAGGATGGGCTATTCACCAAAAATTGTTGAGGAAATTTTGAAATGGTATGGACAAAGCAGTTCTTAAGTAGATGAGTAGAGTGAAAGGTGTTTACGTTTTAGTGATTTCTGTTGGTACAGATACTAGAATTGATGTTGGCGCTTTAGGCAACGTAGACTTTCAAAGGGGCTTATATGCCTACGTTGGCTCTGCCCAAAACAGCTTGGAGAGACGCATAGATAGACACCTTAGAAGGGCTAAGCGAAAGTTATGGCATATAGACTACTTGCTTGATTCTGACAGTGTTAAGGTCGTAAGACTTTTCCATAAAAACGCAGTAAAATTAGATGAATGCAAAATTGCGGAGAAGATAAGCCTAGAGGGCGTGCCAATAAATGGGTTTGGTTCTTCCGACTGTAAATGTAGAAGCCATCTATTCCAAATAACGGATTATCAATTCTTAAGAGAATTTATGTGTGAGCTTGCGTTAGGAAACGATGGAAGAGTTTTTCATGACTAAGGATGGTTGGTGTGTTTGGATTACTGGGCTTCCAGGTAGTGGTAAGTCTGTTGTTTCTGAGGCTTTGGTTAAACTTCTACACAAGAAGGATATTTCTGTTCAGTTGTTATCTTCTGATGCTTTGCGTAGAGCGTTAACTCCGAAGCCCACTTATTCGCTTGAAGAACGCGACATGGTCTATGTAACACTAGCTTACGTTGCGAAACTGTTAACACAAAACGGTGTGAACGTCGTGATTGATGCAACGGGGAACTTGAGAAGATACCGCGATGACGCTCGAAGGCAAATTCCCAATTTTATAGAGGCTTATTTGGAGTGTCCCTTAGAGATTTGCATAAAACGAGAAGCCAAACGGAAAGAAACATACAAAGCGCCCAAACAAATCTATGCTAAAGCCGCAAAGGGTAAAGCACCCACGGTGCCTGGCATTGGACAACCTTATGAGCAATCATTAAACTCGGATATAACGATAGACACAACTCAAAACAAGCCAGAACAAGCCGCCAAAAAAATAATAAATACAATACTTGAGCGCTATGGGTAGTAAACAAAGCTTAACTACAGCAACTTTTGCTTATTAGTTAGTCGAGGCGCTCACTATTGGACAAAAATCTGATTGGATATTGTGGCCTATACTGTGGTGCTTGTGGAATATATCAGGGAAGAATAAAACAGGCGGTTGAAAATCTGCAAAAAGTGATAGAGACTTATGGTTTTGACAAGATTATGCCAGAATTAGCCAAATGGGAACTATCCTTTCAACATTATCCAGAATTTGAAAAGGTCATGGATGGACTAGTTAAACTTTTTGGCGAATGCCCAGGTTGCGTTGCAGGAGGTGGAGACCCAAACTGTGCGATTCGCGAATGTTGCAAACAAAAACCTTACACTATGTGCACCGAATGTTCTGCGATGGAATCGTGCGAGATAGTAAAACGCTATAGTCCTAGAACTTTGACAAATTTGCAAAAAATCAAAACTGTTGGCATCGATAAGTGGATTGGCGAAATGCAGAAAAAAGTCGCTGAAGGCTACTGCTACCTAGATGAACAAACCAAGTTTCTTTAACCTTTTTTGGTTTGCGAGAGTCATGCCAGAATTACCAGAAATAGCAGTTAAAGCAAGACAGATGAACAAAGAAATCTCTGGAAAACGCATAGCGAACATTGAAGCCAAACAACCAAAAAACCTTAACATGCCAGTCCAAAGATTCGTGAAAACAGCTAAAGGCAAAATTGTAAAAAACGTTTCGGGAAAAGGAAAATGGATTTTCATAAAGCTAAACCCCAATTATTACATGCTTATAAACCTCGGAATGAACGCAGACTTGTTATACTTTACACCCAACCAAAAGCTTCCCGAAAAATATCAATTCAAACTGACTTTTACCGATAAAACAGGCTTCACAATCCAGTTCCAGTGGTTCGGTTACATACACCTTGTGCATGAACAAGAATTAAGCAAACATAAGCTTACTTCACGTCTGGGCGTTTCTCTTACAAAAGCCGAGTTTACGCAAGAGCATTTCAAGGAGTTATTGGTAAACAAAAAAGGCAGAATTAAGAGCTTCTTAATTGACCAAAAAAATGTGGCGGGCATCGGAAACGTCTACATACAAGACATTCTGTTTAAGGCAAAACTTCATCCAGACCAACCAATCAAAACGCTTTTCAAAGAAGAAGTAGACGCATTATATAACGCTATTTTGGACGTGTTGAATCATAGTATTCGACTGGGCGGATTAGCGTACGAAAAGGACTTCTATGGAAAAAACGGTAGATTTGCAATAAACGAGTTTCTGGTGGGCTATAAAACAGGAAAACCATGCCCAACTTGTGGCACTGCAATAGAAAAAATCAGAACAGGGAGCACAGCTTCATATATCTGCCCTAAATGCCAAGCACTGAAATAGCCTAACTATGTATCGATTCCTATTTTTTAATGTAATCTATAACGGCCTTAGCTTGCTTTTCTGAAATTTTCCTGGCCTGGAGCAGACAGTTGACAAGTTCTGAAATCTTCGCTAATGCGTGAACCTTGTAGCCTAATTTTTCTAGGTTCTCTTTACCACCTTGCTCTCTGTCCACAACAACCATCACATGCCTAACATGAGCGCCCAGCTCTTCCAAGGGTTTTATTCCCTCAAGCTTTGACAAGCCTTCGCTTACCACATCATCAAAGAAGAGTATTTTTTCGTCTTTGGCTACTTCTGCTCCTGCGATTCTCCCCATCACACCATATGCTTTCTCCTCTTTCCTCACTACAATACATGGTAGACTCGCTCTGCAAGCAACACTTGGCAAGATTAAAGCCCCCTTCAACTCAATTGATGCAAGTTTATCAATTCTGTCGGAAACCATAATTTTCTCAATTTTGCCCGTCGCAATATCCACAATGTCGCATAGGTCTTTTGGAGAAGAAAGCAGACATGTCAAATCAATGTAGTAGGGGCTTAGGGCGCCAGATTTTATTTTGAAGTTTCCAAATTTTAAACAGCCAGAACTGTAAAGCGCATCGGCAACCTTTGCAACATCATCTAGCATTGCAAATTCTCCAAGATGATTTTCCTTTGACTAGTCTAAAAATTTTTCCTTTTAACCAGTCAAAACCGCACAGAGAGTATATTGCTTGGCTTAATGCTTAAATATTCCATACGTCATATCTGCCTTCACCAAACTCGTAGAAACATAATCTGAAGGAGGTTTTATGAAATGGAATTGAAAGGAAGCCAAACTGAAAAAAATCTTCTAGCAGCTTTCGCGGGTGAATCTCAGGCCAGAACGCGGTACACTTTTTTCGCCACCGCCGCTAAAAAAGAAGGATACGAGCAAATTTCTGCAATTTTCCAAGAAACAGCCGACAACGAAAAAGAACACGCTGAACTATTCTTTAAACACCTCAAAGGCGGAATGGCGGAGATTACAGCTGCCTATCCAGCAGGCATCATAGACATAACCGCTAAAAACTTGCTGGCAGCTGCGGAAGGCGAAAAACTTGAATGGGGCATACTGTATCCAAACTTTGCAGAAGTAGCAGAAAAAGAAGGTTTCAGAGAAGTAGCTGCAACATTCCGCTGGGTTGCAAAAGTGGAAAGCTATCATGAAAAGCGTTATCGCAAACTTCTAGCAAACGTAGAACAAGGCAAAGTGTTCAAAAAAGATGCACCTGTCAAATGGAAATGCAGAAACTGCGGCTTCATTCATGAAGGCAGTGAAGCACCCGAAAAATGTCCAGTCTGTGCACATCCCAAAAGCTACTATGAAGTCTGGTGTGAAAACTACTAAAGCAGCCTCTTCTTCTCTATTTTTTGTTAAAGCGAGGTATGAAATTGAAGGAGCGAACTGCTAATAATGTGCATACAGCTTTCGTTGAAGAAGCCAAAGCACACCAAAGACTTCTGTTGTTCGCCAAAAAGGCAGAGGAAGAGGATTTGCAACAAATAGCCCACCTGTTTAGAGCGGTGGCTGCTGCTGAAGGCGTGCACTCTCGTCGGCATTTCACGCTTCTTGAATCAGTCGCTGACACACAGACTAATTTAGAACGAGCTTTTCAAACTGAAACAGCAGTCAATGGAATCTATTATCCAAAAATGTTGCGCGAAGCTGAAGAAGACGCCGAAGAAACTGCTGCCTTAGTCTTTTCGCAGGCCCGAGACGTTGAGTCTTTCCATGCTAAGCTATACAAGAAAGCTCTTGACCATTTAATCGCACAGCGCTTCACGAAATATAATGTTTGCACAGTTTGCGGTTACGTTTCTGAAAGCGAACCGCCACAAACATGCCCTGTCTGTGGTGCGCCAAGCTCAAAGTTTGAAACTGTAGAATAAACGCAAGTTCAGTCGTCCTTTCCACATTTGAAAAATCGGTGCAGAGCTAGTAGCGTAAATGATGTTGAAGGCTACAGTAGAGCAATGTTTATAACTTTATGTTTTCATTCCTAAAAGACGCAAAGCGGGAAAAACAATGGGTCATAGAAAACATCATGCGCCAAGACATGGTTCGCTTGCTTATTTGCCTAGGAAGCGTGCCAAACGTTTATCGGCAAGAATCCGCTATTGGCCCAAAATAGAGGTTGCCACGCCCAAGCTTTTGGGGTTTGTGAGTTATAAGGCTGGTATGACCCATGTCTTCACCATAGAAGATAGGAAACGTTCACCCAATTATGGTAAGGAAGTGATTCGTTCAGTAACAGTTTTGGAAACACCTTCCATGCTCATATGTGCTATAAGAGCATATGCGGAAACTCCCTATGGTCTATGCACACTTGGCGAAGCTTGGATGAAAGATCCACCAGGCGAATTAGAACGCATTTTCACATGTCCAGAAAATTTCAGCCAGGAAGAAAACATCAAAAAAATCGAGGAAAACCTGGACAAACTAGTAAAACTCCGCGTAATAGCTATAACCCAACCAAAACAGAGCAGCGTACCAAAGAAAAAACCAGAAATCACAGAAATCGAAATAGGTGGAGCCACAACTCAACAGCAATTCGACTTCGCAAAGAACATACTTGGAAAAACCGTAACACCCGCAGAAATATTCAAAGAGGGTCAATATGTAGATGTAGCCGCTGTATCAACTGGAAAAGGCTTCCAAGGGCCAGTAAAACGCTGGCGTGTAACAAAGCTTCAACACAAAGGAAGAAAGACGAAAAGAGGAATAGCTACATTAGGCCCGTGGAATCCGCACCATGTGATGTATAGCATTCCTAGAGCTGGGCAGATGGGGTGCCACCAAAGAACAGAATACAATAAGCGGATTCTGAAAATTGGCACAGACGGAAAAGAAGTCACCCCAAAAGGTGGTTTCACACGATACGGCTTAGTCAGCGGCGCTTACATGCTGTTGGAAGGAAGCGTAGCCGGACCAGAAAAACGTTCAATAAAGCTGAGGCATTCTGTGCGTCCACCAAGACAGACGGCGGAAGAACCACCACAAGTCACACAAATATCTCTTGATTCTCCCCAAGGAAAATAACGGTGAAAAACGATGGCTAAGAAAATAGCGAAAGTCTTCAATCTCGAAGGAAAAGCTGTAGGTAAGATAAACCTCCCACCCGTTTTTGGAACTGCCTACAGACCAGACGTAATAAAACGTGCTGTCTTAGCCATACAATCAAATAGAATTCAACCTCAAGGGAGAAATCCTTCGGCTGGAAAACGAACAACAGCGGAATCTAGAGGCGTAAACTTGGGCATTGCTATAATACCAAGGACTAAAGGACCAGGAGGAAGAGGCGCCTTAGCACCTGGGACTGTAGGTGGAAGAACTGCACACCCACCAAAATCGAGGAAGAAGATTATTAAACGAATTCCAAAGAGAGAAAAACGTTTGGCTCTCCTTTCGGCAATAGCTGCAACGGCATCTAAAGAAGTTATTACCTCTCGGGGGCACTCTATTGAAGATGTTCCAGAAATACCGTTAATAGTTACAAATGATTTGGAAGAACTTAAAAAGGTAAAAGAGGCTGAAGAAGTCCTCATTCATTTAGGCGTGTTTGCCGACATTTATCGAGTTAAAGAAAGCAGGAAAATCCGCGCAGGAAAAGGTAAGTATCGAGGTAGAAAAATCAAACAAGCCATCGGTCCACTTATAGTTGTAACTGAGAACAAAGGAATAATGGAAGCTGCAAGAAACATACCTGGCGTAGATGTTGTAACTGTTAACAATCTGAATGCCGAGCTTCTAGCTCCTGGAACACATCCTGGAAGGTTCACCATTTGGACAAGTGGCGTAATTGAACGGCTGAGTTCGCTCTATGGCGAGGAGGAAACGGCATGATAGACCCTTACGAAATTATTCGTTATCCATTGATGACTGAATCCGCAAGCCTTATGGTTGAAAAAGAAACAAACTTGTCTTCGTAGTTAATTTGAAGGCAAACAAATCTGACGTGAAAAACGCTGTTGAGAAGCTCTACGAGGTGAAGGTTGCGAGAATAAACCTTCTAATCACGCCTCAGGGAGAAAAGAAAGCTTTCGTTAAGCTTCATCCAGACTATAAGGCGGCTGATGTCGCCATTAAACTTGGAATACTCTAAGCTGATTCAGTGATGAACAATGGGTAAAAGAATAAGAGTACAAAGACGCGGACGCGGTGGACCAACCTTTAGGGCATCAACTCATAAGCACGTTGCTCCTTCGCAATATCCGCTAACAAAAATAGGGGAATATGCAGAAACAACCACAAAAGGAGTTATCGAAGATCTGGTTCATGATCCTGGACGTGGTTCGCCTCTTGCCTCGATAAGATTTGAAAATGGGCAAACATGCTACAATGTGGTTCCTGAAGGAGTATATTTGGGTCAGCAAATTCAGATGGGTGGAAAAGCTCCAGTTGAAGTGGGCAACATTCTTCCAGCCATAAAAATTCCGGAGGGCACCATGATATGCAACATAGAACTTCGGCGAGGAGACGGTGGCAAAATCGCAAAATCTTCCGGAGCATATGCCTTAGTAGTTACACACACATCACAAGGAACAATAATCAGGCTTCCTTCTGGAAAGACCAAATACATAGATGATTACTGCAGAGCGACAATTGGCGTTGTCTCTGGTGCTGGACGAACAGAAAAACCATTCTTAAAGTCAGGTCCGAAATTTCATCTAATGAAGGCAAAGGGACATAAATATCCAAGAACTCGCGGAAGGGCAATGGTTGCAGCCGTGCACCCATATGGTAGCAGCAAAAGAAGCGCACGAAAAGTCACTACCACCTCCCATGGTGCCCCTCCTGGACAGAAAGTTGGCTTAATCGCAGCTAGAGGTGCTGGACGGAAAAAGAAAAGCACGCGTGCTGCTGGTATAGCAGAAGGTTTATAGCATTTAGCAGTAACCGATAAGGTGAGGAAAGATGCCAAGAGAATTCACGTACCGCGGTTTCACGCTTGGGCAATTGCAAGAAATGTCCATGGACGAATTCATTAATTTACTTCCCTCTAGGCATAGACGTAGTCTTCATCGGGGGCTGACATCAGAACAGCGAATATTGCTTGAAAAGATAAGAAAAGCTAAAGGAAGCGACAAAGCAGTGAAGACACATGTGCGAGATCTTACGATTCTGCCCGAAATGGTTGGGTTTAAGCTCCATGTTCATAACGGCAAAGAATTTGTTTCTGTCGAAATCAGGCCAGAGATGATTGGACATTATTTAGGCGAGTTTGCCATAACAAACAGACCAGTGAAACATGGGACACCGGGCATAGGTGCCTCTCGCTCTTCAATGTACGTGCCACTGAAGTAGTTGCTTTCAGCTACAGTTCTAAGCGCTGTAATCCATTTTTGAAGGAGGCTTTTTGTCCGAAGGCTTGCCTTGAGGTATCTGTGGCAGCGGAATCGGGGGCGGAATGTTAAGTGTCCGTGATAAAATTACAGATTCAATAAAGACAACGTTAGATATTGACTGTATTATAACTTGCGGCGGCGGTTTTTTCTCCTCATACTCCCGGTAAACTTTCTCAATCTCGCCCTTCTCGCCAACCACATAAGCCCTTCCTTCTAGGCTTATCTGAGCAATAGAAGGATTATAATTAATAGTCAAGACAAACGGAACTTCCAGCGAATTTTCAGGTTTCTTTTCCATTCCAACCAAATTAAGATTCGTATTTATTTGAATGGGTGGAATTGGCTTCGTAATGTCAAGAAAACGCTTTGCGGTAATATTCGATACGGCGACATTTACTCTAATCATTTAAATCATCAAGTTATCCAGAATAATCCGGTAATTAAAGGTGTTCATTTTTCTGCAGGTTTATATCGTGTGAATCCACAGTGTCCACATGTATATCTGTTGCCGTGATTAGCCATAAAATATCCTGGTCCGCAACGTTCGCAAGTCGGCCTTAACCTTGTAACTTTGTCGCTTTCTATCTTATATAAAGAGAAAATGCCCTTCTCTTCTTTTTTCTTTTTTTGAGGTTTCTCCGCCTTTGCAGGTTTTTCTACAGACTTCTCTACCTCTTTCTCTTCCTTCACCTCTTCCACTGCCTTTTCTTTGGTAGGGGTCTCTTTTTCTGATGGCTTTTTAGACATCTATTATCCCTTTGCCTCTTCTTCTTTCGGCTTTTCAGGCGGTATGTTTCGCTTAACAATATACTCTGGTTCGACAAGTTTTGCTTGTTCACCGGAATCATAAACGTTCGCAATTCCAACTGCTGTATTAGTTCCAGTTCTTGTCTTGAATTTTTTAATAAAAATCAACTCTGAATCAAGTTTTAGCGCGGTAGCTAAAGCCTTTCTAACCTCAAGTCTGGGAGGAGTATTCCCTGTTTGTTTGTGTTCAACTTGAAAATGCACTTCTCTTCTTTTCAACAAGGTGTTTTCGTTGTCTGCGAGTATTTTTATTTCCATTAGTGTTTCCTCGTTTGTGGTGTTGAGTTGATATAGTGCCTTCTTATTTAGCTTTTCGAGCATCTTCCATGGTTTTAAGAATTGCTGCTACTTCCTTCTTTTTTTCGGGCGTTACTTTGACTACGACAATGCCTTCATGGGGCTGGCCATAAACCACGAGGGAATTTTCCGGTGAGTAAAAAACGGCTACTAGCGTCAGCAAATCTTCTTCTCCATCCACAACTATTTTGGTGCTGCAATTACTTTCTAATGCTTTACGAACGACCTCCGCAGCTTCTTCAGTTATTGTTCCATGAGGGTTCTTGACGTACACGGTTCTTTCCATTTTAAGAGTGATTGGTGGTGCATCTCTTCTCATGACTCGGTTATCCACAATAGCCACATGAAAAACCACATGATTTTCTGCAAGATTTCTTGTAACAGTGTCTCCAACAGAAATTATACGCATAGGCTTTTCTTTTTCAATTATACCTTTGAAAATTCTCATTGTCTCAGTAAATGATCCTCGGACCAACACGCCAATAGGAGTCTTAAGCTTTACACGCAGTTCTCGTGTTAGACTATACGCTATTGGCATCTCATCTAACCTTTAACGCGTAGCGTCCTTTCTCTTTGATGTTCATGGCTTTTGCTATTGCTGAACCTTCAGGATCAAACATTATTACTATGCCACTGAAGTCGTCGCTTAAAGACGTGTTTTTGCATTTTGGGCATATGCTCTCTTTCGTTATGAAGTGGCATGCAGTGCAAGCTTTCTCGCTCATTTACCCACCTTTTGACTTTGTTGATTCAGTTTTCTCCTTCTCTGTTGGCTCCTTTTCTACAGCTTCTTTTATTCTCTGAACTTCTTGTTCAATCCATTCCAGCTTGCCTAGAAAAGGCTGCCTAGCTGTTACGCCTATTTTGCCAGAGCTTCCTGCCCTTCCTAGTGAGACAGCAGTTATTCGTACACGAACTTGATCTCCGCTGACGAGTTTCTTTTTCGTTTCTTTGCCTAGCAGCACTCCTTGTTTTTCATCGTAGGAAATGAAGTCGTCCATAAGTTGTGAAACATGAAGTAACGCATCGATTGGTCCTATGCGCACAAATGCACCGAAGTCCGCAATCTCCACAACTTCGCCTTCTACAATCTCCTGAACTTTTGGATAAAATGTTAGCAAAGAAAAAGTCACTTTATGATAAGTTGCGCCGTCACCAGGGATTATTTTTCCAATAGGGTTTGCCTTTACATCGATGACAGCTATGACGTAGCCTAATTCTTCGTCGACAACTCCTTCGTATTTTGCTTTAACCTGTTGATGGCCTACAGCCTCTAGTGGATTGCCGAAGGTTTCGGGTGGAATGCGAATAGTGTCTTCTAATGTTACAAGTTTAAACAAGGGACTATGCTCTCCCGTCAATTTCTAGGCGTGACTTTTGCCTCACATAGATAACTGGCACACTTATATTTCTTAGCCTCTTCCTAAGTTCTCTGTCATTCGTAAAAACTAAGCAATTACCTTTTTTGGCTACTTCAACAATAGCATCATCAGGAGATTTTGCTGTCTTGTCCTCGACTTCTAAGAAAGCACATTTTTCTGCTAGTTTAAGAGCATACGACGCCCATTTACGCATTTTTGGTGGGCCTTTTTCAGCAATTGTCTCCAACTCTTGCTTGATGGATGATAGCAATATCGGCTCAAATTTTCTGCCTAAGAGAGTCTCTAAAGCTTCAAAAATGTCAATCTTTAATTGAAGCGGAACAAAAAGGGCGTTTGAGTCCAAAATTATCCTCAATAATGCGTTTTCATGTTGTCTTTTTGTTGTCATGTTTAGCGTATCATTCCGTAGCCTATAAATCGCCATCTACCAGTTATTTTTCGGCTTAGGGCAACTCTTGAACTGGTTTGTGTGCAAACAGGCCTGGCAAGTTTTATTGTAACCGTGCCCTTTTTCATTGATGTGACTTTTCCAGTTGTTATGGCGGCGCCAACATGCAGGAGCAACGTTTCACCCAAAATTATTTCTTGAATTTTCATAAGCTCCTTCGTACCAACAGCACGTTCGAGGACGTGTGCCTCCAAAGTTACCTCAGACAATGTCGGCGGAAGTAGTCCCACTTTTCCGACAATATTTCCTGTTAAGCCGTCTGCCTTCGAAAAAGATGGATCCAAGAGAGTTCCTACTCCCACTAGGCCGCCACTACGGACTTCATCTACGCTTTTTTCACCTATATGCAGGCTGACGATTTCGCTGAATAGAGGATTATATGTGCCTTTTTCTTCTATGGTTATGCCTGGGCGAATTTCTATCTCTTCGCCAACGGTAAACTTGCCTTGTAGTATTGTGCCTCCAATTACGCCTCCTTCCAACTTCTCAATGGGAGTGCCAGGCTTGTTAACGTCAAATGAGCGAACAACATACATGAGCGGGGGCTTTGTTTCGTCTCTTTTAGGAGTTGGTATGAACTCTTCTATTGCCTGAATTAGAAAGTCTATGTTTACTCTGCGTTGCGCTGAAATTGGTATTATTGGTGCATCTTCAGCAATGGTTCCTTTCACAAAATTCTTAATTTCTTCATAGCTTTCATGCGCTCTCTTTTCGTCAACAACGTCAATTTTATTCTGCACGATGATCATATTTTTCACACCAATAATTTCTGCTGCCGTTAGATGTTCTCTTGTCTGAGGTTGCGGGCACAACTCATCAGCAGCAATTACAAGTATGGCGCCATCCATGATTGCCGCTCCGGAAAGCATTGTTGCCATTAATGCTTCATGCCCTGGGGCGTCTACAAAACTGATTGCTCGCATGAAAACTGCTTTTGAGCCGCAATCTGGACAAACAGGCTGTGTTGAATAGTTTTTTGGCGGTTCGCACTTTGGGCATTTGTAAATTGTCATATCTGCGTAGCCTAATTTTATTGTAATACCTCTTTTGAGTTCTTCGCTGTGCCTAGACGCCCAGATACCAGTTAACGCTTGCACTAATGTTGTTTTACCATGATCAACGTGTCCTATGGTGCCAATGTTTACTTCCGGCTGTCTCAGCAAAGCCTTGCTTTTTTCGCTGCTCATTTCTCCATTTTCCTATAACTATTTACAAGTTATTGAAAGGATTAAATTATGCGGGCTAATAAATTTTGAGTAGAAGTTCAAGTGCTGTTTGCTGTCTGGACTTCTTGCTCAGTTTCTTTTTCAAGCTTTGCTTTCTGTTTCTTTTCCTTAGGTTTTTCTTTTTTGGCTTCTTTGGGTTGCTTTGGTTTTTCCACGATCTTCATGTTTACCTGGACAATCTCGTCTGTTATCACATTTCCACGAATCGTTTTGCGCCTTCTCTCACCTGCACTTTTGGATTTAAAACCGACTCCGCCGCTCAACATTACTTGGCGTCTTACCCCACCGTGAATGTTTTGACGCATTGGAAATCCATCTTTATCTGACCCGCCCATTATCTGTACTTTGTGGCTGGGCAAGTTAACTACTGACCCATCAATTATTTCACCTAATTTTCTTCCAATCAATGGTGTTGCACGTGTTTCTTCCAGCTCCAAGACGCTCGAAGTTCCCGTTTCCGGGTCAGATACGATTACCTTGAATTTTGCCATGAACGATGTCACTCCAGTGGTTTTATGAAAGTTGAATCTCTCTCTATTAAGGATTTATTAAACTCTCATTATACAAAATGGATACTTGCAAGTAAAAGTTTTAATTCAGCTTTGAAAGTGTTGTCTGGCTATGTGGCGATTAGGATTTTTCTTTCACGAAATGGCTTTCGGATTGCTGTCAATTTTTCTTACCTTGTATATCCTAGCTATTGGCGGTTCACTAGTTGACATAGGAGTAATGTCTGCTGTGGCATTGTTTTCTGCGATTCCCGCCTCTTTCTTTTGGGGTTATACATGTGATAAATCAAAACGATACAAGCGCTACATTCTCATTTCTTTTCTCTCATCAACAATCATTTTGTACTTTTTTTCTCTCACAACAAACTTGAGCTTCTTGATCATTCTTTATGCTGTTATGTCAATGCTCCACATAGCTCATGAACCACCCAAAAATGTGCTTATAGCTGAGCTTTACTCCCACAGAGAATGGCGGAGAGCATTTGCATTCTATGAGGGTTTTACTGAGACTGGTTGGCTTATTGGGCTTGTTTTGGGATTTCTGATGTCTGCTTACGGACTGGTTCCCTCATTTACATTGCTAGTATGTAGCAGTTTAAATTTAATTGCCTTCATATTCTCTTTAATCCTAGTAACAGATCCGCTGCTAATTTTTGAGAGAAGCTTGGTGAACATAGAAAAGAGCGTTGATTTTGCCTTCAAAGGCGTGCATATTGCGTCACGAATTCTTGACGGGTTATCCACAAACGAAAAAATAAGAAGGGACAATTTGCGCGCTTTCTGCAGTGGTCTGGTTCTCTTTTCGATCGCTGCAAGCATGCTTTTTACACCCCTTCCTGTTTTCTTCTCTGAAGAATTAACTCTGTCACCAAGCCTGATTTTCGCGTTATACGTTTTAAATTCCAGCGGAGGCGTAGCCGGATATTTTCTTGCAGGCAGAAAACTGGCTAGCGTAGCCAGCAAATCTCAGATCGGCAGAACTGTAGTGTTTCGGAGTGTTTTATCGCTTCTTTTGATAACTTTGACACAAAAGTCAACATACGGTGCAGTTTTGGCAGCTGCAATATTGATTCTCATGGGTTTCGCCTATGCCCTATTTCTTGTTCACTCTCTTTCACTATCTATGGAAATCATACCCTCTGGAAAGGCAGGCTTATTCAACGTACTTCTAGGCATTGGTGGAGCAAGCGGTTCTTTTCTCGGTCCTTTCATCGCCCAAACATTTGGCTTCGCATGTATATTTCTAATAGCAAGCATAATTTTCTTCTCAGCTTACGTAGCCTTCAGCATTTTCACGTGATAAAAAGTTAAGGAGAATGAATAGCTTTAGACCGTTTGTGTATTGTTGCTATTCTACGTGGACCCTGAACAAGTCCACGTCTTCGCGCATCGTGGGTGTTAGCTCCAGAAAGTCTCTTACTGCACGTTCAATGTCTTTCGATTGAGTAACATATCTTCCCACGATAATTATGTCGGCACCTTTTTCCAATGCCTCTTTGGCTGTTTCAGGCACTATTCCCCCTGCCACAGCGATTAAGAATTTTTTGTCCTTAAACGTCTGCCGCATCTCTTGAATCAACTCTAAACCAATAGATCTTCCAGTTTCTTGATCTATTCCTCTATGCAGAATAACCACGTCGGGAAATTCCTTAAGTGGTTTCAGTTTCGCGAGTGAATCTTCCACATTTAACATGTCTACTACTGCGTAAATTCCAAGTCTCTTTGCCTCGTGGATGAATGAGTCGAGGGTTTCTATCGGAGCTAATCCGGCGGCGACAACAGCGTCAGCAGTTTCTTCGTATGCTAGATCCACTTCGACCTTCCCAACGTCTAGAGTCTTCAAGTCTGCGATGACGAATACGTCTTTGGCGATTTCTCTCAAATCGCTGATCACTTTTGTGCCGTACCTTTTAATTAGGGGCGTTCCTGCTTCAAGTATTATTCTGTCGCTTTTTGGGATCTGAGCTATAATCTTCTTATTTCTTTCCAGTTCAGGTATGTCAAGCGAAATTTGCACGTATGGCGGTCTCCAGAGGCGTGGCACTCTAAATCCCATAACAGGATGTTTAGCTCTGTCTTTGTCGTAGAGGATTTTCTCTAAAGTAGGATACTTTGCTAAGGCTCTTTTTAAAGCCAACTTAGTTGCTCCATAATTGTAATGGTATATCTTGCGGTAATCACCTGCCTCGGGGTGGACAAAAACACTGCACACTATGACCCAATCGTCTAGCTTATCTTTTGGAACCAGTCCTTCCTCGACAGCGTCTGCAACAGCTTTCGCCACAGCAGCCTGAGCAGGACCAAATATCTTTCCCGCATCTTCCAGATTCTTTACTGTGACTTTTGGCACTAACAAAGTATGCGGCTTAGGTGGAAGATTAGGTCGTATAACTGCCAAAAGCGGTGTATGCCCAACAGAAAGATTTGAAAGTCCTAATGCGAATGCCTCTCCGACAGGCCCCTCTTTGTCGCCTATTAGAAGATCTATGTGCGCAACTTCGTTACCTTCTCCTATAAGAGCTTCACCAATCAAATAAGCATATTTCTTAGACGTTTCGACACTCTCCAACAAATTTGTCGATATTTCTCCAGAAATCTCGTCGAAATCGACGTTAAATTCTTTAAGCCACGTATAAAGCGTATCTCTATGTATGTTCAAATGTTTAGCAGTTCCAGAAACTGTCGGTTTTGTCGACTTTTTTCTTGATAATCCTCGTATTTCTATCTCTTTTTTGGCGGCATCGGTTAACATGCTGATAAGTTCTTCTTTTGATGTCGGTTTTTTAACGTCACGATTCGACATTCTAAGCCACTGCGGAATATCTTTACTCGCAGTCCTATATAAGACTGTCGGAATCTGCAATGATGTACCCATCATTGGAGGAGGGCGCTTTCAAAAACTGTCGGTAGAATTTCGAAAAATTGAATCACTCCTACGCTTTCAATTAGAATATGCGAAAAATGAGAGAAGATGCGATGACGAAACACGATTAGAAGTCATAGAGTTCTGAATATTTTTCGTTCAGATAATTCAAGTAGGGTTTGACGTTCAATTCTTTTCCTGTAATCTTTTTAATGAGCTGTGGGGGGTCATATAAGTCTCCGTGACTGTGAACGTTTTCGATTAGCCAATCTTTTACCGGGCTGAATTTGCCTTTTTCCAACTGTTTTCTCCAGTTTGGCAAGTCTTTCTCCATCGTTGCAAGTAGCTGTCCGCTGTAGACGTTGCCTAATGCGTAGCTTGGAAAATAGCCGAATAAGCCGCTAGCCCAGTGAGTATCTTGCATTACGCCCTCAGAATCGTTCTCGATTTTTATGTCAATATATTCCTTATAGTTTTGATTCCATATTTCTGGTAGCTCCTTAACCTTAATTTTGTCAGCGAACAAGTCGCGTTCAATGTTGAATCTTATGACAATGTGCAAGCAGTAGGTTATTTCGTCTGCTTCCACGCGAATTTTGGAGGGCTTAACTTGATTTATTGCATGGACAAGATTATCCAAGTTAACATCTGCAAAGGTTTTGCCAGTGATTTCCTTTAGTTTTGGAAGGAAGTAGACCCAGAACTCGCGTGAGCGTCCAATTATGTTTTCTATGAATCGTGACTGAGATTCATGAAAGCCTGAAGAGCAGCCTGAACCGACTGGTTGGTACATCCAATCTTGTTTTAAGTCTTGTTCATAAATGGCGTGTCCCGCTTCATGCAGCACAGAGAACACAGATGAGGCAAACATATCCTCATAATAATGCGTTGTAATTCGCACGTCATCATAATAGCCTGTTGTAAATGGATGCTCAGTCTCATCTATTCTGCCCCCCGCATTTTTTGATGCCGTATCATATCCGACAGATTCCGCCAAAGCCTTGGCGATTCTACGTTGCGTATCTACTGAAATTTTGCGCTTGAGAACGCTTGTATTCGGATGTTTTTTGGAAGATTCGCATTTCTTTAGCAGCCTCACTAAACCTGTCCTAAGTTCGTCAAAAACTTGTGTAATTGTCTTAGCGGTCATTTTTGGCTCGAAAATGTCTATTAGCGCATCGTAAGGCGTAGTCGTCCTCTTTACTTCCATCAAAATTTCTGCAGCCTTCTTCTTCAACTCAACCATCTTTTCAAGCTCTTGCTTAAACATGGCGAAGTTTTGGGATGCCTTAGCCTTCTTCCAAACATCCACTGCTATAGCCTGTTGCTTGGCAATTTCTACTACAAGCTCTTCTGGGAGTTTTGTTTCCTCGTCATAGCGCTTCTTTGTCAAGTACACATTTCTCTTTTGGACATTGTTTAGCTTGTCGTATCTTGGATTTTGCTTAATCTGTTTGAGCAGTTTGCCTATTTCTGGGTCTGTGCCCATTTTGTGTTCAATTCGGCTCAGCAGAGCTAACTGTTGACTTCGCAGTTGTATTGCCTTAGGCGGCATCATCGTTTCCATGTCCCAGTGAATAACTGATTCTGCAGACTGAAAAATGATGAAATCCTTAATTTTTTCCATCAGTTTCTTATAAGCTTCGTCTAGACTTTCCGCCATTCCCCATCGCCTTAATTTTAGAAGATTATTCGATAGACACAGCTACTATATGAGTTTTTACAAATAACCAACGTAGAGAGATGCTCCGGGCGGGATTCGGACCCGCGTCTTCGGCTCGAAAGGCCGGAATACTTGACCGGGCTATATTCGGTAAAGACCGTCTTAACGGCTTTTCTACCGGAGCCTCCTTTTTCC
>JACAEK010000047.1 GCA_013388895.1 Candidatus Bathyarchaeota archaeon | reverse complement strand
TATCCTCTAGACGGATGACGCCTATAGCAAGCAAGGCACGGCCAGAATCGTAAACATTCATGTTTACTCGTCCCCAAATGCACTGTGAAGTCATGGCTACTAAGACATTGTGTTGTATGGCGTTTTTTATGGCGTCGAAACAGTATTTGCCTACGTGTCCTAATCCTGTTCCTTCAAGAACTATGCCTTTGTAATTGTGTTCTACGTACCAGTTAATGGTTGCTGGATTCATGCTTGGATAAAACTTTACTAAAGCGACTTTTTCGTTGAATTCTGGTTTTAGGGTTAGCTTTCTTGTTGGGTCGCGTTTTTTGTAGTCTTCTGTCTGCATGGTTATTTTTTGGTTTTCGATTTTTGCTAGTGGCTGTGTGTTTATGGATTTGAAGGCGTCTCTTTTGCTTGTGTGGCATTTTCTTACTTTTGTTGCTTTGTGGATGGCTATTGAGGTGTCTGAGGGTGTTTCGTGCATGGCTACGGCTATTTCTGCGAAGGGCGCTTTTGCGGCTGCTGTGACTGCGCCTATGAGGTTTGTGGCTGCGTCTGAGCTTGGGCGGTCTGCTGAGCGTTGTGAGCCTACGAGGATTACTGGTATTGGTAGGTTTTGTAGTGCGAAGCTTAGTGCTGCTGCTGTATAGCCTAGTGTGTCTGTTCCGTGGGCTATTACGATGCCTTCGGCGCCTTCGGCTGTTTGCTTGGCAATTGCTTCCGCTATTTGTGTCCAATGTTTTGGTGTTATGTTTTCGCTGAAGAGACTGAGGAGTATTTGGGCGTCTATGCGGGCGATTGTGGCTAGTTCTGGAACTACGCTGTATAGGTCGCTTGCTGTTAGGGCGGGTCTGACGGCTCCTGTTCTGTAGTCAACGCGGCTGGCTATTGTTCCGCCAGTGCTTAATATTGTGACTTTGGGCAGTTCTGTGCTTTGTTGTGGTGGAGGTGGTGGTTTAAAGGTTGGTTTTGCTCCTTTGCCTATTTTCTCAATTGTGGTGTTTGATGTTATGCGTACGCCGATGTTGTAGCCGCTTTTCAGCTTTATTATTATGTGTTTTTCGTCGCTGTATTCTGAGCTGGGAATCAAAATTCCTTCATACACTTCTTCATTCTTTTTAATTCGTATCACGTCGCCGATTTCGACTTCAGCCTTCTTGATGGCTTCTAATGCTTCGCCTCTATAACCTGAAAATTCTTTTTCGCTCATTCTCTAGTTCTCCAACATTTTTGAAACGTAAACTCCGTCATAGTTGTATCCAAATCTCTTGTAGTACTGTTTTGTTCCTAATGCACTTATAACTAGAATCTTTTTTAAACAATAATCTTCTCGTGTTATGCGTTCTGCCTCAGCCAATAGAATGCCGCCATAGCCTTTATGTTGCCACGCCTCGGCTAGATGCTTACCCACAGGCACCAACGAACCATAAACATGCAATTCTCGCACAACAGCGCACGGTTCAGCCCTAATCTCTGGTCTGTGCGCTTTTTCTGAAGGAATCCTTAACCGCAAATAGCCTATTAAAGCGTCATTTTCTGTTTCTTCTGTTGAAATGAAAATTTCTTCGCCTTCAGACGCTTCATATCTCATACTCAAAATTTCAACCTTATCTGGATTAGGCTTCACCTTGTCAACAACCATTCTATGACCCACTTCACGACAACGAATACACCTACACCTCACGCCTTCTTCGCTCAATTTTTGATGCACCAACTGCCGTAGATTACTTCTTTTCACACCAGCAACAATCAACCCCGCAGGAATATCACGCTGAACACGCATTATGCGCACCCAAGGCGGAATAATCTTCTTAATCTCCGCGATCAAATGTGCCGCTTCCTCGTTTGTGTAAGGCTTGTATGCACCATCACAATACCATTCATAGGCTTTTGTGCCCTTCAAAACCAAGCACGGATAAATCTTAATCATATCGGGCTTAAAATCAGAATTTGAAAAAACTTCTTCAAAAGCCTTCAAATCTTTGCCAAAGTTTGATTTTGGAAGCCCTGGCATTAAGTGATATACTATTTTCAGCCCAGCATCCTTCATTATGCGCGTAGCATCAATAACATCTTGAACTGTGTGTTTCCTGCCGACCAAACGATAGATTTCGTCATTTGGGCTTTGTACGCCTAATTCCACACGGGTTACACCCATACTTAGCATGTGGTCTACATGCGTTTCTTTAGCCCAGTCTGGTCTTGTTTCCACTGTTATACCCACATTGCGTATTTTGCTTGTTTCCGCATTTTGTTTAGCTTCTTCCAGACTGGCTGATTCCTTACCTATAATAGCGTCTAAACATCTCTGAACAAACCATCTTTGATAATCTAGAGGCGTGGCTGGGAAAGTTCCGCCCATGATGATTAATTCTATTTTGTCAACATTATGCCCTATAGCATGCAACTGCCCAATTCGGCTCTTGACCTGTAGATAGGGGTCAAACTTGTTCTGTGATCCACGCATTGCAGCCGGCTCAAAACCCGTATAGCTCTGAGGCACACCATATGGTGGTCCGCCTGGACAGTAAGCGCATGGTTCTGACTGAGGACATGGATAAGGCTTGGTCATGACCGCTACCACGGTCACACCCGATATCGTGCGAGTGGTTTTTCGGCGCAGAAGCGGCAGAAGTTTGCGTTTTTCAGTAGCCTTAAGCATACGTATTATTTCGCTGTTCGATGGTATTTTGTCAAGCTCATATTCAGCTGCAATATTCATCTTGACACGGGTAACATCATTGGGACTGGGTGAACGAATGCGCATTAAACCTTCAATTATTTCTCTGAGGGCATTGTTATCTTCGTTCAAATTGACTCCAGCCGTAATAGACTATAATAAACAAGCAAATAAACTCCGCTAAACATTGAACTTAAATCGCAAAAAGACATTTATTTCCGCTGTTCTATGCTATCGACCCTAGGCTTCGGTGAAATGGGTCTTGCCAACTTTTCACGGAGTTCAGCAATACTTTCGAAATCTGAGCATGCTTAGCCGTAATGCCAAGCTTTACTTAGTGGCAACTGTCTTGCAAGGTTTAGGCTTCGGAATATGGGGTGTCATCTTCAATCTTTATCTGAAGATTGGCGAAGTGGGCTTTCAAGCTGATTTCATAGCGTACATGTTTACTGTTGGCGCTATAGCGACTGGTTTTGTGGCGTTGCCTGCTGGTTTAGTTTGTGAGCGAATCGGTTCCAAAAAAGCGTTGCTTATTGGATTGACAGCGAATCTTGCAAATATCGTCCAGATAGTGATTCTGCAACCTCCTCTACTGCTTTTTGCAAGTCTTGTTTCTGGCTTGATAGGCACTGTAGGATGGGTAGCGTCAGCGCCATTTATGACAGAGAATAGTAAGCTTGAGGAACGCACTTATCTTTTCAGTTTCAGTTGGGCTGCAATGATAATAATGGGCGTTGTGGGCAGCTATCTAGGCGGCGCCATGCCAGACTCCATTAACGCCTTCTTAGGCTTGTCTATTGGAGAGAACGGCTCAGCCTTTGGATACCGCACAACACTTGGAATCTCAACTATCTTGACTTTAGTGGCTATTATTCCAATACTACTTATAAGAGAGAAGAAAACGCAGCACAAGCAAAGGTTAAGCGATTTGCTAATCTTGCGAAACATTCGAAGCGGGAGAACGATTCTAAAGTTCATTATCCCTGTTGGACTCATCGGTTTCGGCGCTGGCTTCATAGTTCCACTCTTCAATCTTTTTTTTAGTCTAAAATTCTCTGCCACTAATGAGCAGATTGGAATCATGTTTGCTTTGAGCAACGTTACATTAGGTTTAGGCACATTTGCTGCGCCTATTTTATCTAAAAAATTGGGCAAAATTAGAAGCATAGTCTTATGTGAGTACTTTTCGATGCCGTTCATCATGCTTACGACTCTTGCACCAAATTTGTCACTTGCCGCCTCAGCGTTCATTACGCGCAATGCTTTGATGAATATGGCTGGTCCCATAAGCTCTGCTTTGCAGATGGAACTGGTGACGGAAACGGAACGCGCAACAACAAGTGGTTTATTGGTTATGGCGGACAACATTCCACGCGCTGTGACTGCTTCGTTTTCTGGTCAAATGATGACTGGAAGCGATTTTTACACTCCGTTTCTTTTTACAGCGGCCACCTATTTCGTAGCAAGTACTTTGTTTTATCTATTCTTCAGAAAAGCTGAAACAAAGGCAATTAGAACGTTCCTCAACGATTCTTAGCATCATACACTACTTTTCCAGCTACAATAGTCATTTCCACAGAAACTTGCTTGATTTTTTCAGTTGGAATGCTAAATAAATTGTCTGACAAAACTGTGAGGTCTGCAAGCTTTCCCGCCTCAATTGTTCCTTTCTTGTCTTCGTCAAATGAGGCATAAGCCGCATTCAAAGTGTACGTTTTCAACGCTTCTTCTATTGTGAGGCTTTCTTCTGTGAAGTTTTTTCTTGTTACGGCAGCCCAAATACCTAATAACGGGTTTATTGGTTCTACGGGGCAGTCTGAACCAGCAGTCACAATCAAGTTCTCTCGTGTGAGCGTTTTGAATGGATAAACCCAGTGGGCTCTGGCTTTGCCTACGCGGTCCACAACCCAGAAATCAGACACAATGAAATGGGGCTGTACAGAAGCAGTTAAACCCAAACGCTTCATGCGCTTAACAAGTTTGGGATTAAGCACGGAGCAATGTTCGATTCTGTGTCTATGATTCTTCCGTGGAAAGTACTTTAAGGCTTTCGTGTAAGCTTTGAGCACAGAGTCTATAGCGTCGTCGCCTATAGCGTGGATACCCAACTGTAAACCTGCCCCGTGCGCTTTTAAAACTGCCTTATCTAGTTTTTTCTGTGTGTTAAGCAACATGCCGCTAGTTTTCAGGTTGTCCGAATAGGGCTCTTTTAGGGCGGCTGTTCGTGCTCCTAAGGAACCATCAGCGAAGAATTTGATAAAGCCTATTTTTACCATGCCATTCCCAAAACCTGTTAGAAACCCTAGACTAACTAGTTTGTCTAAATGTTCAGCTGGAATGCCCAAGTAGACTCTTAAAGGTAGTTTTCCTTCTGAATTGAGTCTTTGTATGGCACGTATTTCGTCTGCCGAGTCTACAAGCCAATGGACACCGGTAAGCCCAGCTTCCACAGCCTTTCTAGACGCTAAAAGGCAGACGTTTTCAAGGTCTTTTAAGCTTGGTTTTGGTATGGCTTTCCAAACAAGCTCTAAGGCGTTTTCTCGCAAAATTCCATTAGGCTCTTTTGCGGCTTCGTCTAAGTCAATTTTTCCTCCATCGATTGTCGTTTCTTTGGTTATGTTTGCCAACTGCAGCGCTTTACTATTGCAGACGCCTAGATGTCCACAAACGCGAACTAGGAAGACAGGCTTATCTGCGACAGCGGTGTCTAGATCCCAACGTGTTGGATATCGCTTTTCAGAAAATTTTTCTTGGTCCCATCTTCCGCCGAGGATCCATCCACTGTCTAGATTTTGTTCTGCATATTTCTTAAGCTTTTGTTGAACTTTCTTTATCGAGTCTGCGTTTCTAAGGTCTAATTCCTGTAAAGACCAGCCGAAACCAGTCATGTGTACGTGGCAGTCGACGAGTCCTGGAATAACTGTTCTTTTTTTGGCATTTATGACCGTTGTTTTCTGACCCACATATTGGCGAATTTCTTTCTCTGAACCTACGGCGATTATTTTTTCGTTGTAAGTGGCTATTGCTTCTGCTATGGGATGTTTAGGGTTTAGAGTTACGACGTTAGCGTTCAAAATTGCGAGTGTGGCATTTAACATATTACGTATGTTAGGGCTTTAAAAGAAATAAATGTTTTAGACCCAGTTTTGTCCGGGTTTTCTTTGCATCATCAGCCGTTTCTCATAGTTTCGTCTGTTCTTAACTCTGGGGCAGTGTTCCTTCTTTGGAGTGGGCTGAATCTTTGGAGTTTGTCCTCTGACTTTTCCAGCTTTAGAAAGCGAACCGTGCGTTGGCATTCAAATTTCACCATTTCCATTCCAAAGCATACAGCAACTCTTAAACCTTTTCATACATAATTCACATCAGATGCGCGGGGGTCGCCGAGCATGGCCAAAGGCGTAGGCTTCAGGAGCCTATCCCGTAGGGGTTCGTGGGTTCAAATCCCACCCCCCGCACCATTTTCGCAGGATGAAATTCGCTCAATTTTCGCTCATTTTGAGCGTAGAACGATAGAAAATCAACTTTAGATTTTGGGCGACTTTCGATTTTGTCTGAGCATTTCAAACTGTCAACTTCATGGAAATAATATTGGAATTATGGAGGGGTTTGTTAAACTCTATTTATTATTTTTCACATTTAAGAACTCGCGATTTTTAGGACTTGAACAACTTCTTCTCCAATAGTGCCATATGTGTACTCCAACGTTCTTCTTCGGGAATCCATTCTACTTCATTCAAGACTTTTTCGAAGTCGATGTCACATGTGCCTGCAACCCACTCCAAACCATGTTTCGAGGCTAATGCGATATTATGAGAAAGATGCAAAAGAAAACCGCGTGTGTCAGAAGCATATATTGTGAACGGCCGTCTTTGTGCAAGTCCAGAATAAGCATATGATAGCGAGTCTATTTTTCCTTTTTGCGTGGCGACGTAGAATTCATGGGTTTTGCCGAGTGTTTCTAATGCTTCAAGTGTGCAGTCGAAGGCTTTCCAATCAAAGAATAAGATATTATGGGGAATGATTTTGGGGTTCTGTTGTAGCATCGCGTAGACTTCTCTTGGGTTTGATTTTCTTACACCGAGATGGCCTATTGATGGAAGCATATCCTTAGGAATCGGATATCCAAAGACGTTTTTTTCCAAGATTTTCACGAATCCGTACTTTTCAGCAAGCCTCAGTGAGGCGCAGTTTTCTGTTGAAGTAGTGTGTCGAAGCCTCTTAACGCCCAAGTTTCTAGCTCTTTTAATCAGATCTTTTGTAAGAATATGTGCAAATCCCTTTCCTCTGTAATCTGGATGCACTCTCAGGCCTTCCATCCAGCCTGTCTGACCATTTTCAATAAGCCTAAGGTTGGCCAATGCGACTAAATGGTCGTCTGCTTCGATGCCATAGGTATAGGAGTTTTGGTCGCTTAACCATTCGTCGATTACGAGTGGAAGGTAGTCATGCCCATCCCAAATGTGTCTCGATATTTCCAATATGTCGTTACGGTCTGATGTTGACACTTTTCTAGTGCGTGTGTTCATAGACTTCAAATGCGCAATTCGTTTTCTTCCTATTATCTGTTGCTAACACCCATTGACTGTTAAGCACGCGTTAGCAGCAATTCCTGTCTTAGTCCTAAGTTAATTTGTATTCTTCGCCTTCTTTCAACACCACTACTTTGACTTTGGACTTTGCTTCCGCTCTTTTCTTAAACTCGTCTAGATCAGTGTCCCAACGATGCATGGACATTGCAACTTTAGGATTAATTGCAACAGCAGCTTCAGCAGCTTCCACATTATCCATCGTATACTTGTTTCCTGTGGGAAGCAGAGCCACATCAATCTGTCCTAATTGTTTCATTTCTTGGATAAAATCTGTGTCTCCTGCATGGTAAACTGTCTTGCCTTCGGCTTTTATCAGATAGCCTACTCCGTACCCCTTAGGGTGCCAAGGTTTTCCCGAAGGCTTTAACCGTTTGATATTGTACGCTTCAACAGCCTCAATTTCTATGCTGTCTATAACAACTTTTTCTCCTGGTTTGATGGTTTTGATGTTTTCGCCTAGTCTGGAAGCACAGTTTTTGGGAGCAATTACGACTGTGTCTTTTTTGCAGAGTTTTTGGATTTTAGGTGGGCTGCAATGGTCACCATGATTGTGCGTTACCAATATGATGTCTGCTTTCTCGGAAGTCTCAACTACTTTCCCATATTTCTTCAGGTCAACATAGATAACTTTGTCTTCAACTTTAATTTGAAAGCTAGAATGACCTAGCCATCTGATCGCGATAGCCACTTTCTTCATCCCTCTTTTTGCCCAATGTTTGAGAATCAAGTATACTCGTTTCAGTTTTATGACTTGCGGCGAAATCTTCTGGAAGAAAGCAACATCTGCACGCTACTGTACATGTTTTAACTGGATAAAAATGGGGGAATGGTGGTTTTGGTATATGAAGCGGTTTTTCTGCTTTTCCATTATTGCTTCAGTCTTTTTCCGTTCAGCTTCCATCAGTGAATCTCGGGTTGCTTTCTACTCATAGGCATTGAAACTTTTGCAGCGAATGTGAGTATTTGAATAAGTGTCGTCTTCTTCGATGCATGAGAATTCTTTGAAATCTCTGTTTAACCCTAACATGCGAAGCATGTGTCTTGTTAAGGAGTTCTTTTTGAGGGTTTTTATTTCTATCATTTTTATCTCCAATTTATAGCTAATGAAGAAGGAAGAGATAGGGCTTGTAGCGTCATATGACGGTAACTAGCAAGCCTTGAGCGAATGTTATTTTACTTTTAAGCTTTTTCTTGCTTCTGGTGAAGCTCGCTTGTAAAGTTGGGCGTAGGGCACAAGAGATGTCACAATCTTGTTTTCGGCTTTTTTCAAATGTTCTTGAAAAGTTGTTCTGGGCACTCGCCTCTTAGCGGCTATGGTTTGGATGTCTGCTTTTCTTGGAAACCGATAGTATCCGTTGTTGTATGCAATCAAAAGCGCATCCATCTGCTTCTCAGTTAAATGCGAGAACAAAGCATCAGCCGTAAGCGTTAAAGAGCTTGCAATAAAACCATTAAAAGGAATTTTACGCAAAATCTCAAATACAAAGCCCCTATCCTCAAGCCTCTGCATAAGCCTCTTAACAGCTTCATGTTTAAACGCTATGACACGATAATATTCCCAGCCCTGCGAATAAACTATTGGAGAAACGTGTAGAAGGTCAAAATCTTCAATATTCTTGTTCACAGAATTCTCTTTGTTGCATGTGCATGTTCGAGTGACTAAATGAACCTTATGCTGGTCAGATGACTCCTCCACTATACCGCCCAGTTTGGATATTTCCCTAAGCACTTCTTTATACGCTTCGGGCTTGTCAACGATTAGTTCATAGATGTCATGTTCCCCATTGCACCAACTGAACATCTTCAACGACGGGAACTTACGTGAAATGTTTGCAAATGGACATTCATGCGTTATTTTCAACACAACCTCAAACAGCGTCATACTAGAAGAACTGGTAGTTCCTAAATTTATACCTTAAGCCGTCATATGACGGTTCAAACCATAAATAGGCGCACAACCATTAGCACTTAACAGAGGGAAAAAGAGAATTGATGAGCACAAATCTGTTGGGACCATGCAACTATTACTGTGGCAACTGCATAGTTTACAAAAAGAACAAATGTTTAGGATGTGCAAAAGCAACTGAAAAGGCAGAAGCAGAAGGAAAAGTGTTCTGCGACATATCCATCTGCGCCAGAGAAAAAAAGTTGACTACATGCTCCGAATGCGCAGATTATCCATGCGAAAAATACGACAAAAGCATCTTTGCTGAAGGCTTCATCAAATTCATAAAAGACAAACTGAAAGAATAATGGTGACATGTGTGAACTGCAGCCAGCCAGTTGTAAACATGCACACAAGCATAATGGAAGAGCTTTTTCTTTGCTTGGCAGAGCGTGGTTATCAAGGACGCGTCATATCTGTCAAACATCTTCCTGAATTGAAAGAGGACATAGAAAAATTCCAAACACAAAGCCTATTTGACAAAGAGTTTTACCAAGAATGTCTTGCGTGGTTTGATTTTCGAATCCCAGACAGTTTGCCAGAAGCCAAATCTATTATCATAGTTGCAGTTCCACGACCCCAGAGTCAAGCCATTTTCACATGGAATGGCAAAAGAAAAGCGTTCATTCTTCCCCCAACATACGCAGGTTACGACGAAACAACAAAACAAATACAAGATTTTCTCGCAAAGATTCTAAGCAAAAGAGGATACAGTGTTGCGCCAACCGCGTTGCCTCTGAAACTTCTAGCTGTGCGAGGCGGACTTGGAGAGTATGGAAGAAACAATATTTGCTACGTCTCAGGCATGGGAAGTTTTCTCCAGCTTGTTGGCGCTTACTCAGACATGCCCTGCCAAGAAGATAGCTGGCAGGAAATGCAGATGATGCAAAGATGCGAACACTGCCAAGCATGTCGCTTGAACTGTCCTACTGGTGCCATTTCTTCTGACCGTTTTTTACTCCACGCTGAACGATGCATTGTCTTCCACGGCGAGAGGAAAGGCACTATTCCATTTCCAGCTTGGATAGACCCTTCATGGCACAATTGCCTATATGGCTGTCTCCGTTGCCAAAAAGTCTGTCCGGAAGACAGGAATTTCTTACAATGGTTTGGGGAGAAGAAAGAATTCTCTCAAGAAGAGACTGCCCTTCTTTTGGAAGGAGCTTCTTACGATCAGTTGTCTGCTGCAACATTGAGAAAACTAGAGCACCTCAGCTTAGCTGAGAATTTGGATAGTATTCCTCGCAACCTTGGGGTTTTCTTGGGGAAACATGCCAATGCTTAGAGAGCACTAATCCTTTTGTGTTAGTGTTTCACTGTCAATTGTATCTAGAGGGCAGTGGCATAGATTTGCCTTCCAACTGCATTTATAAGGAAGCCTGCATATTATAGGGGGCAGTAACGCTTTGCTGTGCAACACAAAAGAAAAGACGGCAACGTTACACACGACAATCAACAACAAAAAGGAGTGATGGAAAATGGCTGAAAAAGGAACCGTTCTCATCGGAAGGAAACCCGCAATGAGCTATGTTCTAGCGATCATCACAGGCATGTCGTCAGGCGACTCTAAGGAAATTACATTGAAGGCCCGAGGTCGTGCAATCACAACCGCTGTTGACGTAGCTGAAATAACCAGAAGCCGCTTCCTAAAAGACCTCAAGGTGAGCAAGATATCCATCGGTACAGAGGAGATTCCACCGCGGGAAGGCGAAAATAGGTCGCGCATGGTTTCAACGATGGAAATAACGCTTTCAAAATAGTATGAAGGACACTGCAGAAAAACGAAGGCGTTAACCAACAATTTTTCTCGCTTTTCTTTTCACCAAAAAAATGTTTTAGCAAATTTTTTACGTCGCAACTATAAATAATTCGATATGTTTGTTGGTGTTATGATGAATTATGGTCCTGCTTCAAAATACTACGATTTGTTTGCTTCGAATATAGATATGGATTTCTATAAGGAATTGGGTCTCAAACGGGGAAAAAAGCTCTAGAGCTTGGAGTGGGCACGGGAAGGGTTGCCATCGAATTGGCTAGGGCTGGCGTTTCTGTTTGGGGTATTGACAATTCTACGTTTATGCTTAACGTGCTAGGCAGAAATTAGAGAAGGAAGATGCCTCTGTTAGAAAACGCGTTACATTAAAGTTTGGCGACATGCTAGATTTCAAGTTTAAGAAGACTTTTCCTTTTGTTTACATATCTTCTTCGACGTTTGAGCATTGCATAACCGAAGAGGATCAGACGAGATGTTTGAGCTGCATATGTAACGCTTTAGAAAGAGAGGGTGCGTTTGCATTTGACATATCGCAACTTGTTCCCGGAAAGCCTGAAAGTTCTTGGTAGATTGACCGAAAAACAGTAAGCATAGACGAGGAAGTTGTTAGAATTATTTTTTCTAGGCGAAATCTGCAAACTAATATTGTTGGTTTGAATCTCTTTTTTGACGTTTATCATAATGGGAAACTGGAAGATAGATACTACGAGTATGGAGAAGCAAAGATATCTTCTAAAGCTCAAGTGGAAAAGTTGTTGAAAAATGCTGGATTTTGCATTGAGAATATTTATGGTGATTTTGACAGATCTGATTATGGCAAAAGGAGTCTGCGGGCTATATTTGTTGTTAGCAAATTGTAGCATTAACTATTTTGTCAATATCTTTGGTCCTTTCCAATCTTCGCGGAGAATTCCATAGAGGTATTCATCTGCCCATTGTCCTCGTACGAAGCTTCCTTTTCGAATCACTCCTTCTTTCTTAAAATCGGCTTTTTCCAAAATTCTTTGCGAGGCTTTATTCCTTACATCCGTAGACGCTTGAACACGCATTATGTCCTTTGTTAGGAATAAGTAGTCGATCACAATCTGAAGTGCTTCTGTGCCATAGCCTTTATCTCTCTCGTTGGGAATCAAGGCATAACCAACGTGTATTTCGCCGAATGGTTGAACAGTAAAATATATGATGAAACCTATTTTTGTGCCATCTTTCTTTTCTATCACAAACCACGTCCATTCAACGCCTGAATTAGAGGAAGGGTTTTCGATTCTTTTCTCTGCTTCACCTTTGGTGATTTGGTGTTGTATGGCTTCGTATTCGCCATAGTAGTTTATGTTATTCCAAAACTCCCAGAAGAAGTCCAAGTCTTCTTTGTCTCTTAATCTCAATCGAACTTTTTTGCCTTCAAGCATCTCTTTTGCACCAATCTGCGCATGTGGTGTGTTATTGTTCAATCATTGATATTTCTTTTCCGACTGTATGGTTTCGTGTTCTGAGTTTGAGGCGAAGGTTGTCTGAACGTTTAGGCTTTTGCGTGTATACTGTTTGTTTTTAGGGCATTTTGCTGTGTGTTGCGTCTATGTTGTGAATTAGAAATTGTAATCTTTAAATTTTGTCATATTTAGCGATTCATAACCTATATGTCAAGCTGCTGATTTCTCTATTTCGTGGTAAGCATGAAAAGCAATGTTGACGCTGTGGCTGAGATTCCGTGTTTCAAATGTCTGTTCTGGGAATGGAAGAAAGATAGCCATCTTTATTGTAATCCAAATGAATGCGAAAAAATGACAGAATGGCTGCTTAAAGAAGCTGAAAAATGCCAAAAAAAGGAAGTTACTTTAACAGTTGTATCAGCTTGGCACATGAGAACTAAGCATTAGAAGCTTAAGTTCACGGTTGTCAGACTATCTTCTAAATCTTTAATAGAACTTCTAAGGTCTACTTGGTCATAACCAGCGAGAAGGCTTCATCAACTCCCACAATCAATAACCTAGCATGTTTACCTGTTTATTTGCATGCATTCCATCTGCCGCGTCAATTTAGTGACTGCGCATTCGTCTCCACTCCACCACATGCATTTTTCCACTTGGCAACCCATTGCGAAGCCATCTTTCATTATGAGTGGGCATCTTTTGCGATGTTGTTTTGCAGCGTCAAAATAGATGTCAACTACTTTTTTTAGGCGCATAGAAACGCCGTTCAGTGCTAGTCCGTTGAGAAATTCTATGACTCCTTCGGAGCGGACGAGGTCTGTTAAAGAAACCAAGCCTACGAGG
>JACAEK010000046.1 GCA_013388895.1 Candidatus Bathyarchaeota archaeon | reverse complement strand
CTCCTTCCACTGTCCTACTAACCAATGATCTTGAATTGTATTTTGGGGGTTTCCACCTTTGCAGGTTCAGCGTCTATTAGGAACGAGCCACGTGGAGGCGCTAATCCTCTTATGTAGTATGTTCCGGAAGGCACTGATGTTTCTTCCGGCGATCTTCTTTGGTTCCAATAAAGAATGTTGCATATCTCTTCACTTGCATTCAATTCAACCAATTCAATCGATCCCATTGCTCCAAGATTCCAAACATAATCAAAAACCTCTTCTTCGTTTTCGTCGGTGACAACAAAAGTGAAAAAGAGTCGATGATGTTCCCCTTCTTCATCTAGGTAAACCATTTCATTTACGAGGGTAATGTTTATTGTATGATCAGCGATATTTTTCAGCTTCAATGTCACCTTCACATTTTCCCCTTGGAAGAAGCACGTCTTGTCCAGTGCAATTGACACTTTTACAGGAAAGTATTCAATAGATGCCTGAGGAACTGTTTTGGACGACAACAATTCTGAATAGGCAAAAACTACTGCAACAGACGCGCTTACAAGTATCAAAATAAGTAAAAAAACTTTAACAGGATTGTGTTTGAACCAATCCATCAGAGCTGCACGCTGCATCTAAACAATCTCCATATATACAAGTGCGCCAAGTTGGATAAATGTTTTATGCATAAGAAAGACAGCAATGTATCAACTCAAAAGGATCAAATATACTTCTTTGGTGAATGTGAATGGTTCTGTGAAGACACTGGATTCCTCCCTTAATTATAGATTGAATTGTCTAGGGCAATGATCTGCGGCAAAATGGTAAGGGCTATCATGAGAAGCTGTTCTGAAGATTTTTCATGCTATTATTAGTCTGTCATTAGACCGGGTGTGCTCTGCAGTGCCTCAAGTAAGGGAAAAAGGCGCGAACCTTGTCGCTTCCCTGAAACATTGAGCCGTCTTTGAGCTTTCCAGTTATAGTTAATGTTACGATAACAAATTTGGTTTTATTTTTCCAAGAAGTGCTGTTCTTTATGAGCGAAATTACTTCGCTTCTGTCAAATCTGACTATGAGCAGCCGTTTCCCTATAATTATGGCTTTGCCTTTTATTGCGATAGTGCCGTTCATCATTACCGTGGAAAGATCGATGTCCTTAGCTTTGTAGCCTTTAGGAAGCTCAACAAACGCGAGAATCCATTTGCCATGTGACTTGAGGTTGATAAATCTTGGAACAATGAAAACTTTAGCTACGATGGCAGGTGTGGGACTCCAGATATTTGTCTCGGTGATGATGAGACTAACGAAGATGCTCGTAGTGTATCCGTCGGCATTGTCAATCATCACTATGGTTTCATTCATTACGACGAATATTCCACTCGTTTTGTCCCAGAAAATGCTGTAATTTACTAGTTGAGTCAGAGAGGAATAAGGGAACGTGAAGTTTTGAGCCATGTAGACGCAGTTCACCTCGCGTTCGTCGCCTGCATAAGTTCCCGTCGAAGTGGCATTTATCGTAGCTGACAAAACATTTGAGTATAGCTTGTCTCCGGCTGTGAGATTAGCAGCAATTATAGGTCCTAATCCTATGAAACCATAACTTGTTTGACCGGAAGAAACATCAATCCACATAGGGAAAGACGTTTCTGTTCCATTTTTCAAATGCACTATAGTCGCATAAGTAACATTCGTGTTAACCACTGATTGAACATTCATCTTGTAATATTCGATTTCCTCAAAAAGAGGCGTAATCATCGGCGGGTCGGGGTCGTCAGTCGAGTAGTTGAATGCAATACTGTATTTTGCCCAGTCGCCTTCAGCAACGCCGGGAACTCGTGTAGCCTCAGCGCTAACAGGAGAGGCTACATAGCAAATGTCTATCAAGATTAACATTATAGCCATTGTTACAAATGTTTTCTTCAACAAATCTCCTTCCTAAATCCTCCGTAGTTCAACTAGAGAATTAAGTCTTGTGGAAGTATCTTCTATTCGGCGATTGCCAATTCAGTTTTGAGTAACCTGAGAGCCGGTAAACCGTAGCAAAAAACTCGATAGACTTTAGCTTGCTTCTTGTAATGCTTTAAGTCGCTTGACTATGTTAGGATGAGTTGAAAAGACTTCAATAACTCTGTCCATTGCTGTCAACTTTCGCGACAAGATTTCTTGAACCAGTCTCTGATCGCCTTGCCTCATCATTGATGAAATTGCAGCAGAATCGGCTTCTGCATGGTCTGGGTCTGTAATGAACAGCGCTTTAAAGGCGCTTAGAGTCTGTTTTTCCATCTTGGTTCGCTTCATGTTTCTAGTTGTGTACACTATTTTTGCCAAGCCTTCGGAAAGCTTCTGCGAGCCATTATCAACTATGGTTGCACTGTGTCTGTCAGCATAGTATTCACGTAAGCGGCTTAGGTAGAGTATAAACATGTTTAACACCCACGAAAACAGCATAAACACTATGCCTATAAGCGCTCCGCCACTGCCTTCGTCTCTCCTTCCACTTCGATACATGGATGAAAGCATAAGCGAATAGCCTACATAAGACAGTAATGCGGGCAATAGCGAAACAAACATCATCACTTGCACGTCCCTATGCTTCAAATGTCCAAGCTCGTGACCAATAACCGCCTCAACTTCTCCATAATCCAAAGTCTTTAACAATCCGCTTGTAACAGCAACGTATTTGCCTGCTATCGGTGAACCGTAAGCAAACGCATTTGGAATAGGAATTTGCGCAAGCATTAACTTTGGCTTTTTAATTTCGCTTTTTCTGCTGAGGTTTTCGACAATTTCGTGAAGCCTCGGATTCTCACTTTCAGATAACTCTCGCGTACGATAGATGGCATTAATTAAGTATGGCGATATGAGCCACTGTCCAATGTTGAAGGCAACAACTAAAATGCCTAAAGTAACTAGGTCCAGAGTGCTAAAAAGCAGCAGAATTGCTGCAAAAACAAGAGTGGACAAGCCAATGATTACGGCTAACGTTCCAAACATCGACAAGCGAAGTTTCCAAACATCCATCTTTACATCCTTCTGTTAAAGCTCACAAAATAGCAGCAACTTATAACTTTTTCTCCAAATAATTTCCTAATTCTAGTATATGCTTTCCCATTTACGTTGTTTAGATAGTAGCACGTATAAAAACACTTATTTCCAGATTTATCCATAAATAAAGGAGGGAGGAGAAGGTGTCAAGGAAAGCAGGAGTCGCGATTCTGTTCTGTTTTCTTCTTGTTTTTTCATCTGAGCCTTTACTCAGTAGCCTATTATGTGAGAAAACGGGGTTATCCTTGAATATGGATTCTCTTCTAGAGATGGACTGGACACACTACCACAATTATACGGAAATAACGACAGCATTATTCACGTTGAACGACACCTACCCCAATCTGGTCGACGTTTTTTCCATAGGCAAGAGCGCACAGAATGCAGACATCTACTGCGTAAGGCTGACAAATGAAATCGACACCCGTCCAAAACCTAAAGTGCTCTTTGTCGGCTACCACCACGCACGTGAGCCAATAACTGCCGAGCTCACACTTTACTTCGTCACAGAAACTGCGATGAACTACGGTGTTAACCAAAGCATAACACGAATGCTGAATAGCACTGAAGTGTACACTATAGTTGCATTGAATGTGGATGCTTTTGAAGTTGTCACGCAGAATGAATGGCAGCGAAAGAACATTCATCCAGTTGACGAGGATTATGATGGTTTGCTTGATGAAGATGCACCTGACGATGAAGACGGAGACGGATACATTGAACAACTGCTCAGACTGGACGAATATGGTCGATGGGTCTTCGACCAGTGGGAGGGCTTAGACGATGACAGTGATGGCTTGTTGAACGAGGATTGGGTCGGAGGAGTTGATTTAAACAGGAATTATGGCTATCAGTGGAATGCAACATGCTATTCTGGAAGCCCAGACCCAAACGACGAGGATTACCGAGGAGCAGAACCCTTCTCTGAAGCTGAAACCCAAGTTTTCAGAGATTTCACACTGCAGCACAACTTTTCCTACGCGATTAGTTTTCACTCAGGTGCTGAAGTAATCCTTTATCCGTGGGGACACAAAACGACTGAAACTCCCGACGACGTAGCCTTCAAGGCGATCGCTGGGAACTTGTCTGCTCTAGTGAATGCCACGTATGAACAGAGTGGACACTTCTACACAACGTCTGGCTCTTGGGATGACTGGATGTATGGCAACAGAAGCATAATGGCATTAACATGCGAAATCTACATGAACGAAAGCGCCTGGAAATATCAAAACGGACCCGAACCCAATACTATGTGGAAAGGAGGGGTTTACGAATACTTCAATCCGGACCCCAGCAATATCTTGTCTGCTATCCTGCGGTGGCTACCCGCACTTACTTATACGATTGAAAGGACAATTTCTGAGAACCAAGTGCATGACCTGAAGATCGAATCAATCTGCCCGCTTAAAGCAACCACTGGAACCAGTGTTGGAGAAGGATACACGATGGGCATCAAACTTTCAGTAACAAACGAGGGAGAAGCAGACGAAATCTTAAACGCCAGCGTTTACGCGAACAACCAGTTGGTCGAAACAAAAGAGTTCACAGTGTTTTCTACCAAAACGTCAAATGTCACTTTCACTTGGAATACCACTAACTGGATCTATGGCAATTACAGCCTATCTGCTTACTTGGAACCAGTGTGGTGGGAGGAAGACCAAAGCGACAATTTCCTCGCCGAAGGCTCGGTCCTTTTGAGTTTGCCGGGCGACTTGACTTGCGACAAGTTCGTTAACGCGAAAGACGCTGTTCCAACTGGGGCGGCGTTTGGCTCCACGCCTAGTCGGCCAGCGTGGAATGCAAATGCTGACATTAATGATGACAAGATCGTGAACGGCAAAGACGCCTTGATTCTGGGAAACCATTTTGGTCGAAGACTGGAAACAACTTTGATGTATATAGGAGGTTTGAATGATAACGAGAGCATATATGAAAGTGCCTATTATGGGTCCGACGGTTGGCGGGGAATAATGTACACGCCGGCGTCTTCATACTACATTAGGAGGGTAGAGCTAATCATTGGACAAGGAACAGGCAACTTCACGATTCAGGTCAGACCAGATTATAATGGCTGGCCCAGCGAAACCGTTCTTGGAGAAGTTATTTTTGAAATGTCTTCGGGGCTATCATGGCAAGGAGTTAATTTTCCAGATTCGTACTACTTGGTTGGAGGAGCAACATATTGGATAGTTTTCAAACCGGTAAGGTTCTCTAGATGCTCCTTTGCAGAAGGCGGGGTAATAATTACAAGTGTGTATGATTATGGAGAACCTGGTTGGGACAGCAAGACCGCAAGCTACGCTTGGATGGTCCGATTTTACGGAGACGTAACTACAGAAGTTCCGGCTACGTAATTCAAAGATATAGCCTTAAATGACTTGATGAACAAAAGTTTGTGTGAACGCTTTGATTGATGACATAGGAAGTTTTCCTCTTCCAAGCTATGTGGACAGAAACTCGTTCAACAACGCCTACGACATTGCTAGAGAGGCAGTAATCCAAGGCATGGACATCAGAAAAGACGAGTTTCTATTACACAATTTCTATGAGGTTATAGTTGATTCCTTTAAGAGAAAAATTGAATCTGGCTTGGATGTTGTTACTTACCCGCAACACTATGACATGCACATGCAATTTCTTGTAGCCATACGTGAATCCATGGATAGAGGTACGTATGTGGTTGACGAAAAACATGCCATAATCCCCGAAGTGCATGTGATTAGTCAAGAAGCAAAACAGCTAAGTGAAGAATTTGGAAAGAAAATTTCTTTGCGCATATGTGTTACGGGTCCGATGGACTTGTATTTGAGAGAAGTTGGAACGACGCTTTACAAGGATGTCCTCTTAATGTTTGCGGAAACTGTCAATAGATTTGCGAAAAACTCTATTCTAAATTCTAAGCATGTTAAAACCGAAGTTGTGTCGTTGGATGAGCCGAGTTTCGGATTTCAAAACATACTCGCAGACAAAGACATCTTCATAACAGTGTTAGAAAAAGCCTTCAATTTTGGCGGTGTTACGAAGCAGATTCACCTGCACTCATCAACGGGCGTTGCAAACGTGATGGAGGTAAAAAATCTTGATGTGCTATCGTTTGAGTATGCTGCATCGCCCAAAAATATTGAAGCAGTTTCTAAGAAAATGTTGGAAAAGGCAGATAAAAAGATAAGAGTGGGTATAGCCAGAACAGACATAAACTCGATAATGGCAGAACAATATGAAAAAGGCATAACCAAACCAAACGCAGAGCAACTAGTTGAAAGCGAAGAAACCATTAAAAAACGCTTCTCAGCTGCAAAAGAAAAATATGGGGAACGAATGATTTTCACAGGACCTGATTGCGGTTTAGGCGGGTGGCCAACCCAAGAGGCAGCCCAACTGCTCTTGAGAAGAACAGTTAATGCAATAAAATCTGCAATGAATCAATAAATCTTGTCAGCTATAGGAAAATTAGTAAAAAGTTTCATAAGGGAAATCAGCATAAGAATCATTTATGAAACAAGAAAAACTCATCAAACTACTTTTTGAACTGATAAAAAATTCGAAACGAAGCGATAGGGACTTAGCCAAAATTTTGGACATTTCACAACCCACAGTTACGCGACTAAGAAAAATTCTGGAAAAGGAAGCGATACAACAGTACACTGTCATTCCGAATCTCACCTACTTAGACTTTGATATAATGGCCTTAACTTTTTCCCGCTCGAAAGAACTGGTGCATCCTCTCTGGGAGCAAGGAAAGAAATGGGCTAAGGAACATCCTAACTTGGTTTTTGCAAGCACTGGTCAAGGAATAGATGCTGATGTGCTTATGATTTCTGTGCATAAAGACTACGCTGATTTTGTAAAGTTTTATCAAGAATTCAGAAGGGATTGGGGCAAATACTTGGAAGATTACAAGATTTTCCTCATAAGTCTTTCCGGGAGCTTCATAATGAAACAGTTCTCATTCAATTATTTGATAAATGCCTACAAGAAAGACGCTAGCGAATAGTGCCCTATCTTTTTTTCCGTTTCTTGTCTTTATCTTTTAAAGCTTCAAATAATGCATGGAAAATTGTATAATGGTCTGAATCTGGAAGAGAAATCTCTTCATCATCATTTTCACGTTTGTTTTTGTTTGGCAAAGCCTTCTCCGAAAGATACGAGTTCTGCATCCTATATCAACGATATTGCAGTTGCCGAAATATAGTTAAGAAAGAAACTATCACAGTGCTTACTTGGTAGCTCGACTCAGACGCTTTAGCACTCTTAAAGCAATCATCGTAATCCATTTGCTTGGTTTACCTTTTGGCTCTATGTTAGTGTGCATTCTTCCAATCGGTGCAGTTTCGAGAACCCAAGACCAGTTGTCTTGTCTTTTCTGCAGAAGAACCTCCACAGCATCGTTTAAACGTTCATCCTCAACATAGCCAAGCTTGGTCAAAACATCCAATCCGCGCAAAATGTTATAGTCATAAAACCATGGAAAACCCAGCTTCAGCCAAAACTTGTTAATCACCTTGAAATCATGATGATCAGCCTTGAACAAATAGTGCATAAGCAAGAATTCCGCACCCTTGTCAATAGCTCCTTTCATTTCTTTTGTTAAACTTTCTTTTTTAACTTCTGAGAAGGCTCCTAGTGGACAGATTGTTCCGTCGAAACATCCGTGCTTATCTTTAATGTGAGCTTTCCAGTAGGGGCAGAGCCAACCGCCATCTATGTTTTGGATTTTTACAAGCCATTCTAACGCTTTCTTTACTCGCTGGTCTTCGGCATATCCCATTCTAATCAATGCAGCAGACATGTTTCCAGTAAGACACGAATATTGATGTTCAAAAACCAGTGAGGGTGCCCACTGCTTTGGCGAAGGCAGTTTTTTTCCTTTCTTGCTTAACAACTTGTATTCATATAGTGCCCTCTCATGAGTGTAGCTGGAAAAACCGCCTTCACTCAGTTGAAACTGGAATATGTGTTCGCAGGCTTTTTCAATTCTCTTGTCACGTCTGTCCATTCCCAACTGGCTTAACGTCATTATTTGCCAATAAGAAGACTTGTACTTGGGATGATAAGGATTAGCTGGCTCTTCCCAAAAAGTCTCATTCTTCTGTTTTTCGAATATCTTCTTTACTATCTGCGAATCAGGAATGCATTGTTTTGCAGCTTTCATTTGAGTGTCTTTTTCGTTTTTGCCAAGGACATCTCGTAACGTGAAATAGCGGACGGAAGGATTAGTTTCTTCAAGAAGCCAATCTATTGGACTTTCTTTCACGATTTTAGCCCAATTAATCATTATGGCACCTTTCTCTTACTGATTTGTTAGGCAGATTAGAGAGTGGATTGGGCACGTTTATCTGCGTTTTGGTTTCGTGGACAATAACTTGTTGAATTTTAAGTGCAACGCATCCGTAATTGATCGGTTCATAATAAATAAATAGACAATCCTTATAGAATCTAGACCCAGAAATCTTTTATGCAGATATGCGGATAATAACTGTTGAGTTGTGGATATTTTCAGGTGATTCTGAAAATGTTCACTTCTAATTTAGGAGAAAGGAGAAAGAAAATATGCTTAATGGCTACAAAAAGAAAGTGTTTACACTGTTTGCTTTAACTTTGCTTCTAATGTCTCTATTGATGGTTAACTTGAATATACCGATGAACGCGCAGGCTGTCGGTGGGGATACGTATCTTCACGGTCCAGACCTGAGCCCAATTCACATGCACTCTGACATACAACTAAAACCAATTCACATGCACTTCACTGCAGGCGTACTCTTTCCTGGAGACCCTCGATTGCTAGATCCAATTCAGACCGTGTGGCACGAAGTCTACCCAGAGTACTGCAACAACTGGGTTCTTACAAGTTTTGAGGACGTATATCCACCTGAAGGACTTAGCCCCAACGACCAAATTGACATGACCAATATGCAAACCGAAGAAGTTGAGTGGTACCACGTTGATAGAATGACGATAACACTGCGCTTGTCAGGTCCCTATCAAGTACCATGGCACGAACCAGGGGAAGAAACGCTGATTCTTGAGGTTAAGCAACCATCATACGACCCATATGTGATTTATGCCCCGCTAGGCACAATGTGGCACGAAGTTTGGCCGACCTACAGCAACATCTACACCCTTGGCATCTGGATTGACGACCCACTGCTCCCAGACGGCATCCTCAGTTTCACTGACTCAGTCTCCTTCGACGGAGGATTGACTTGGTGGCATGTTGAAGACGTGGCAACCGACCTTATTCTGCGGTGGAAGATGATGGATCCCATTGGAACTCGTTGGCATGAGCTCTATCCAGAGTACTGTGTATGGCGAGACCTCACAAGCTGGGAAGAACACCCCGCAGATCCTTACCCCGGTAGACTTGGTCCAACTGACCAAATCGACATGCTAGACCAATATGAAGTAACGACTTGGTATTTCGTCGACAGGTTAACAATCACTATCACTGTATTCAACGAACTAACACAAGAGACGATGATGCTGGAACTGAAAACATGGGAACTTGACGAAATGTACTACTGGCTTAAGCATCCATTAGGCAGCTTGTGGCATGAGGTCTGGCCTGAATACTGCCCAGTCTATGAGCTCACATATTATGACATGATGGATCCAACGTGGGACAACTGCAACGGAGTACTCGACCCCTGCGACTACATAGAGTTAACCAACAGAGAAACTGGCGCATCAGGAGTCTGGCATATTATAGACATGTGCTACGACCTAATTCTTAACAGGAAATTCACAAACCCAGTAGGCACAGACTGGCATGAACTCTATCCTGAATACTGCAACTGGTACCATGTGGAGCAGTGGACCGACATCACGGTTCCTGGATTCTTGAGTCCCTTTGACTACATCAGCATGTCAACTGCTGGCGATCCCACAAGAGAATACAGAGTAGGAAACATGATGGTAACTGTCAAACTGGCATCATTGGACGAACCAAGCTACATAATGTACGTTGAAGCTGGCGCTGATTATGACTACTTGTATTGGCCGAAAATATATCCTACCGAGGTGATGTGGCACGAAGTGTACCCACTCTTCAGCAACCAATATTATGCAATAAAGTGGGAGGACAACTGTAACGGCGTACTCGACTACTGTGACAACCTCACCCTGCAGGACCCCGCCGGAATGCCCATGGGCAAATGGCACGTCGAAGAAGTAACCTTGGACATGGTCGTTAACATGCTCGTCCACGACGTTGCCGTAACTGATGTCTACTCCATATATGATTGGGTGTATCAAGGAGAGCTCGACCCGATCGTCGTGACAGTTCTGAACGAAGGCGACTTCACTGAGACTGTTGATGTATTTGCTTATTATGGTGGAACCCTAGCCGCACCGAAGCAGACAATCGCACTAGTTTCAGGCGGAAGCGTAGATCTAACATTCTATTGGGACACAACTGGCGTAGCCCCAGGTTTCTACCAAGTCAGCGCAATTGCTTCAATCGTGGGGTATGCTGACGATGACCCAGCTGACAATAGCCGAGTGGGGAACACTGAGGAAGTTAGAGAACGACCCACAGTGCCTTGGTTCAAGAAAAGTCCGTACCCAGATTATGCGCCTAGCGGCATGCCTGACTTCGACCAGAAACAAGACCAGTGGGGCATAGGTGGCGTGTTCACATGGTGCGGTCCAGTGTCAGTCGCAAATTCACTCTGGTGGCTCGATTCCGAATACGAGTCAATCTACAACCCAACGCCCATACCTCCACCCGCGATCAGCGACAGCTTTCCACTGGTGACTTCCTACAACCAACAAGTGTGGGATGACCACGACCCTCTAAACGTTGACCCCCTCGTCCGCAACCTAGCCTTTCTGATGGATGCAGACGGCATGCGAACCGGCATTAGCCACCAAGGCGTTTCTTACTGGGACATGCAGACAGGTATCTCACAATACTTGCAGCAGCAAGGCGTCAACCCCATGGGTGATTGTGACGGAGATGGAGACGTAGACCAAGATGACATAAACATAATAACCCTTGCTTGGGGCTCGATACCAGGAATGCCAAATTGGGACATGGACGCAGACATTATCATAGACAACATGGTAAACGATTTCGACTTGATCACTGCAATAGGAAACGTTGGTCAAGTAGGCATGTTCTACGAGCACACGGAAGAATTTCCAGAGTTTTCATGGATTGAAGAGGAGATCTACCGATGCGAAGATGTTGTACTCTTCCTCGAATTCTGGATAGAACTGGCCCCCGGAGAATGGATGCCCTTATATGAATACCCCAGCTTCGAAGCGGGACATTACGTAACATGCGCTGGAGTGAACTCCACAACATTTGAACTGCTAATTAGTGATCCATGGTGGGACGCCGCTGAAGCAGGCTTCCCAGGACACGTGCCGGTGCCACACCTTGCCCACGCAGATCCAACAGTCCACAACGACGCCCAATTCGTTTCACACGACGCCTACTCAGTTCTCAATTGGGTAACACCGCCAATGCCTCCAAATCCCTATGGACCACCTGTATGGGAACTCGTCAACTACCTGCAACAATTAGGCTTTCCACCCAACTACCACGCCTTCATAAGAGCCGCCATAGTAACGTCTCCGCTAGCTGAACACGACGTAGCTGTCATAGATGTTACAACGTCCAAGACAGGCTGCACGCCAATGGAAACAGTCGGCCAAGGATATTTGGTAGAAGTGAACGCAACTGTAGAAAATCAAGGTACCGTCACAGAAACTTTCAACGTAACAGCCTTCGCTGAGTCCTTCCAAATTGGAGAGCTAGAGGTGACTTTGAACTCCGGAGAATACATCACCTTAACCTTCACGTGGAATACAACTGGCTTTGCCTACGGCAACTATACGATCAATGCCACGGCGGACACGGTTCCTGGCGAATCGGATGTCGGGGATAACACTGCCATCGATGGCGAAGTATTGGTCACTCTTCCAGGTGACATCAACGGAGACAGATTTGTGAATGCTAAAGACGCCGTACTATTGGGCGTGGCTTTCAATTCTCAAAGAGGAGACGTAACATACAATCCAAACGCAGACATCAACGATGATGGGTACGTCAATGCTAAAGACGCAGTCATACTGGGCGTCCACTTCAACGAAAGCTGGTAAAAGCAAAATCATTCCCTCCTTTTTTTACATAAAACCTTTTACCGCAAAAAAGAAATAATCGCATACGCATAGCGCACGACCAAAAAAGAGTGTTTAATTAGCAAATTTGCCTATAAAGAGGAAAACCGTTTATTCTGGTACAAACAAATGCTGAAGTAGAATTTGATAGCGGGGGCACAGGAAATGCCTGGAAAAAAGAAAGAAACGACCACAAAGGAAGTTAAGAAGTGTCCTAAATGTCGTGGAAAAATGATCAGAAAATTGATTGAAGTAGAAACTTCGGAGACAGGAGTGCTATATTGGCGAGTACCTGGAGCAGAGCCAGTGGTTTACATCTGCAACAAATGCGGTTACATGGAATTCTACGACAAAGGAAAAACAACAGAAAAGTGAAACTAGCCTAATCAGACACAACTAAAGCAAGAAGCCGAAAATAGTTCACTGTTTCAACAAAGCCTACTCAGAGTTTATCCGGACTGGCTATGCCCTCTATTCTCTGACTGCCTATAATGGTGAAAGGTGTCATCTTGACGTCTTTAATGAAAGCTTTAAGATTGCCTGTGAAAGTCGTTACGTCATAGATTTTCAATGTCATGTGCTGATCGAGTGTGAGAAAAGCGTAGCTCAAACTAGATACTTGCATAGGAATGAGTGTTTGGCGGGCCCGGAGGGATTTGAACCCACGTTCTCCGGCTCCGAAGGCCGGCGCCTTAATCCGTACTGGGCTACGGGCCCTCTCTTCGGAAAAGAGAGTATCTAGGAAGTAATTAAAAGTGTTCCGAAAATCCTAACACGCAAAAGCTGTTTCTGTCTTTCTTCTTCAGTAGTCAGACTATGACAGAGTGAAACGCGTGTGTTATAGAAAAGTGTTTCACAAGTTTTATCTGAAGGTTGAACGGCTAGAATCATAGAGGACGTCAACACATGGCGCCAAAAATGAAATGTCTGATATTGAGCGTTCTATTGATGCAAGTTGTCTCATTTCACTTCCTACGAAGCGTGTATTTGGTGCTTAGAACCAACTAAAAGTAGATCCGCAAACTCTTGATTTCTACAGTAACGTTACGCAGCCTAGTGACACGTTCAAGGTTGGTATCATCGCTGAAGTTGATGCGTCAAACCCTTTCTATGGTTGGGAGCTTATATTGTCATGGACTCCAGGTGTAGTCGACTGTGGGGAGTGAAGAATTAGACTACAGTATCTGGGGCGCAGACAACTTTTTGGGTCCATGGGTATCCACTCCGATTGACAACTCGGCTGGCACCTATTATCAAAGCCTCACTGGCAAAGCACCAGGCGAACCAGTAAGTGGATCGTTCTGTTTGGTCAACTTGACCTTCAATATTGTTTCTGAACCACCGCACAAATATTTCGCCACAACAGAACTGCACCTGCAAACAGCACCTGGTTACGATGCGTATTGCCTACTCGATGCAAATAGCAACGAAATCCCACAATGAATATGCAGACTGCATATACAGGTACAATTGGGCTTCTCCACTGTGTTTCCACACCTTGAAGTGTTCCCTGAGGTTAACACAAACACAATTAGGTACAACCAAACATCAACAACCTTCAACGTCGACATAATGATGAAGGATGCTGATCCTGAACGGTATATAGCAGGCGTGGAACTTCTGCTCTTCTACAATAACACCTTTCTTGATATCGTAGATATTTCTCATGGAGACTTTTTCGAGAGATACACCTCTCTCGTTTATTACTATTTTGAAGTGTCCAGAGAGCTTGGCAGAGTAACAATCGCATCAGCAATACTATTACCTGCCACAAGTTACTGGCCGAACGGTAACGGAAAAATCGCCACTTTGAAGTTTAATGCAACATATGACCTGAAATCGTATCCAAGCGTCCTACAGAGTCAGCTAAACATAACAGTTGCCGTTGATTTAGGGATGACATCATATTTCGTCGACACATATGCAAAAGAATTCCCATACGACCCTGCAATTGGCGGCTGCATCGAACTTCGTATGAAAATGCATGGTGACGTGAACCTCGATGGAATTGTCAACGCTGGAGATGCTGTGCTACTAGGCTTAGCATTTGCGTCAGAACCAAGTGACCCCGATTGGAATGATCGGCAGATGAAAACTTGGACGGCTACATAAACGCAAAAGATGTTGTGCTCGTCGGACAGAACTTTGGCAAAACTTATCCTTAGCGCACACTACTTTGAATAAGAAGGCGTAGAGTGAGCGCAATTCGATCTAGGTTGTGACAGAGGAAAAGCTTAGCATTAGACATCATCCCCTCAGGAGCCCGTCAACCTTAAGTCTCTTTAATTCTCTAGCATGCAATATCCAAAAATCCTTAAAAACTGTTAAACGGTTTATAGTATGTTGCCATCTGAGGGCCGGTAGCTCAGCATGGCTGGAGCGTTCGGCTGATAACCGAAAGGTCGCCGGTTCAAATCCGGCTCGGCCCACCAAAGCTGAAAACGTTATAAGCTGATGACGCTGAAAAGATATTGGGGAATGTTTTGGCTAAAGACGATGAAATGTTGGAAGAGTTGAAACGCATTCGAACTTTGTTGGAACCGAAGCCTGCTCCGCCAGCGTCACCGCCGAAGAAGGGCTTATGGAATGAGTTCATGGATTTCCTTTCGAAATACAAGGTTATGGGTCTTGCTGTGGCTTTTATTATGGGTGTCTATTTAGGCGCGCTCGTTCAGGCGCTTGTCACAGACTTAATAATGCCAGTGATAGGTTTAGCCATACCGGGACTTGGTAATTTGGCGAACATAAAATTTGGAGTACCACCGACAACTTTCGACAGTAGTGGAAACCCGCCTTCAGACTATGTGGGACAGATATTCTCAGCAGGACATTTTGTAGCGGCTTTGATAACTTTCATAATCGTAGCGTTCGTTATATTCCTCATTGTGAAGATAACGAAGAAGTGGGGCATCGAATAACCTAGTAAAGCTAAAAAATGGTTAAATTCCCAACTTTCTTAATTAGCCATTAAGCCTTGTTAAGCTTGTTATCTGTTTTGTAGTTTTTAAGTCCGAGCTGAATTAAATGTTCGATGAAGGTGCTGCGTTTCTCTCTTCCTCTTAACGTCTCAATTTCTCTGAAAAGTTTTGAGTCTATAGTGAGTCCTAAATGATGCTTCATGTTCATAGCCTCTTTATACTGTGTATATTTAGTATACCAAAAAGCTTTATTAGCCTTATTGCACGAGTATAATTTGTCACAATTCTTGCTGAGGTAGGGTTAATGAAAACTTTGAGAGTGTCTGATGACGCCCACCAGAGACTTACTGCTCTGCTTGGCGAGTTAACAGCTCAAAAGATGAGAATGCAAACATACACAGACGCGATAAAAAGCCTTCTTTCACAGTCTGTCATACTACCGCCTGAAGTGTTGGCTGAGATTGAGGGATTTATTGAAGAAAATAAGCACTTGGGTTTCACAACTCGAGAGGAATTCATCAGGGACGCCGTCAGATGGCGGCTTCACCTTCTGAGAGAGAAGTACGAGTACATAGAAATCCCGAAAGAGGAATTTGAGAAAGCTCAGCAAGCAATAAAGGATATTGAAATGCCCTTCCAAAGTGTAAATGCCTTCATAGACCAACAGATAAGAACTTTATTAGAAAAGCATGTTGAATGGGTCAAACAGAAGGAAGAATACGAAAAGAGAAGACGAAAAAAATAAACTAAGAATGCTTTATGCCTTTTTTACGCCGATCATTAGGAACCATGATATTCGGTCGCAGTCGCCAAGTTCTCTAAAATGCTCATTAATATCTTTCTTAGATGGGATTGGTTCTTCAAAATCTGTTATCCTAAAACCGTTTTGTAACAGTATTTTGATATAATCTGAAAGTGGACGATGAAAACTATACGTGGGAGGCATGTCGCCGTATTGCCAAGTTTCCATACTTCTGTCAAAGTATCTGTCTACTTTCCAGTAAATCCAATCCTCCTTGCGGCTGCTGTCCTGTGGAATTCTCACCCATCCGTGAACTGGCGGACTGGAAAAACACGGATGCATAACTGAAAAGACCAGCTTGCCTTTTTTCTTGAGAACGCGGCGAAGTTCCACAACCGCTTTTTCCAAGTCATGAACATCCATAAGTGCGAGATTGGAAATAACTAAATCAAATGTTTTGTTTCCAAACATTGACAGGTTGCATAGTGTCTGCGTGTAGTATCGAATTCCGAGCGGCGTTTCCTCTTCTTTTTGTTCAGCGATTTCGATAAACTTTCTGGAAATGTCCACGCCGACAACTTTTGCGCCTTTCTTTGCTAGTAGTCTGCACAGATATCCGTTTCCGCAACCTGCGTCCAGAATAGACAAGCCATTAACTGCGCCAACGATTTTGAAGAGTGCGGGATCAATTATGTATCTGCGATTCTTGTCACCATATTCTGTGTACCGGCAACTCCATTTGACAGCAAGATTATTCCATGCATGTGAAATTTGCTCTTCAGTGATTACCCCTTCTTTCAAAGGTACACAGAAATAGGTAGGTCCGGGCAGTTTAAGGTCAGAATCTAAGCCTTCTTGTTTCTTCAGCATGTCTGGATGCAACTGCCATGGATGCTGCCTCAAAAATTCAAGATAGTCTAAGGCAGGATGATGTTCGCCGCAAGGGTCACACTCAATAGCGTAATAGTCTTTCCAGTTCCAAAATGTTCTGCGGACAATTCTGTGGCTTTTGGCACATGACAAACAGATAAATCGGCGGGTTTTTTCGCACCACGTTATCCCATTAAAATGTATTGGTTTTCCGCAGATACTGCACACATATCTCCAATGCCAATCACATCGCGGATAATCGCCTTTAACTTCTCTTGTTGCTTTTCGCAAGGGATATTTAGCATCAAAAGAACGGATTAGCTGGCAGTATTTACAGATCATTCGCAGAATTCACCGAACTGCATTATAGCAAAAAGCGACCTTATAAACAATGTTAGTTTAGCGAGATTTTGCTATTTCCAAGCTTCCATAAAGACGAAAAGCTGAAATTCTGAAAGAGGCATACAAGTGTCTGGTGAAACATATGCCCCACTATATTCTCTTGTCCAGCTTGACTGACGATGGATGGAAAACAGTGAAGGAAAAGCCGGAAAGAATCAAAGAAGTCAACAAGGAGCTTCAGGCTTTCGGCGTTAAAGTGATTAGCCAATATGCCCTTTTAGGACCTTACGACTTTGTCAACATTGTTGAGGCGCCAGATAACGAGACTATTGCCAGAGTTTCCATAGAGCTTGGTTCCCGAGGAACAGTCAAAATCGTTAGTATGGCGGCTATTCCCATAGACGAGTTCATGGCAAACGTGAAAAGACGGTAGACTTTCTCTCAGCCCATTCCTCTTTTTCTGTTCCAATAGCCCAGCAATCTAGGAATCCTCTTCCGTCGGCTCTTCAATGTTTATCAGTTGGTCCTCGAACCGTGAGAAAGCTCTTCTTATTCCTAGATAGATGGTCATACATGCAAATAAAACTACACCTGCTATAAGCGAAGACGCAGCAAGAACTACAAGTTGTTTTTTGAAAGTGTCGTCCATTGTTTGGAATGACAAGTACGTGAAGTAGAAGGATAAGAATATGCAGAGTGCAAGAACCATGATGGTTATGGATTCGACTTTCAAGTTGGAACCCGGCTTACTCTTCAAAAGAGAACTTGGATTGTGCAGTCCAAAAGACTTGTGTATTCAAAATCTTTAGTTGATCTCTGAACCATAGTCTTATAGATTATTTTTCTTTGGGAACGTAATTATAAACTAGAAAAACTAGGACAATAAGACCAATCGAAGAGAGCCAGAGTATTCTTAATATTTCCTCTATTATTGGAACATGTGGTTTGAATATTATTATCAATATTCTTCTGAATATTTTTTAGGAAACTTAGAGGAGAGTAAGCATTCTTCCTTCCCAAGGTTCCAGCAGTCCTAATCCTACAGAACAGCTATGATTGGTACTAGCACTAAAACTTTTGCATAGCTCCCAAGGACAAATGAAAATTGCTCATAGATGAAAGTGAACTTGCGAGAAACTGGACTATATTCAGCAGAATCAGATAAATCAGCAAAGTTTAAATATTCAGAATCAATGATGTTGAGTGAGGAAAGAATCACCATGAAAAAAGAAGAAATACGTTGCACCTCAGCGACGGGCGAATCATGTATCAGTTGCTGCAAACTTGAAGCCATAATCTCCGTTGACGAAAGAGGACAAATGATACTGCCAAAAGACGTTAGAGAAAAAGCCGAAATAAAGCCAGGAGATAAATTGGCTCTACTCACAAGCGAAAAAGACGGAAAAATCTGCTGCTTATCACTGATAAAGGCAGATGAATTCAAGGAAAGCATAAAGAAAGCCTTCGGTCCAATGTTGGAGGAACTCTTCCGTTGACAGTATAAATAAGGGGGCTGGTAGATGAAAGAGGAACAAATCAAAAAACATGTCAAAAAAGATATGGCGAACTAGCAAAAAATGCGACGTCATGCTGCTGTTCACCTTCCACAGAAACTGACAAAATGAAGTTGTTGGGCTACACCCAAAAAGAGTTGGAAACGATTCCCGAAGAAACCATAAGCCTCGGATGCGGAAACCCTGTTGCATTAGCATCGTTAAAGGAAGGCGAAACCGTGCTTGACTTAGGCTCAGGCGCCGGATTCGACTGCTTCGTGGCTGCAAAAAAGGTTGGAGAAAAAGGTAAAGTCATAGGTGTGGACATGACGCCTGAAATGGTTCAAAAGGCGAAAGCCATTGCAGAGAAACATGGTTACAATAATGTGGAGTTTAGGCAGGGTGAAATAGAGAAACTGCCAGTTGAAGACAGTTCAATTGATGCCATCATCAGCAATTGCGTGATTAACCTATCGCCCGACAAGTCTAAAGTGTTCAGCGAAGCCTACAGAGTGCTAAAACAGGGCGGAAGATTAATGGTTTCAGACATAGTCATCGAAGGCAAACTACCCAAGAAGATAAGGAAAGATTTGGAGGCTTGGGCTGGATGTGTTGCTGGAGCCATGGAAAAAAGCGCCTATCTAAACGCCATCAGAAACGCTGGGTTTAAAGAGGTTAAAATTGTCTCTGAAACAAGCTCAGATTGCGAAATCTCTGAAGAGTTCACTGGCAAAATAGTGAGCGCAAAAATTGAGGCAAAGAAATAGCTTAGATTACTCTTCTTTTTTGTTCGCTTCCAAAAGCAGTGTCCAAATTCTTGAACAGATAGATTTTTGATTGAAGAAGTACGCTCAAGACTTTAATCAGTTTAACCATTTTTGGCAAGTCTGCACTTTCTACACCGCTCATATAGTCAGCTTTGTTGCCGTAAGCCCTATTTTGGCATGCCTCGAATTCTTTCAATAGCCTCGGATGCGCGTTCTTAATGAAAGCCGACTTCAAAGTAGCCAACTGCGTTACTGTTAAACTTTCGAGCTTTTCTTTGACGTATCTGTTACTACCCAAAAACTGAAGATTAAAGCCTAACTGCATTAAAGCTTCAGAAATTCGCTGAGCCTCTTTACTTGGCTTCTGCTCTGCTATTTTTTGCATTCCACCCTTCTCTGCAAAGGGATTATGTTTTGCCATGACTGCCATCATTTCCACGTAGGGTGTACCAGCCAGATGCAATGTTTCACGCACAAGCCTAGCGCCTAAACCGATAGTGCGGTATTTGGGATGCACAATCACACGCGATATAATGCTCACTTCTTGCTGAAGATTGCAGAAACTACCTTTCCAATCTATCTTATCATGATGTTTCAAAGGCGCAAAAATGTAAATAGCTACGTAATCGTTTATGGCATAACCTGGCTCGATAAGCACTTCTTCGCTGCGCGTTGGCGAAACTATGGCTTTTATGTCGATGGCTTCGCCGTAGCTTGTCTGGTCCTCTGCCTCTATAACTGGATAAAGCGTTACGGTTTCGCCTTTTGAACGGAGAATCTGCGTAAACCTTGTCGTTGAACTCTCATAGTTCAGATAGAACAGCCCAAGCCAGCAAACAGTGGTTAATGCCTTCTTAGCTTCTATTGGACTGTAGTCTGCGTGTTTGACGCCCCAAAACATGAACTCGTCCTGATGCTTGTCAACTATTTGCATGCTTAATTCAAAACTTGGCTTGTCGCGGTTCTTGCGAATCTGCCACAAAATGCCACTCGTAACAGCATCATAATAGTCACATGCGGGAACACGTGCAACCACGTCTATGTAGCCTGCCCAGCAAATAGCTGGATTGTAAGCAGGATATTGCACTGATGCTTTTATTGCGTTTAGAAAACTGTACGCGTTCTGAACTGTGGCGCTCCAGCCTTCATAAGCATAAAGTCCGAGCATGGCATAAGCGAAAACATCATCATAAACAGTGGTTTCGTTTAAGCCTATCCGATGCCAGTCGCCGTCGCCAGTAGGCAGCGGGTTATAGTAAAGGTATAGATTCTCGAAACCGTAACGACAGAAACCTACTGCATCATTTATCATTGACTCGTATTTGCTATTGTTTGAAGGGTCAGATTCACAGAGCATTTTCAACCCAACAAGACCATAAAGGCATTCGATATCCATCTGCTGAAGCCAAACATCCGCTATTGTTATAGCCCGAGCGAAGCCGCCATAATACTTGTCGTGTACGCCTAGCTGACTTGGCTTGTGTTGCATATTGTATAGGAATGTGGCTCCAGCCAGCCTAGCCGCATCCAAATATGCAACAGTACCAGTGTGCTCGTAGGCTTTCAGAAGAGCGGGAACAACTCGACAAGCGTCAACAGCGTAATACTGCGTGCTGTCTTCGTTGCTTTTGAATCCGCCGTAAGCAAACTTGCCATCATCTGTGCATTGCTGGGTCAGAATCCAATCAGCTAAGCTTGCGATTTTGTTGCTGATTTCTGCTCTTCGACTTTCGAACTGCACTGCGGAATAGGCTTCGTGAAGAAAGTCAATTGCGAACGCCGCCGAAAAAGCTGCTCTGCCAGATTCTGGGTCAGGTGTGTCTGGAGGAATAACGTAAACATACGGCGCGTAGTCCATGACAAATTGGTAATAAGCTTCTGGAACCAAAGCCATGCGTTAAACTCTCCCAACGTAGGTTTGTTTTAGGCCACTCAGTATTCGCTCCAGCTCAGTCTGCAAAACGTCCAAAGGCGGCGCCTTGCTCAAAGCAGAAACGTTCTGGTCGCCGACGCTGAAGCTTAAGCCAACAGCAGAACCGCCAGTTAGATAGCAAATGGCGTAGACAGCCGCCAAAACACACATGAACTCTTTCTCGCTATCTGTGCAGTTCGCATAGTCTATTTCTTTGCCAAGCTCCAACTCAAGCGTAACCTCAGCCCGCTTAATCATCTTCAAGACTTTGGCATCTGACACGTCCGAAGAACTGAGATTAATCACATCGCGAACATCATCCACAGACACGCTTGCCAAACAGCTCAAACCTCGCATAAAAGCTTGAAAGAAGCAAAATTTAAACAATTTTCACAATAAAAGAGTCGAAGTGAAAATAGATTAATGAAATAGGCGATTTGGCTTTAGTTTTTTCTTTATGGTAATAACAATAAAAGCTAATAAAATCATAAATATTGGCAGAACCAAACCTGGCGGGAATTCTGGTATTACAGCCTCCAAATAGAACGTGTGCAAAACGTCTGCAATCAGGTTCACAGCTAGATTCAGCAATTCACCGCAACGAATTGTAAACGCTGGAATGCTCCAGTTATAGTTTTCGTTCATCCATTTGCATGTGTAGTTTCCGTTTACGCCGAATGTCGTGTTGTAGGCAAGCGTCAAAGCCGCATCATAAGCAGAAACATTAGCTAACGCGCCGTCGAAATCGAGAAAACTGCTAAACTCATCCTCATAGCTGTTCGTTCTTGTGTTCACGTAATCTTCATACCTATCGTGAAGCGTTTCGTTGTCATTGCCCCAATCTGTTTTAGCGCCCATTACGTGAGCAAAGACTGCCAAATCAGAAATATAATGCGTCATTGCTCCGAGGCTTTTAGTTGCGGCAGTTAGATTTCCAGCTTTAAAATAGGCAAAGGCGTTGTTGTATTCCTCTTGGGCTCTGACTGCTGACGCGTTATCCTGCAAAGAGTAGTTGGAGTAATAATACACGTGATGGTTAAACGTGTCTCCGATGCCATCTGAAGCTTGCCAATTGTCAGGCAACTCCGTGCCATACAGATAAGAGGAATTATTGTCAAGAATAAACTGTTTTTCTTCCTGAGGCAGCCAATCTAAAGCGTGCTCAGCAATCCAATCGTGCGTTCCATAATCCGGCTTAGCAGGGTTGTCGCTGAAGCCTCCATTACTCCAACCCCAAACAATTGTAACATTGCCTAGTACAAGTAACAAACTTGACAAAATGAGAATTGCAGGAAGGACACAACGTTTCTTTGGCATATTAGTTTCAACCTATCATTATGCGTAGGCACGCATCATAAAATTTGTGGAAAACTTCACGCCAAAAGAAGCTAATATTGCAGTTTGCAAAGTCTTAAATAATTATTTGACTAGTTTCCATTTGAGCATGAAAATGATTGGTAAAATTGAAGTTTACGTTAAAAATGAGGAAGTTGTGATTGATGATGCCTATGTTGGCAGACCGATGGGAGATCATTGGTGCACTTTTAAGGAAACGTTGAAGACGGAGAAGGTTATGTCTGAGGCTGATAGGCTTGCCTTGAAGGTTGTGAACGAACTTGCCAAAGAGCGAGGCTTGGAGGTTGAGGTTTACGATGTTTCTTGTTTTAAGG
>JACAEK010000043.1 GCA_013388895.1 Candidatus Bathyarchaeota archaeon | reverse complement strand
GTATAGGATTGTGCCGAAGAAGATGAATGCGATGGCGATTGGTAACATGTTTTCAAATGTGGATGTTGCATATTTCTGTAGGATTATTCCAATTGCTGCGGCTGGTATTGTTCCCACGATTATTAATGGTATCATTTTTCCATTTTCTGATTTGAAATCCACATGCGCTAATGCTGAGAGAATGTTTTTGATGTCTTCTCTGAAGAAGAACAGGACCACGATTAGTGTTCCAATGTGCAGTGTAAACTCGAAAAGTAGCGAGTCCTCTGGAGCCAAGAATTGCAGGTAATGCTCGACTATTTTCAGGTGCCCTGTGCTTGATATTGGAAGCCATTCTGTGAAGCCTTGAATAATGCCGAGAAGTATTGTCTTGATGAGTTGGTCTAGCATGATTTTGTCGCCGTCTTTTCTCTTCCTATTTCTGGATTAGATTTAAAAGGGTTATTTTCTACTTCGCTTGTAATCGATTATGCTGGTGTTGTGTATGAGCGATTATCCAATTGGAAGTGTTGAAGACCGAGAAATGCTGACAGAACTGCCCAAGGAAAGACTGCTGGACTTTTTCTTTTTGCAGATTCGCAACTTGTGGAGGATTGATGGCTTATATTTCTTAGGCATTGAGAAACGGTTCGGGACTGAAGCTGCTGCAGAGATTGATGTGGGTGTTTGGGAAGTTATGGCGCAGATTGAAGCCAAAAGCCTTCAGCGAATATTTAACGTGGGCGAAAATCCAGACATTGCAACAATAATAAGCTTATTGCGTAGGTCAAGTTGGGCTTTGGATCAGCCTTTCAAGGCTATTGAGGTTGGTGCTACGCGGTCAGTTTTGAGCATCAATAGATGCAGGACACAAGAGGCACGTTTGGGCAAGGGCTTAGCGGAGTTTCCATGTAAGCCTGTGCGGTTTGGCTATTTGCGCAATTTTGCTAAGACGCTGAATCCGAGGGTGGAAGTGAACTGTTTGGTTTGTCCGCCTGACAAGCATCCGAAAGAAAAATGGTGCGAATGGGAATTTAAATTATGAACTGAGTCTATCTCAGTCTAAATCGATTGAGAAACGCTTCCTGTTTTGATGGTTTTCATTGATTTGTGTTGGAAGTAAAATAGTAAGGCAGTTAGCCCTGAACCGAGTAGTCCGCTGTAGAAGCCTGCTTCAAACCACCATTCAGAGTTTTCATCAATTAGCATTACTGCGATAAATGCAATGGCTCCTACGATGACGATTATGAGTGCTGCAAGAGAAGCAATCAGACCATACCTTATTGTTTGCATGTTCACTTGTCCTTTGAGACGGAGTCCTTGCAGAGATATGTATGTGCAATAGAACAATAAAGCAGCTACGATGCCAATTAAAGCAACAGATAATGGCGTGTCTAGATTGAAACTGATCCAGCCCCAACTTTGAACGTAATATGTGTAGTTGTACCAGCCAGCGGAATCCTCAAAAAGCAGCAAGACGGCGCCGACGAGACTGGTTATGAGTGAGCCGACGAAGACATTTATCAAATTATCTTTTGACATTTGATATGTCTCCTTTCTCAAGTCTTTAAGGAATTTGGTGACTATTGCTTATAGCTTTTGGGATTGCTGACAAGATTTAGACACTTTTGACAAAAGGTGTTATATAGTCTATCTTATGATTCTTTGTGTTTGTTAAGCATCTGAAAGGAGGCGAATGAACAGCTTGGATAAGAGAATGTATGGCATGCTGCTCGGCATCCTACTCATCATCATCGCACTGATTCTCGCGGTAGTACAGCATTACAACATCTACAATTTCTACGGCGATGTTAGCAACAAATGGTACTTCTGGGGTTTCGCTGTAGTCCTTGGCATAATCGGTTTGATAGTGGCGGCATGGGAGTACATGAAAAAACCAGCTCCTGCACAATAAACTGAGGGAACAAACAGGGCATGTTCTGTTCCAAATACAGAGTGCTGTTCCTCTTTTTTCAAACTTATCTTTCTGTTTCTCTCTGCTCTAAAACGCCTAGACCCCTCCCTTATATATACGTTGAACTTCAACATCTAACAAGTGAACTAATTTGTGCTTTATTAGGGTGTTTGTACAAGTTTTGGAAAAGATTTTTTAAGCTCTTCCATTAAGGTGAAGGACGAGTTGATACGTTATGGTTGACCACACAATCGTCCATTTTGAAATTCCGGCAAACGACGTTGAGAAACTGAAAAAGTTCTATGCAGACCTATTCGGTTGGAAGTTTCAAGGAGTGCAGTTCATGCCTTATTGGACTATTGAAACAATGCCAGTAGATGAACGCGGCATGCCTGTTCGTCCTGGTGTCAACGGCGGCATATACAAGAGAGAATCGCCAAACAATAAACCATTAAATCACATTGCAGTCGAGTCCGTAGACGAATATGAGCAGAAGATTAAAGCGTTGGGCGGCAAGATAATCGTGCCGAAACAGGAAATCCCGAACATAGGCTGGTCTGCAATCGCAGTTGATCCGGAAGGAAACATGTTCGGCATCTTCCAATCCAAATAAGCTAGGCAATTGCCCATCCTATTCTTTTTTTGTTAAGCTTCTTACCTAATGAAGCCAGCGGCTTTATTTGTGACCAAGCAGTTGAGCACTTTTTCCCAGAATCTTAAACTACACTGCACAGCCTCTAAAAGCAGTTAGAAGGAAAGGAAAAAACTTTGGCAATCGGCTCTACTTTGAAAAACGAATTCTCGTTCATTAGAGGCAACTATGCTGTTCTTGTGATAAGTTGGATTCTCATAGACTTCGCCATGGAACTTCCAGCAACATACTACGCCCTATTCGTTCTCCAGTTGGGCGCCACTGAAACAATCATCGGCATCATAGGTTTACTCTCGTTTTTAGCGTTGGCTTCAATGCAGTTTCCAGGCGGATACTTGGCAGATAAATTCGGAAGAAAATGGCTCATTTCCACCATGACCTTCGGCGTAGGGCTTTCCTTCATCTTCTATGCAATAGCTCCTTCATGGCACTTTATTCTAATAGGCGCAGTTTTGATGAGCTTGCTTAATTCGACTTACCAGCCAGCTTTAATGGCTATGATTTCAGATTCTGTGCCGTCAGAAAGAAGAGGCATGGGCTTCGGCATAATCATGCTAATAACAAGCACGTCGACAACTCCGGGACCGCTCGTGGCAGGTGTCCTACGTAATCAATTTGGATTGGTGAATGGCATGCGAATAGGCTATGGCATAGTAGTCGCATTATTCCTAATCGCTGCATTCCTTAGGTTGACACAACTCACGGAGACAATGACGAACGGGCAAAGACCTAGCTTCACTGAACTGTTTCACAGTTATCCCACAGCCATGAAAGAAAGTTTCGGCGTGTGGAGAAGCGTTCCACGGTCAATGTTCTACGTGTTCGTTTCAATGGTAATTGCCACTTTCGGATTTGCAACAATTCAGCTTTACCTTGTTGTCTACGCCACTAAAGTAATCCTGATAGACGAAGCTGTCTGGCCGCTTATCCTCACAGCTCTATTCATTACAGCAATCGCTTTATCCATACCTGTTGGAAAACTGGTTGATAAGGTCAACAGGAAACTTCCACTTCTAGCCGCATATGCTATCTTTGCCGTTTCGATGTGGATTTTCGTGAACGGTGACTTGTCCAAAGTTTTCGTCTCGCTTGTGTTGATGGGCGTGGGACAGGTAACAATGAACGCGGCTTTCAGCGCCCTACAAGCAGATTTAACCCCAAGAGAACAAAGGGGAAAAGTGAATGGTTTCATAAACTTTGCAAACTTTATACTGATGGCGCTTGGCAACCTAATAGGCGGCATATTATACGAGCATGTTTCGCCTCAATTGCCATTCGTCGTAGCCATAGTCTGCGTTATTCCATCGTTTCTGTTGGCGCTTTTTATGGTTCATGAGCCTGAAAAAAGAGAAGAATAACAATCAAATGCAAAAACAGGTTTTATTCAAAAAAATAAAAAATGTGGACGATGTGAAGAAACGAGTTATTCTAGGTAAGACTGAATAAGCTTAACCTAATATCTTCGTCTTGTGGTTCTTTTCTTGGACCAGCATTCTCGGCAGTAAACAGGTCTGCTAGGGTCAGGTTTGAAGGGAACTTCACATTCCTGTCCACATTCAGAACAAACTGCCTTGTGCGTCTCTCTCTCGGACATTACTCTTTTCAACTCCTTTATGATTTGATGTGCAAAAATTGCTTCTTGCACGATGCAAATATCCACTACGTAGTGGCTTATAAAAATTGTCATACAAATATTCAGAAATGGTTATTACCGACAAATAATTGTTTACGCGTTTACCATTTTCCAGATGGCGTCTTCCATTTCTTTGCCATGTTTTATTCCGTAATATATTCCTGCCACTTTAGCTATAAATGGTATCGACATGCGTTTGACAAGTTTGTAAAGTAGTGGGTTGTGGATTCTCTGTTCTAGAAATGTGTCACGCCAGATTTTCATGTTGTATTTCCAGCAGTGGACAATGAACTCCCAACGGGCTCTTGTCAGAGAATCAACTTCTGCCCCACGATTGTTCATTAAGAAACAGTTTTCCAATGGGACAAAAAGCAACGGAACATAGAAGGCTCGATAATCCTTCAGATCATCCATTAATTCAAGCGTTTCAATAACATCTTCTTCTTTTTCATCTGGAAGTCCAACAATCAGCGTCGCAAGTGGATACCAATTGTTGTCATTCAAGATTCCAAAGGATTGGCTGACAATCTCCTTCCATTGTTCAGGCTTAAAAGGAAGCATTTTTCCCGCCATATACTTCCGCATCAGCCTAACGCTTCCTGTTTCTATGCCTGTTTCAGCAGTTACTATAGGCTTTTTCTCATGGCTATACCAGCTATACTCTAAGAGTATTTCTGCCAATTCCCTAACCATGTTTGGATCATAGGCAACTGGTGCCAAAGACATGTGCGAGGGTTGGATGGCTTTCACGCTTGGATGTGACGCGACACTTTTTACAAGTTTCAATACCGCTTCCTTGTTTGGGATGAACTGTTTGTCTTTTGCACCGTAAAGAAAAATGTCTTCCGTAACCAACGTTACGTGGTCACCGCCTTCTCGTGTCGTCAACTCCACTTCTTTCATGATTTTTTCCAGTGGTACATCACGTTTTCTTTGCATCGTAGGCGTGCAGAACTGGCAGTTTCGCCCACAACCTCTAGAAATTTCAATACATCCGTGAATGGCTGCATGTTTGATGCATGGTATTTTTTCATTCTCAGAACTGGTTTGAGTGCGTATCACGCGTGGAATAGGTTCTTCGTTAACTGCTTTCTTAAAAATTTCTGCAACAGTTTCTTCGCCTTCACCGATGACCACACAGTCAACACCGTAACTTTCAGCCACCTTTCTACGTTCAAGCTGCCATGCACCAAAACCGCCTACAATTACTTTAGGTCTGTGATTTTTGATGCTCGGATGTTGCACTAATGCCTTAAATTCGATGGCATTTAGAGGTTCACCTCCACCAACGATGGAAGAATATGTTTTGCTCACATAGCCCATTCCTGTTGGGTCCATAGAAGATATGCCAACTGCTTTGGTGTTAGAGCTTACAACTGCGTCGAGGTCGAATGGGTGAACAACTGCCACTTCGGACTCGTCGAAACCGTTTTCTAAGAGAAGGGCTTCTACCTTTCTCAAACCATACGGTGCATATTTTGCTCTTCCATCACCATTGCGTTCCACTGGCGGATACAATTTCTTCCTGACAAGCCACAGTGGCACTGGACCTTTGGCGAATCCAGCCACGAACGCGATAAAGGGACTGTTGTAAAAGTCACTCATCTCAGTGGCTGAAGCAGTCAATACTATCTTAACGCGTGAGTCACTCGTCATCTTACCTTCACTTAATGTGTCATCGAAAGAGTTTCTGCCGGCTTATTAATAATTATCGTTTACAAAACAATAAACCACTGCAAAAGAATGATTCAAAGTTCTCGGCAAGCGTCTAAATAGGTGAGTGCGTATGATTTTAGAGCTAGGCTCAAGGTGACGTTGTTGAAGATTTTACTCGACGAAATGTATGCTGGTCTAAAAGAGTATTTCGAAACTCTAGAATGGGAAACCCTGACAGTTCAAGAAGCTGGTTTGCGAGGTGCCAAAGACAAAGAAATTGTAGAATACGCCAAAAACAACAATCTACTGCTTATAACACAAGACCAGAAACCTGCAGAACTAGCAGAGCTTAAAGGCGTAAAATACGTGCTAATCTCAAACGCAATGATAGCAAAAATTGCAGATGAAAAGATAAGAGAAAAATATGGCAACACAAAACAGCATTAATGTGAACATTTATGTCCACAATTGAAGTTACGGTAAGAAACCAAAAAGGAAAATGCGCTTTTGGACACCAAGTCGGCGACAAAATAGTCTTCGACGGCAGAACCATAAAAGGCAACATGTGCTACAGCGCTTTGATGGTTCTCCTTCCCAAAATCTACGCCATGCGCTACGGCGTCGAGTTCCCATGGAGCAAAGACAAAGACATAATTATTAACGCCTGTCCTGACGCAGAAAACCCAGTAGTATTCGAGATTCGCAGAATCAGAAAATAGCGTTTACATGAGCGTTTTCTGTTTTTCTGCCGAGATGAAGTTTGACACTCTAACGCCTACAAGCCTAACGTTTCTATCCGGTCTAAGATAAGATTGTATCAGCTCTTTAGCTGTTTTCTTTATATCTTCTAGGCGATTTGTTATGAAAGGCAAAGTTTTACTATGCGTGTGCGTCTCAAAATTCTCGTATCGAATTCGCACAGTGACTGTTTTGAAATTGACATTCTGCCTCAAACTATCCCTGTGCACTTCATCTGCAAGCGCATACAACGTGTTAAGAATAAATTCGACATTTGATGTGTCTTCTTGAAAGGTTACGTCTCGCCCAATAGACTTGATTTCGCCGCGTTCTTCAACTTCGCTTCTGTCAATTCCACGAGCCATCAGATGCATCTGAGTGCCAACTACACCAAAAGTTTCCACCAGTACTGCTGGGTCGTAACGGGCTAAATCCCCGATCGTGTTGATTCCCATGGTCTTCAGTTTCTGCTCAGTCTTACGTCCAACCCACAAAAGTCTACGCACAGGCAAAGGTTCAAGGAATCTGTCAACTTCGGCTTCCCTAACAATGGTCAAGCCGTCCGGTTTCTGAATGTCGCTGGCTATTTTTGCAACAAGTTTGTTCAGACCGATGCCGATTGAACAAGTAAGCTTTTGTTTTTCAAGAATTTCTTTTTTTATCTCTCGTGTTAGAACTTCGGCTTCAGCATAATCCTTCGCTTGAGAAGTTATGTCTAAAAAGGCTTCGTCGATGCCCCACTGTTCAAACTTGTCCGCATGTGTCCGCAAGATATCCATAATTTCGTGCGAAACTTTAACGTAAAGCTCATAGTTGACTGGCAAGTAAACGGCACTTGGACAAAGCTTCCATGCTCTTGAGATTGGCATGCCAGATCTTACGCCGAATTTTCTGGCTTCGTAGTTACACGTGCTGACGACCCCTCTGCCTTTTCCTTCTTTCGGGTCTGCTCCAACAACTAGGGGTTTACCTTTGTATTCTGGATGCTCTCGCTCTTCAACAGCCGTGAAAAAATGGTCCATATCCACATGAAGTATTATGCGCTTTTTCTCGCTCATCAGTTTTCCTTTTCCAATTTGCTGTTCCATGAGTAAAATGGATGTGTTTGTGATTTGAATCTATCGAAAAAACAATGCGTACGCCTTACAGACTATATTTAATTTGGCTAACGATTCGCCGTTCATAACCCTTAATGCTCACCCTCCAATAGATAGTAAGAGAATCAATGGAGGAATGCAAAGCAATGAGTAGCATTTCGAATAATTCCGCTCAAAAAATAGCTCGGGAATATCTTAAAAAAAGAAAAAACACCGAGAAAATAGAAGTCTCTATAGTTGAACAAAAAGACGGTGTATGGGTGATTAGAGGCACATGCCCCATAGACTTGGAGGGACACCCATGGGCAGAAAAATTCGAAGTAGTCATAGATCAGAAAGGGAGAGTCGTATCCTCAGACTTTTCACTTCTCTAAAAGTTTAACCTTAAACTTCAAAATTGACCTATTAATAACTAATGATTTCTTATTAGCGCATTTGATGCACTTTCTCTGAAGCCAAAAGAATTTGTTGCAATCCTTCTATGACCGCATCAAATATTAAATAGTGTGAAATATCTATTTTTCTACAGGAAGTGAATGTGGATGTTTGAAAAAATTCTTGTTCCACTAGACGGGTCTGAACACTCGATAAAAGCTTTAGAAGTTGCCACTCAAATAGCCAAGAAGTTTGAGGGAAAAATAACTTTAATCCACGTATACTCAATTACGCCTGGACCTGTTATGATGCCTGAACCTACTACCTTAACACCTTCAGGATTTCCAGTTATGGCTCCCACGGAAATTTCCAAAGTAGTTGATGCCGCTCGTAAAGCGGGAAACAGAATCTTGGAAGACGGCGAACAGAAAGTGAAAGCCGAAGGGGTTCAGGTTGAAAAAATAATTGTTGAAGGACATACTGTGCAGGAAATTGTCAGAACAGCCAAGGAAGGCAAATTCCACTTAATCGTTATTGGAGCAAGAGGAGTAAGCCACATACGGGAATTGCTTTTAGGAAGCGTAACCGACGGAGTAATACATCACGCATCTAGCCCAGTTCTAGTCGTCAAACCGCAACCATAAACTTTGATTCTCGTCGCCCAAAGTATTCCTCTTCTTAGTTTTCAGATTTTACCTCAGAAAATATAGAAAATTATTTCTTTTTCATTTGTCAATTATGTGTATTCTAAGTGGGGAAATCTGATGCGTAGAAAAGATTTTCTTCAAGAGCCTGTGAAACACATAAAAATTAGCGGAAAACTCTGTGTGAACCAGTTGATTCAGCAATTCCATAATGCGGGTTCTTTTGGAGCGGGAAGGCTTTCTGACGCGTGCGACGCCTATGAAAGGATGTTGCGCGACAAGGAGTGCACTGTCTTTCTAGCCTTGGCTGGAGCTATGGTTCCGGCTGGAATGCGTTCCTTAATCGCAGATTTAATTCGCGAAAAGCTTATTGATGTGGTTGTGAGTACGGGCGCCAATATGGTTCATGATGCAATTGAGGCTTTGGGCGGACATCACTATAAGGGACTTTGGGCAGTGGACGATTATTTGCTTTACAGATACCACATTTATCGTATATATGACGTATTTGTGCCAGAAGAAGATTTCACTCGGCTCGACTATAAGTTAGTAGAGATTTTCGACGAAATAGCATCTGAGTATGCTGGAAAAACGCTTTCGTCAAAAGAGTTTGCATGGGAATTGGGCAAAAGACTTGACGACCCAAACTCTATTCTAAGAGCTGCATACGAAACCAAAACGCCTCTGTTTCTTCCTGCAGTTCGTGATTCAGAATTTGGGTTCATTCATTGGATCCATGCATCAAGAGAAAACTGTAAAGCTCCGTTAATGGTAGATGCGTTCAAAGATGTGCCCGAAATTGTTGAAATCTGTAAGAGGTCGCCTAAGAATGGTATGGTTGTGATTGGCGGTGGTGTGCCACGGAACACTGTGCAGTCGGCTGCTCTTGCGTCGAAGAAGGGTATGGATTACGGTGTGATTATAACCATGGACCGCCCAGAAACTGGAGGTTTGTCTGGCTCAACGTTGACTGAGACGGTTAGTTGGGGAAAAGTGAAGGGCACTGCGGATAAGGTTATGGTTTTTGCTGATGCGATGATAATCTTTCCGATAATGGTTGCGTCGGTTATTGAGCGTCTTGGCGACGGGTTTAGGCGGAAACCTTACCTAAAACGTGAAAAGCTCGAGGCAATTGGTGGTGCATAGATGAGAGGGAAAGCTAAGGTTAAGCAGCAGAGGTTTTGTGGAAATTGCGGCTACCATAACACATATGATTACCCAAATCTTGTGCTGTGTTGGATGCGTTTTTCCGAAAACAAGAATCCAATAGTGGAAACGCTGTATTGTTGTGAGCATTGGGATCCAAGCAGTCAAGAATGCTATTGCGTCGAAGAGGCCTTGAAAAACAAAAGCAACAAATAGTTTCCTTTTTTCTTTTTCATGTTTAGGCGCTAAAGTTATTATAAAGAACTTTTAGTTTCTTAGATTGTGCATTGAAGCCCGGTGGTGTAGCGGTCAAGCATGAGGGCCTCTGGAGCCCTTGACGAGAGTTCGAATCTCTCCCGGGCTACCATTG
>JACAEK010000035.1 GCA_013388895.1 Candidatus Bathyarchaeota archaeon | reverse complement strand
GTTTTTAGTCCTGGATGAAAAACCCATATGTAAGCGTTTAAGGCATTTGCGCAGGAGATTGATTTTTCAAGTCTTTTCAGCATTGTCTTAAGCATTGGTTTTGATGGTGAAGCAATGTTTATGTCTGCAAAAGGTGCGTGCACTGAATATTGTAGGTTGTAGGATTTTCCTATGGTGTTTAGTGTTGAAACGCGTTGCTTACTTAAGGCGTGAAATCCGTCGTCGATGATCTCCACGTAGGGGGTTGGCAATTTGGTGAGATCTTCTGTCATTTGTTTAAAAGACTCGCCTAAACAGTAGAGCATGGATAATCCGATTTTGGGCTTGACCATAGGCGTACCTCTAGTTATGTTATAGATAGGCGTTTATAATCTGATTTGTTAGACAAACGAAAATTCTAAAGTTAAACAAACAAGAAGGCTTTGCTCACATTTACATCATGCGTGGCGAGAACATACGTTTAACCTGTTCACTTTCTAGATTAATTCAGTTAAAAGTCGGTTTTTGAATCAGATTCTGAATATGTATGATTACTCTAAATTCAGACTCAACTTTCACACGAGTTAAATTGCTGATTCTGAAAGCTTCTACTGGACAAAGATGGACCGCACGGAGATGCTGGAATCTGGATATACCAGAGTTGGGATTTCGCAGTCTGGTTGAAAACGCTGCAGTAGCGATAGCTACCACTGATTTGAAGGGCAGATTCACATACGTCAACAGAGCGTTGGCAGAGTTATTGGGCTATTCAGTTCAAGAGCTTTTGGGTCATCCATTTATAGATTTTTTGCATCCCGATGAAAGAGGGAGAATAACTCGCTTATTCCTCAAAATCATATTATTACGAAGACAACCGAGAAACTTCGAATTTCGAGCACTACATAAGGACGGACACGATTTATATTTAATGACAAAACCCACAAGATTCGTTGTGGATGGTAAAACAGTTGGCTTTCAGGCAATCATTGTGGACATAACTGAGCGAAAAGAATTAGAAAAAAATCTGGCAGAGACAAACAAAAAACTTGAGATGCTTTTTGAGACGACCATGGAAGGAATAACAATTGTAGATGCGAAAGAGAACCTAACATTTGTCAACAAGGCATTTGCTGACATGCTGGGTTATAGAGAAGATGAACTTGTGGGTGTGAACTTGCGAAGGTTAGTTGATGAAAAATCCTTCAACGAGATTAACAAACAAACTGAATATAGAAAGAAAGGAACAGTAAGCCGATATGAAATCATTGTGCATCATAAAGATGGAAAGCAGCGAAGAGTTCAGGTCTCAGCATCACCTTTGTGGAGTGAAAATGGAAGTTTTGCGGGTTCACTAGGCATAATCATGGACATCACAGAACGCAAAAAGGTGGAGGATGCGTTAAGAAGGAGCGAGAAAGAGTCGCGAACGCTACTTGAAAATCTTCCGCAAAAAATATTTTTTAAAGATAAGAATTCGGTTTATATATCCTGCAATGGGAATTACGCTCGAGACCTGGAAATTCATCCCGATGATATTAGAGGCAAGACAGATTATGATTTCTATCCTAAGAAAATAGCTGAAAAATACAGAGCGGACGATAAAAGGATCGTGGAGTCCGGGAAAACAGAAGACATAGAAGAGGAGTATGTGCAAGATGGACAAAAGGCTTTTGTTCACACTGTCAAAACGCCTGTCACAGACGAAAAAGGTAATGTTGTTGGCATTTTAGGCATTTTCTGGGACATCACTGACCGCAAGCGAGCAGAAGAAGAATTGATTCGTTTATCTAGCGCTGTAAAGATGTCTACAGATAGCATTGTAATCGGCGGCCTCGATGCAAAAATCATTGCTGTAAATGAAGCTACTCTGAAAATGTATGGAACTGACGAAAAAAAAGACTTGATCGGAAAGAATTCCTTTGACCTTATTGCTCCTGAAGAACGAGAAAAAGCGTTAGTAGGCATGAAGGAGGTGCTGGAAAAGGATACCACAAAGGTCTAGAATACCATGTTATCACCAAATACGGTGTCAGGATCCCTGTGGAAATGAGCGTAGCCCTCATGAAAGACGCGGATGGCAAACCAACAGGATTTGTAAGCATAACCAGAGACATCACCGAACGTAAAAATGCAGAAAAAGCGCTTCTAGAGAGCCAACAGAAGTTTGAAAGACTTTTCAAGAATAATCCTGATGCGTCTGTCTATGTAAATGCAGACGACCGGTTTGTGGATGCCAATTCACGTTTCGTTGAGCTTTTCGGTTACTCTCTTGAAGAAGCCAAGGGAAAAGCTCTCGATGATTTGATAGTACCGGAGAATATGAGAAAAGAAGCAAAGGACATGACTGAGAAAAGCATGGAGGGTTACATCTATTATGAGACTGCAAGAAAGAAGAAGGATGGATCCGTCATTCCAGTATCCATGTCGGCAGCACCAATCTACATTAACAACCAATTTGCAGGTTGTGTGGTTTCCTACAGAGATATCACCGAAAGAGTGCAGATGCAAAAAAAACTGGAAGAGTATTCTCAGCAACTTGAAGAAATGGTTAGAAAAAGAACGAAGCAGTTGCAAGAGACACAGGAACAACTCGTAAAAAATGAGAGACTTGCTGCTATTGGACAAGTTGCAGCAATGGTTGGTCATGATCTGCGTAACCCATTAACCGGCATTTCTGGCGCCACCTACTATTTGAAAAGGAAATTAGGTTCAAAAATCGATAAACCTTTGGAAGAAATGCTTAAGCTTATCGAAGAAAACGTTGAATACTCTGAGAAAATTGTAAGCGACCTCCTAGAATATTCCAGAGAAATAAGACTAGAGCCTGCAAAAACTACTCCAAAATCCATAATCAACCAAGCGTTATCATCAGTCAAAATTCCAGTAAACATCCAAGTTTCAGACGGCACCAGAGATGAACCAGAAGTAAGAATGGATGTTCAGAAAATGAAAAGAGTGTTTGTCAACATTATTAATAATGCGTTTGACGCCATGCCAGACGGCGGAACACTAAAAATAACAAGTGCCCAGAAAAATGGCAAGTTGCAAATCGCTTTTTCTGATAGTGGCTCAGGAATACCTAAAGATGTCTTGGAGAAAGTTTGGACACCATTCTTCACAACAAAAGCCAAAGGCATGGGATTAGGCCTTCCAATATGTAAACGCATTATCGAAGCTCACGATGGCAACATAGTTATAGAAAGTACTGTAAGTAGGGGCACGACTTTCATAGTCACAGTTCCACTTGAGCTGGAAATCAAAGAAAGAGGTGAAAAAGTTTGGGTGAGCGCACCAAAATTCTTGTTGTCGACGACGACGAAAGCATAAGAAAGGTTTTGGCGACAATTTTGGAAGATGAAGGATACGCAGTTGACACTGCAAAAAATGGAAAAGAAGCCATAGAAAAGTCTGAAGCAGAATTCTACAAATTGGCTTTAATTGACATTAGGCTTCCAGACATGGCGGGAGTAAAACTTTTAACAAAAATGCGTAGCACAACGCCTAGAATGCGCAGAATAATTATCACAGGTTATCCTTCATTGCAAAACGCTGTCGAAGCCCTAAACAAAGGTGCAGACGCCTACCTGATGAAGCCCTTAGACATCAATGAAACACTTAAAATAATCAAAGAACAACTGAAGAAACAAGAAGAAGAAAGAGAATACAGCCAAAACAGAGTAACAGAGTTCATTGAAACACGAGTAAGAGAACTAGAAAAAGAAACATTACCACACAAGAAAACCCACTGAAAATTCTCCGCCCATTTTTCACTATCTAAAATCCACGCCTAATGTAGGAGTTACGTCATGCCCTTAGAAAAACCGCTGGAAAAGTTTATTTTAGGGCGCCATGCTAAGAATCAAAGCTAAGGCGGATAAAAACATCCGCTGGGATGTAGCCACATAGGCTGAACCGTAAACTGTGAAAAAAGTGAGTTGAGAATGACATACAAGTATATTGCCGAAGCTTGGGCAGACACGGAAAAATCGTTCGTAGACGAGTTGATGCGCCAAAGACTGATTGAATGGCGTAGGCAGCCCACTGTATTTCGTGTAGAGAAACCAACAAGACTAGACAGGGCGCGGAAATTAGGCTATAAGGCGAAGCAAGGCTTTGTTATGGCTTGTGTCCGCGTCAGACGTGGAGGATTAAGAAAACAAAGACCGAAGGCTGGAAGAAGACAGAAACGTATGGGTGTCAAAAAGTTCAAGCCAGCTAAAAGTCTAAGGCTTATCGCTGAAGAAAAAGCAGCTAGAAAGTTTCCAAACCTCGAAGTACTAAACTCCTATTGGGTAGGCGAAGACGGCAGCTCCAAATGGTTCGAAGTAATAATGGTTGACCCAAATCATCCTGTCATAAAAGCTGACAGAAACATTAACTGGATAAGCCAAAAACAGCATCATAGACGAGTTTTCAGAAGTTTGACAAGCGCGGGCAAAAAAGTAAGAGGTCTGAGAAGAAAGGGACGCGGCGCAGAGAAATTTAGACCAAGCAAAAAAGCAGTGCTTAGGGGCAAGTAGCCTTTATGACGATGCTTAAGTCAAAGATCTTCAAAAAAGATGGAAAACAGCGTCGTGGAAAAGGCTTTAGCAGAGAAGAACTGAAAAAAGCAGGACTAAGCCTGAAAGAAGCGTTAAAGTTTGGCATTCCAGTAGATTCTCGACGGAGAACCGCCCACAAAGAAAATATTGAGGCTGTTAACGCCTTTTTAAATGACAAGAAAGCCAAGCCTAAATCTAAGCGAAAATCTAAAAGTTAAAAACATCATTTAGTAAGCAATAGTGATAGCGTCTTGTCTTCTAAAATTCCGATAGGATACATTGACATTCGAGTATTTGCCCACGCAACGGAAGACACGGAAAAAGTCTTAACTGCAGTGCGCAACATTCTCCCAAAAGAAATAATTGACACTGTCACTTTTGAAAAAAGCAATATATCTGGGCATCATGGAAACCAAATAGTCCTTATTGAAACAAGAATAAAAGAGAAAAGTAGCTCTCAAACGGTCTTTGAGAAGCTGGCTTCAAGTTTAAGCATGTTAGACAAGGAGCAGTTGAGCAGTGACATTATGCAACATGTGGAAAATGGAAGCCTTTACCTAAGATTTGACAAGCAGTCAGCCTATCTTGGTAAGCTCAAATTTTCTTCGTCGGATTCCTTACATTTCCGAATACAGTTTAAGAAACATAGTCAAGACGAAATATTAGAGATTTGTAGAAAGTTTGGGTTGCTTCCATGAAAAAAGTTTATGTTGACTTGCATTTGCGTCCAAATTTGAGGGATTTGGAAAAAACTGCGCAGATGATACGTAAAGCCTCAAGGCTTGGATATCGCTTAATAGCGGTGATTGTTCCGCCTAACTCTGCTTATGAAGATGTTGAACGTTTGCGAAGCATTTGCAAAGAAGCCAGTGTGGATTTGGTGTCTCGTGTGGACCTGAAGCCCAAGACGCCGGGAGAGTTAATCCATAATCTGAGAAAGTTGAGAAGAAGGTTTGAGATAATTGCTGTTTTGTGTGAGTCTAAGAGTGTGGCGAGGCAGGCGGCGAGAGATAGGCGCGTTGACCTTTTAAATTTTCCTTTGGTTGATTACCGGGGGAGATTTTTTGACAAGGCGGAGGCTGAATTAGCCTCAAATAGGTTAGCCTCGTTTGAGATTGACGTTAAGCCCTTGCTTACTTTGGAAGGACCGGCGAGGGTTAGGCTGCTTTCGAGTTTGCGGAGGGAGACGGGAATTGCCCGGGATTTTCATGTTCCGCTGGTTATCTCGAGTGGTGTTTCTGAAGAGGTTTTGATGCGGAAGCCGAAGGAGTTGGCTGCGTTGGCGTTTTTGTTTGATTTGGATGAGGGTTCTGCTCTTGAGGCGGTTTCGGAGAATCCTTTGGTTATTGTTAAGCGGAATAGGGATAAGCTTAGTTCGGGGTTTGTTGCGCCTGGGATACGGATTGTTCGGAGGGGGAAGGACTGTGAATAGGGTGCGGAGGCGTTATTTGGGTTTGGAGGTTGAGACTGTGGAGAGGGTTGGTTCTGGAGAGTTTTTGGATGGTGTTTGGGGTGCGGTTGTGAAGCTTTATGGGGAGTATGGTGCGAGTAAGGCTGGTTTGGCGTTGATTGATTATGATGTGGATGGTGGGTTTGCTGTTTTGCGTGTTTCGCATGTGTGTGTTGGTTTGATGCGTGCTGCTTTGGCTTCGTTGACGAGGGTAGGGGATAAGAGTGTGGCGGTGCACGTTTTGGCGGTTTCTGGCACGATTAAGGGCTTGTATAGGCAGTTAGGTAAGGACAGGCGTTAAGTTTGCTCTGTGTGAGTTGTCTAGACCCCCCTTATATATAGATTGAACTTTCTTTTTTCTGGATAAGTAGACTTTCGTGTGAAGTGCGAGTTATTTGGCTAGTTTGGTGTTACTGTGAAGTTTTGTATGCGGCTGTTGTATGCGGCTGCGCCCCATCTGAAGTAGCCAATGGTTTTTCCGAGTCCGCCTGGGATGTAGTTTCGTTTTG
>JACAEK010000042.1 GCA_013388895.1 Candidatus Bathyarchaeota archaeon | reverse complement strand
ACGACACCTGCGATGGGTCTGGGAACTGTACGGACAATGGGTTTGTATCTGACGGTATCTTGTGCACAGCCAACGGTCAGTTTTGCGACGGAGCGGAGGAATGTCAGGGTGGAGCGTGTGTGAGCCCAGGGGATCCGTGCACACCGGTAGCCTGTGACGAGGTCGATGATATTTGTGTGGGATGCGGTGACGGGATTGTGAGTGCCGGAGAAGACTGCGATCCAGGGTTACCGCAGGCGGACAACTGTTGTGATGCTGGAACGTGTTCGTGGACGGCCAGCGGCATGGGTGACCCGCAGGGTGTATGCTCGGGGGCGCCGGTTTGTCAGACGGACGTGTGCGACGGGGCGGGCGGGTGCACGACGTCGAATGTTCCGGAATTGACGGATTGTGGGAGTCCTGCTGACACCGAGTGCGACAATCCTGACAAGTGTCTGAGCGGGGTGTGCCAGCCGAACCACGAGAATGTTGGGTTTGCGTGCGATGACCAGGGAGTCGAGTGTCAAAATGACGACACCTGCGACGGGGCTGGTAACTGCACGGACAATGGTTTTGCGGCCAACGGCACTCCGTGCGGCTCGGACGGCAATGTCTGTACAGATGATGTCTGCCAGGGGGGATTATGCGTTCATCCCAACAATGGTGCATCTTGTAACGACGGAAACCTGTGCACCCGGACCGACATCTGCCAGGGCGGCGTCTGCACGGGGACAGACCCGGTGGTCTGCACCGCGCTCGACCAGTGCCACACGGCTGGCACCTGCCAGCCGGGGACAGGCACATGCACGAATCCGGTAAAACCGACCGGAACGAGTTGCAATGATGACCTTTTTTGCACGATCAATGATCAGTGCATCGACGGCAACTGCGTTGGAGGAGGGGAGTACGACTGCAGCGAGATTGTCGGTCCGTGCATGGAGGGGATCTGCGACGAGGATAACGATACGTGTATTCTGGGAGACCCGAAGGACCCCGGGACCGATTGTGAACCCTGCGGTGAGTGCGACGGGGAGGGAAACTGCCTCGGCTCTGCCGGGCGCGACGGCGATCTCTGCGACGACGACGACGATTGCACCGGAACCGGGATTTGCCGCTACTCTGGCGCCTGCGTCATCGAGGGCTGGTGCGAGGAGATACTCCCGGAATGTCCGGAACCGGCGGCGCGTTACGCCCCCGATCTGCCCGACTGCCGACTGCCCGAAGACAAGGTCGCCCTGGAGGCGGAGATTCCCCATCAGAAAATAGGCTACGCCACGCCTTTTTCCATGCTGCTGAGATTGAGCAACAACCCTGAAAACAGCCGCTCCGGTGAAGCCTGGGTTCTTCCCTTGCGCCAGCTGAGAATACTGATCGAAACGCAGGGTGAATCTCCGGACGAATCGCCGGCGGTGATATATCTCGCCGGCTCCGCCAGGCTGGAGGGAGGCGGGGTGCCTGTCGAGGAAGAGGCGGGATCGGAAGGCCTGGTTTCCTGGCAGGTGATCGACCCGTTGGACGTCCTTCTAGTTGCAGAGCCATGGCAGCTTTCGCTGGCGCTTCAGATGACGGGCGGCTCTTTTTCCGAGGCCACCTTGAAGCTCTGGGTTGAGGCGCCCTGTTCGGCTGCTCCGGGGGAGATCGGCTGCCACGACGAGGAAGGCTGGCAGCGGGTATCGGGCCAGCTGCTGGTCCCGATCGTTCCGGGCGTTATGGTTACCTCGGCCGGCGCTGACTCCGACGGGCAACGAGTGGTCGGCTGCGAGTGCGGCGGCGGAGAATTGAAAGCACAGACACGTCATCGTCTTATCAAGCCCAGATTCTTGCTTACAACTTTGTCAAAAATAATCTGCAAACTTATGGATTTCTAGCCTACATAATTGAGGCCGTGCTAATTTTTGCATTAGCAATTCCGATTCTGCTTTTCCTAACAATCTTTCTGCATTCAATTTATAGAGCAATAGGTGGACAGGGTTCTGTGTTAAATGCTTGGAAGGCTGCATGCTATGGTGTGGGACCGTGTTTGCTTGGTGGTTTTCTGCCTTACATAGGGCTTTTTGCCGGATTCTACTCATTTGCCATGCAGTTTTACATAGGCCCACGAGAACTTTACAACGCCAAAGAAAGCAGAGCCATAGTAATTTTCATGGCTTTGATAGCTTTGACGTTTATAGAAATGTTTGTTTTTGGCTCAACTGTTGGTTTCTAAGAAATGTAAAATGTCATTCAGTTCTTGCGATTAACAAGAATATTCCTAATATTAATGGTATGAGGCTTAGGAATCCGAAAAATCCTGTATATGCACCTAACGTGTCCATACTAGTTAATGTGTAATATGTGAGTAAAGCGCCAATTAATATGAGTAGGAAACCGAAGAATTTTTCAGCCAATGTTATTCCGAAACTGCCTTCTTCACTCATGCTCAAGCCTTCGTTTCACGCATGTTTTACATCATAGAATATGAACGGTTATTTTATAGTTTCGCTAAAAATGCAGAAGTTGTGCGTCTAAAATCGCTTCTTTGTCATTCGAATCTTTGACCGCAGTTCAGGCAGAATGTGTATTCCAAACTTATTTCCTTTCCGCAGTTTGGACATTTTGTTATGAGGAAAGTGCCGCACAGCTCGCAGTATTTGGCTGATGCTGACGTAATGAGGGCATTACATTTTGGGCAATGCTTTACCGTTTTGGCTTTTCCTTTTGGGATGTTGATGGTGGTTGGTGGAGTTAGAATTGATAGACTTCTTCCTTGATGAAGAGGCAGTATTTTCTCTTTAGCAGTTGGATAGATGTTCTCAGTAATGCGATAGCCAACGTATTCTTTGTTTGTTTTCCAATCTTTCACCTTTGTTTCTTCTAGAATGTTCTGTCTCTGGAGTATTTTTAGGAGCTTTCCTATTCTAGTGTCATAGTAGCGTGTTTTTGTGAACCATCCTTTTGGTATTTGAAATTTCTTTTCAAGTTGTGCTCCGATCTGGGAGCCATACATTGGTTTATTTTGGTTTTCCACTAAGATTGAGAGAATAGACAAGCTTGTAATTGGTCGATAGCCAAGAATTACCAGGTCAATTATAGACTTTAGAGGTTCCTTTACCTTTCCATTGGTGTCCATGTAATCTCTACTCAGAAAGGCTATGTCAATGTATCTTGGTGGTCCTTCCTCGTAGTATCTTGGCCAGATGAATGGTTTAAGGAGTTGATAGAACGGCTCAGGCATTGAGTTCCCTTGGCTGTAGTTACGGAATCTCGTAATATTAATTTTTCCAATAGGAATTACGTAACAACGATATTACGGTAAAAAACAGTTTTATATTTCATAAATGATTGTCCGATTCAGAGGAATCATGAATGCAAACAAGCAAGAAAATTTTGTCAACCACATTGATTTCTGTTCTAGTTCTGCTAGCCATCTTTGCCTTTCTTCAAAACGCATACGCATTTCCAGAAACCAGTTACTGGTCTTCACCTAAAGAGATTGGCATAGGATATTATCCAAGCTTGACTGCGCTTAACAAAAAGATATGGGTTGCTTACACGACATCGAAACAAGATTTAGATATCGCGAATGAAGTGCGGGTTATCTCTTCAAATGACAATGGAACAACATGGTCCGCTCCAAGAGTAATCTTTGAGGCGAAAACACAAGGGGTTGCTTGGTCTGCACATCATACAACATTCTTATCATCAAGCAATGAACTATGGCTTGCATGGAATGTGAACAGAAATCCAGGTGGAGAAACCACACCAGCAATCTATTTTGCGAATTCGAATGACAGTGGGTCAAATTGGTATCCTATGAAGATTCCACATGAAGGGAATATGCCTCACATCATTAATGTGCAGAACAAAATCTGGCTTTTCTATGATTACATGCAGGGGATCGCATACACAACTTCAAGCGATGGAGGCGCTTCATGGTCTGAACCTTTCACTGTGACGCCTACTTCAAGCAAAAGAGGCTTCCCAATGGCTTGTCAGGTAAATGGTGAAATATGGGTTGTCTATTCAGATTGGAACATGGGCTGGGAGCTAAACCTGGTCAAATCAATGGATGGGATAACATGGTCTTCACCTCAAAAGATAAGCAACGCTACATCAGAGCAGCGTAAAGCTTTAATAGAGTATTACAACGACACGGCATTTGTCTTCTTTCCTAGTTCTCATGAACAAAGTTGGTCCGTTTACGTGACTACCAGTAGTGATGGCATAACTTGGAGTACCCCTCTGGAAATAGTCAGCGAGTTTGATTCTGACCCACTACTAGAAGGTTTTGGTGAACCAACAGTAATTGGCGACAAGCTTTGGTTTGTATTTTCATCCAACGGCGGAATTTTCTATACTACTCTTGAAGAACAGACAGATAACGTTCCTGTAGATGATCTTCCCATCTGGCAGCAATGGTGGTTCTGGACAAATGTAGCTCTCGCGATTTCTACAGGTTCTTTTGCGCTGACCACTCTCTATTATCGAAACAAATCATCCAACCCAAAGGAGACTAAAATCACCCGTAACGAGCGAGTGTCAAAAGAATACAGAACTTGTCCTAATTGCGGAGCTAGTCTCCCAATAGATTCAAAGTTCTGTGGAAAATGTGGAACTTCTCTCGAATAATTCCTCATTTTTTCTACTTTGTCTCCTCTAGTTTCGCTGGTAAGTATTCGTCTACAATGTATGTTAAGCCGTATCTGCTGAAAGCCTCTTGTTCCGCCTTCTTCTTAATCTTCATGAACGTTTTGATTTCTCTCTGCCACAACGGGTCTTTATATCGCGGGTCTCTCTGCAACTCGGAAAGCCGTTTCATGTCCACATCATCCAACGGATCGGTTGGCAACTTATAATTAACAATGTCAGTCGCCCACACCCCACTCCATTTTGCGTCAGGCGTGTTAAGCTCTCGCAGATGCGCAGCGTTTGCAGAACCAGAAATTATGACCATGGCTATGTGCATTCCCCACGGGTCACCATCCGTAAAAATATAAGTGGGCAGATTCAGCTCACTGTTCAGCCGCCTAATAAAGTGTCTCGTAGCCCTAGGCGACTGACCCGCTGTCAAGACAAGTATGGAATTAAACTTTTTGTGCACGTTTTCCTCTATGAACCGTGTGAATAAGCCGCCTTTCTCTATGGCGATGACCTTGTCAGCTGTAGTCTTAACGAATTCCGAAGAAGTTAAAGCCGGACCGATGAGAACACCGTCTGGATGTGAAGTTAAGTTTAAGGTCTTTCCTTCATAACCTGGCACAGTATATTCAATGGTCAAGTCGCCAAACACTGCAGAACGTTCTTCTGGGAAAATGTTGAAATCTTCTCGTGAAAATCCGAGAACAGTTTCCAAATCTGTTACGATGTTGTTGGATTCCTGCTGGTCTGTAAATGTCATCTCATACGCTTGTGCCGAATAGTAAACATCCCTCAAGGTTGACGTCTTTCTCTGCGAAGCAAGTTCATGAGAAAACCTTGCAGCCCAAACAAGCTGCGTAAAAGGTTTAAGATGGCGAATATTTCGGGCGCTTCTGCGAACTTTTCTATCACCTAGAATAAATTGCCTTAATTGCGGGTCATAATGGATGTTTTCTAAGGAACGGCTAGGCATATCCACAGAAGGAAAGGATCCTTCGTCAAGTTGGTCGTAGATTTTTATTCCCAGGTTTTCAAGGCTTTCTATGGCTTCTTTTCTCTTTTCTATTACAGTGCTTTTAAACTTCTTCTTCTCCACCAAATTTTTTCACACTCTTCAAGAGTTTTTCTATATCTGGCAATTTTTTCTTACCAGCAAGAGTGGTTGAGAACTGGGCAATTTTCGGCAAGTATTTGCTGAACACTCCCAAACGTTTGCGTTCTCTATCCACATGCTCCCTTCGTGTCAAGAAATGTTGAAGTTGGCGGGCGACTTCGCGCAAGCCATTACCTATTTCCTTTCTGACTTCTGGTCGGTCGGCTATGAATTCCTTTCCAACAGTCTTGTAGGGCACTTTAGTGCTGCAGATATGTACAAGAATGGCTATTGGCATGTCAGGCGCAGCTTTGTATCTTCGCCAATTCATGTCGTTTATGACTCTAACTGAAACATCGCTTGCCTCATCATAAAGCAAAGGAATTCTGTTAGCAAAGCGATAAATCAAAAAAGCGCTTCTCTTTGGAATTTCTCCGCCATAGGCAATTCCAACTTCTATGATAAAGGGATGCCCCGCATAAGTTGCTGGTCTGCGCTGATGAACAGCCACAAACTCCGGCTTCAACTCTTTAACTATGCCCACTTTTAGCAGTTCCTCGCCTAAAGGCGACAAACAACTTGCATCAGGCGGTAGGAATTCTTTGAATTTTTTGAGCATATGCATTAATCTGACAATCTCTTCATGCGAAAGTTTCTTCGGATTTTTGGACGGGCTTATGTTGCTGAATGTCAGAAATTTCTGCGCTGTTTTTTCTCCTACTCGGTGGAAATGGTTTATCAAAAATTCAGGCATGTTTTTATAAGGTGTTATGTGAATCAAGCGCTGAAGAAGCTCCACGTCCACTCCGTAGGGATGCGGCAACGTCTCCTTTGGAGGTTTAGGCATGTCTTTGGTGACGCTGGTAAACTTGTAAAGTCTGCCTTTTGGGTCGACGAAGGTCAAGTTGGCATAAGGATTCACCATAGCAGTCTGCTTGAAATAGTCTAGAATTTTAGGCATTGCCCTCAAATAGTCGCCTTCCAAGCAGAACTCAACGATTGTTCCACGCCACTGCTCCTTGTTCAAAAGAACTTTCCTATCAAGAATAAGCGGACGATTTTTCTGAATGTCAATCATAAGCTTATACATGTAAATCCTAGACATGCCATTACTTGACATAATGCAAGCTGGCTGATGCGTAGTAATCTGCCCATAAAGAATCGCCATTTTCCCGCCTAAACCAAACGTTCCCCTCTGCTGTTTCAGCTTATATTTTGAACCGAAAAGCACTTGTCCAAATGCTGAAGGTATATGTCTAGGCGGAACTCCTATGCCGTTGTCTTCAACTCTCAGCTTGTAAATTTGAGTTTCTTTGCTGGCTTCACCCTCAAATGATAAACGCACGTAAATGTCTGGCGGTATTTTGAGGCTCTCGGCAGCATCTAAAGAGTTTTCCACAAGTTCCCTTATTGCTGCAAAAATGGCTCTAGAAGGATTTGTGAAGCCAGCTATATCCCTATTTCGATAAAAGAAGTCTGAAGCACTTATTTCTTCGAATGTTACTTGAGCCACTTTGCGCCTTCCACCAACATCGTTTCTACGATATGCTTTGCTCACACTTTAATTTAACTACACGTTTAGGGCAGAATTCGTTCATTTCTTGAAAGGAAAAGGCATCATCTCTTCAAGCATCTTAACTTTAACGCTTTTAATCAAAATTTTATCATTCTCCACGTTTGCCATAACAATCTTAATTTTGGAATTAACCGCAAAATCATTAATGTACTGCATGCACATGCCGCATGGTGTAGGCTCTTCATAATCATTTTTCTCGGCGACTATTGCTATCTGCCGAATCTTTCGATTACCATGTAAAACGGCATGGTTAATTGAGCATCTTTCGGCGCAAATTCCAAGTCCAGAAATCCAACTCTCAACATTACAACCCTCGTAAATTTGTTTATCCGCTGCGAGAACAGCAGCACCCACTCTGAAACCCCAAAGCACATAGGCTTTATCCATAGCCTTCAAAGCCGCTTCTAACAACTTCTTTTCGCTTATGCCTATTGTAGCCATAAATATCCCTAGCCGAACTTATCTTCGCAAGGCACGCAGATAATAGTATTCACCAATCTGTTTTTGAAACTTGTCCATCTTAGAGCCTTCCTTGTTAACCCTAGGTCTCTTCGTCAGTGGGTCTCTCCTGAAAGTCACTTCCATTTCTCGCAGAAATTCGTTCATACCGTCTCTGAGGCTTAATGGCGAATTTGCTGAGCCCATTACTCCAGGTTTTCCAGTGAAAACCAATAAGCGATCAGCAATGAAGTCTTGTGCAACAACGTCATGTTCAACAACGAATGCTGCAACGTTTTGGTCTTCAACTACTCTTCGGATAGTCCGAGCCATATTTAATCGTTCTTCAACGTCTAAATAGGCGCTGGGTTCATCTAGCAAATAAAGCTCAGCTTTTCGGGATAGACATGCTGCTATTGCCACTTTTTGCAGTTCGCCGCCGCTTAGTTCCTCTATGTTCCTGTCCAAAAGCAGATTTATTTGTAGAGGTTGAATGATTTCTGTTTGATACAGGCTGGAAGAAAAATTCTCTTTAGTGATGCTAGTTAGAAGTTCCTGAACTGTTCCAGAATATTCTGCTGAAATGTATTGTGGCTTATAACTTATCTTCAATTCTTCGAATTTCTGCCCCTCATCAGCCGTTTCAAGTCCAGCGAGAATCTTGATGAAAGTGGTTTTGCCTATGCCGTTTGGTCCCAAGATTCCGATTGTTTCGCCCTTCCTTATTTCGCCTGGAAATGTGACGAGTTTAAAGCCTTTATACGTTTTCTCGATTTGTTCCCATTTTAGCAATTTTTCGCCTGCGACAAAAGTGGTTGTAGGCGGCTTTTCGTGAAATACTATTGCTTCTTTTCTAAATCGAACATTCTCGTCTGGAATGTAACCTTGCAGGTAGATGTTTATGCCTGTTCTGACACCATGAACATTAGAGACAATGCCATAAACGCCTGGTTCTCCATAAAAAACGCAGATTTGATCCGACAAGTAGTCTATTATTGCAAGGTCATGTTCAGCCACGATTATGGTTTTTTCATCATTCTTTAGGCTTCTTATGGCTTTGGCAACCTCAAGTCGCTGCTTGACATCTAAGTAGCTTGAGGGTTCGTCAAAGAGATACACGTCAGCGTCACGGCACATTGAGGCTGCGACTGTAAAGCGTTGCAATTCGCCACCGCTCAAAACTTCTAGCGAACGGTTCCAAAGCTGTTTCAACTCGAACTGTTCAGCAATTTTGTCAAGTCGTTTACTTTCGTCTACCTTTTCTAATAAATCTCCAACGTTGCCAGAGACAACCTTAGGAAGCTTATCAACATACTGAGGTTTAAAAGAGACCTTAAGCTTTGCGTCAGCCATTTTTTGGAAATATTCTTGAAGCGTTGAGCCTCTGAAATGTTTGATTATCTCGTCCCAGCTAGGTGGTGTTTCATAATTTCCAAGATTTAATTTAATTTCGCCCGATAGAATTTTGAGTGTAGTTGATTTTCCTATGCCATTCTGTCCCAGAAGTCCTAAGACCATTTTATGGGAGGGTGTTGGAAGCCGATATAGTTTAAAAGTGTTCTCGCCAAAGCGATGGCTACAATCTTTCTCTAACTCGTCTGGAAGATTAACTATCGAAATAGCGCTGAAAGGACATTTTTTTATGCAAATGCCACAACCAGTGCATAATGATTCCACTATTATAGGCTGGTCATCTTCAAACCGTATAGCTTCTATGCGGCTTCGCACTATGGGGCAAAACCGATGACATAGTCTACCGCAACGTTTCGGTTTGCATTTCTCAATGTCCAAGACTGCAACGCGCGTCATAATCGTGTCCGATAATCAATGCTCATCGCTGTAAGTTATAAATATGCGGTTAAAAAGCCCCAGAAATGATGATGAAAAAATCAGATAAATAAAAATCATTAAAAATGTCTGTTGAAGTGTTCACGTTTTTACCATTCTTCCTCTTCCCATTCTTCATCTTCTTCCTCTTCCCATTCTTCATCTTCTTCTCGCATCTTTTTCACCTCCTATTCTGGTATAGTGCTAATCAAAGCCACTTAGCAATGCTTTAAACATTTTTATTCGTTAACTGTCGAGAAAGGAAGAAAGAGTATATATTTACTATGGATCTTTTGAGATTTTATTTCACAATTCTAGCTGTTAAAGAAGCCACAGGTTCTTGCATTTCGGGCGTGACGTAGGCCCAACATAGGTTCGGCGAATTATGCGCGGCGCCAACATTTCCGCAAAGGTCAACAGAGATTAATCCCATATGATTGTACTTGTTCGATATTCGTTTATTAACAAGCCCTATTCCAATTTCAACAGCCTCCTGCGCTGTTTTTCCGTTTTCCATAAGATTACAAGCTGTTTTCGACAAAACCAGCCTTATTGCTATCTCCCCTACACCAGTTGCAGAGCATGCACCAGATAAATTATCAGCATAGGTTCCACATCCAATTAATGGAGAGTCCCCAATTCTTCCAGGAAGCTTTAACGCAAAACCCCCAGTGGAAGTTGCTGCAGCAACATTTCCATCCTTATCAAGAGCAACAGCACCCACAGTATCAAGCTCAAACAGTTCAGGATAATCTTTAACTAACTCGGTTAGCTTTGGCAGTTCAGATTTGCCTTCTTGTAAAGCTTTTTTCTGTTGCTCGTAATATTCTAGCCGAAGCTCAGTCAGCGGGCTTCTTCTTTCAAGCTTGAAGATTTTGGCGAGTTTTTCTGCACCTTTGCCAACCACGAAGACATGGTCTGTTTTTTCCATTATTATTCTTGCCAAGCGAACGGGATTCTTAATATCTTTCAATAGTCCTGTAGCGCCAGCCTGCAATGTTTTGCCATCCATGATTGATGCTTCCATTTCCACACACTTTTCTATGTTCAAACTTGAGCCATAACCAGCATTAAACGCGCCGTCGTCTTCCATAACTGCTACAGCTTCCATGACACTGTCGGTTGCGCTTCCTCCTTTTTTCAAAATTTCAAAACCTGTTTTTGCCGCTCTTTTAACTCCATCTAAGCCCGATTGGCTGCGGTCAAGCCGCCACGTTCCAGCACCGCCATGAACGACAATTACTGGTTTTCGCGCATCTGCCATGCTCATTTCTCCATTGAAGTGAAATAATAAGACATTTGCAGCCCAAATTTAAGTCTAATGCCTCAAAAACGAAAATGGATAAATCTCTGTGGAGAAATGTTAATCATGGGATGATGTGAGGCGACGGCAAAGAGCCAAAAGCTGTGAAAAAGCCACTAACCTGCACTGACCCCTGATT
>JACAEK010000037.1 GCA_013388895.1 Candidatus Bathyarchaeota archaeon | reverse complement strand
GGTTTCCATAGATAGTGTTGTAGTTTGAGGAGAAATCAAGTCTTATGTTGGGATTGTTGTCGGTAAGGATGTTTCTGAAAACAACATTATTATTGGAGCCTCGAAGCAGTCTGATGCCATCGTAATTATGTTTTGTTACGATGTTTCCAGAAATAATGTTGTTTGAACAAGAGTCGAGTCTAATGCCAATCGAGAAGGCTTTGATTTCTATTTTTTCAATTGCCACATTTTTCCTTCCTGCCAAATCTATTCCTATATAATAATTTTGGGCCCCTGTTCCCTGTAATATATAGCTCACTCCGTGGAGTCGAATATTATCTCTTTCAATTACAATGCCATCAGCATTACTGGTTACGTTACTAACCAGGCTGTAAGTTACGTTGTCATTAGTCGAGAGAGGAGCATCTGAAGGTTCTATGCTTCCATCAGACCGTATATATATTGTTCCACTTGCTTTTACTACATGAACCTCAAGAGCTATGCTAATCACAAATGTGAGAAGAACTGTCAAACTACATAGTGATACGAGTTTCCTATTCACTTTGCATCATTTGACTTCACGTTCATTTTAGTTCTTATGCATTGTGGAAGAAAGTTCGATTGAATCCCGTTTGTGTAACTGACCAAATTCATCTAAAGAACATTACCTAAAACTTAATAATTTAGGGTCTTTATTTGGAATTGTTTACTGATGTCCCGTGCGGTTGTAGTCTAGTTTGGTCTAGGACATCAGCCTGCCACGCTGACGACCCGGGTTCAAATCCCGGCAACCGCACCATAAACAACATTAACTTAAGACTGTAGGTTTGTTAAACATTGAAAAATTCCTTTTATTTAACAGAGAAAAAGGTTATTCTGGGATCATTCCATATCTAGCCGCATACATTACTGCTCTAGTTGTGTCGCTTCCTTGGAATGGTGTTCCATCGTTAAGATAACCTCTTACGACCAAGGTTACAGTGACATATCTTCTTCGCAAATCAACATGGTCACAAATGTAGGCTATAATCTGTGTCATATTGAATTTCAGCATCAAACTTGCAACGCCATCGTTGTCGTAGTCTCCGACTACTACTGGCTCAAGCTCTGCTGTAACAGTATTATTCAGCGTTATTGTTGACACGTTAATGTCATTTACATTGTAGCCTTCTGGGAATTCAATGTATGAAGTAAGCCATTTACACTTACTCTTCAAGTTCAGAGCATCTGGTTCAATGTCAAGTGTGGCAGGTATTCTAGTCACAACAAAAGTGATGCTTTCAATTGACGACCACCACGATTGAAAAGTGAAAACATATTCCCCCTCAGGCAGAATTCCCAGATTATATGTATGCTTTAACACAATCACAACTGGAAGAACCACTCCATTCCAACGCCAAATGAAAGCATTAACTGATATGCCGTTGCCGATAATAACTGGTGTTCCCCAATCGGAAATCTCGAAACCACTATCGTAAAAGACTATCGAAACCTCAACATATGAAACATCATTCTGGCTCCAATACACAAGTTCTACATCGTCTGGATTTGGAGTATAAGGCAGCCATTCTTCTTGACCGTAAACTATAACAGGAAAAAATAGAGTAGCAGATAGCACAAAATAAATAAGCGCGACAAAAAACGAGACTTTCTTCGTCTCTTTCTCCTTCCTCAGGCTTCGTCCAATTCTGATTATGTAGCAAGAGTTATATTTTAGATTTTCCCACGCAAGAAAGAAGGACAAAATCTGAACGGTCACGCTCTTAAAGCATCAGTTTTATATTTAGCCAAAATGCTTCGCGAAAACTGCGTTAATATCTCCAGGCTTCTCCAGCATGGAAACATTCGTCATAGTTGCCAGCCGCCTAACATTAGCTACATCTTCTTTCCTTATTTGCAACTTCATCTCGCGTCCATTAGGAAGCCTTGTGGAAGTCACGCCTTCTCTAAAGTCAGAAGGCAAAATGTAGACAGGCTTGAAAGCTTTCAAAGCCATAACAACCGAATTAGAGAGCAAACTATCAGCTATGCCCACGGCAATTTTCGCAACAGTATTCGACGTGGCAGGTGCAATCAACAAAAACTCGTATTTGCCCATTTGCAGTTGTCCAGCTAAAAAAGGCGAATTAGCGTTGATTTCAACCCAGACCCTCTCAAAGTGAGCCCGCAAATCGTTGCCTAATCTATAGTATTTTAGGACTTGTTCTCCAGCTTTAGAAAGGTAGACCTCAATAGCAGCCTTATCTTCATATAGCCTCTTAATTTTCTTCATAACCTCAATAATCTCGGATAGTTTGTCGCCGCTGCCCGTGATGCCCCATGCAACTTTCCTTCTCTTCGCCTTTTCTATTGCCATGTTCTAAGCCTCAAATTTCCGCAAGAACTCGGCAAACCTTTGAACCGTTTTCCTCAAGCTCCTAAAGCCTTCTTCATCAGCTTTCACGCCTTCCAAAGTGTCTTTAGACCAGAACGATGCGCCCAAATTCGCCCCGAAAAAGCCGCCGCTGACAGGAATCGCTCCGTTTAGAATGTAGAATGTGATAATTTGCTGCAGTGCCATTTCTTGTCCGCCCACACGGTCGCCTCCAACAGCGATTGCCATGCCAACTCTATGTTTGAAAAAGTTTTTGTCTGCAGCAACCAGTGCTCTGCATCTGTCCATGACTGCTTTTGTTTGAGCGCTGATGCCGCCGTTGTAGACTGGTGTGGCGAATATTATTCCCTTTGCATCCCTTAGCAAAGCATAGACTTCATTCATGTCGTCTTTGATTACGCATTCTTTATTCTTCAAGCAGTGGTCGCAATGCGTGCAAAAACCAATATTTTTACCTCTAACCGTGAAAAACGCTGTTCTAAAGCCCATTTTCTCCAGCATGCTTAAAGCTTCTTTCAAAACATGTTCAGTCGCCTTGTTTCGGGGGCTTCCACAAATACCAACTATCATGACGATTCATCGATAAGCTATGATATCGGGTAGAATCAATAAAGTTTGCTAAAAATAGAAGAGCGAGAAAAGCGCGGCTCATGCTGCTTCGTAGAATTCTTCTGCTCTCGGCGACGTCGCACTTAAGCCTCTGCGTTCCCGAATCTGTTTAATCACATCTACCTGCATTGATTCTGGAACAGGCGCCCATCGGCTGAACTGTGTCGCCCAAAAAGCTCTACCCTGCGTTGACGAGCGTAATTCTTCTGCAAGCCCGAAAGACTCAGCGACAGGCATTTCTGCTTTAACAATCACCATGTCCTCTTCGTTCACCATATCCAAGATTTTTCCGCGACGCTTCTGCACTATGGCGATAACGTTGCTAACGAAGTCATTCGGAACTTTGCATTCAAAACTTATGATAGGCTCCAGAAGCTTCGGGTCACTCAGCAAGAAAGCGCACCAGATAGGACGCCAAGTCATCGGCAAAATCTGTGCTGGTCCTCTATGCACGGGGTCTTCATGAACCGACACATCTTCCAAATTCACTTTCAACCCAAAAGCAGGCTCTTTTGCCAAGACTGAAGTGTAAACTGCTTCGCGGAAGCCAGACTTAATGTGGTCCATTATCTCTTCCACGTACTGTCTTCCCTTAATTCTGTTGACAAGTATGTTCACGCCTTCTATGGCAATGACATTGCGTGCATCGTCGGTTGGCCAGCCGAACTGTTTCAAAGTTTTTTGGCGCTCGTCGCGTGTTTGCATTTCACTTATTTTTCCAGACCTTATTGCTTCCATGATTTCTTCGGGCAGTTTTTCCATTGTCACCCACAGCTTGTTATGTTTGTTAGGGCTTTTGCCCATTATTGCTGGTCCTTTATAGTCGTGGCTGATGGTTTCTCGATAAATCACAATAGGCTTGCTAATATTTACTTTCAAACCTGCCTCTTGCATTCGGTAGGCGGTGACTTCCAAGTGCAGTTCACCCATGCCGCTCAGCAAGTATTCGCCGCTCTCCTTGTTTATCACAAAATGCAAGTTCGGGTCTTCCGTTGTCAGCTTATGCATGACTTTGTCGAAAAGCGGTAAATCCTTAACGTCTTGAGGCTCAACAGCTACCGTCACAACTGGGTCTGAAACATACTTCAAACCCTCAAATGACTGCGTTTCAGCGTCCTCTTCGGCAACTGTCTCACCTACATGAATTGAGGGAAGTCCTGAAAGCGCAGCAATGTTTCCAGCTGGAATCTTGTCGATTATAACACGATCAGCAGCCATACTCATGTAAACCTGCTGAATTGTGCCTTTTTGGTGGCTGTTTATGAGTTGGACAACTTTTCCTTTCTCAACTGTACCACTGAAAATGCGCCCGATTGCAACTAGACCGCTGTGTGGATCAACCTCAATCGTTGAAATGCACATCAAAAGCGGTCCATTTGGGTCAACTTTAGCCATCGATTGTCCTACTGGGCTTTCTACATCTCCAGGCCAGATTTGAGGTTCTCTGTAAGGCTGAGCAACTAACGGGTTGGGTAAGTGTTCACAGAACATGTCCAAAATCGGCTCGTATAATGGGGCTTTCTTGCTTAAGGCGTCAACTTTTCTTCCAACATCGTCTGATTCGCCTGTGTAAGCGTCGATGATGTCTTTGAATGTTATTCCCTTCGCTTTCATGTGAGGCAGATTTAAACCCCACTTGTGCAAGGCTGAACCAAACGCTACACGTCCGTCTTCAACTGCAACTTGCCAGTCTTTCTTATGTTCAGCTGGTGCATACTTTTCAATAAGATTGTTTATTCTGAGAATGATTTTTGCAAATTTGCGCTGAATCTCGTCCGGTGTCAACTTTATCTCTTTAATGAGGCGGTCAACCTTGTTTATGAAGAGAATAGGCTTAACTCTTTCACGAAGTGCCTGCATAAGAACTGTTTCTGTCTGAGTCATTGGACCTTCTACGGCGTCGACTACTACGAGGGCACCATCTACTGCACGTAAGCTACGTGTTACAGCTCCGCTGAAATCAATGTGACCCGGCGTGTCGATGAGGTTAATCAAGTATTCTTTTTCTTTGAAAGTGTGCGCTAGGCTGATGTTTGAGGCGAAGACTGTCATCTGCCTTTTCTGTTCAAGCTCCCAAGAGTCTAAGACAAGCTGTTGCCCAGCTCTTTGTTCGCTTATTATGCCCGCCGCGGCGAGTAGGCTGTCTGAAAGGGTGGTTTTGCCATGGTCTACGTGGGCTATGATGCTTGTGTTCCGTATCATCTCTGGGTAATTCATTAGTTTTTGAATTTCGTCGACTTGTCTATAGCGAACCATTACTTTATCCTTCTAAATTTGTACAGCTTTGGAAATAAGCTACATGCAAATGAAAAATGTCACCTATTAACTTTTTGCCAACATTCACGCTGTAGAAGACAAAAACTCAGAAAACATTTTCAGGTCATAAGCTCAATGAGCTTGTCTGCTGTTTCCTTGCCTATATAAAAACCCTTTCTCGACAGTCTCTTCGCTCCTAAAAGCAGTAGAATATTACTCAGCGGTATGGGATTAGCCGCTTCTTGCAGATTCTTGAATCTGATAAAAGAAACGTGCTGTTTGCCAGTTACGAAATCAAAATATTGCTCTGCAGAGCTTAAAACAGATTCGTCGCCGTGCGCTTTCCACATTTCTTCAGGCTTTCCAACTTTTCTCTCGACAAATTCTGCATGGCCAGAAATCTTGGCTATTGGCTTTGTCACGTAAAATATGATTAGGGAAGTGTTTTTCGGAGGTGCCCATCCACCCTGCACGTAGGATTGTACTTGTTTTCCTTTGTTATGAAGGCGTAGGAATTCTTGCCACCATTTTTCCTTAATCATGATGACGAAGGCGTAGTTTTCGTTCATTCGACACCACTCAATATGATGTTGACAGTCTTAATTTAAAACTTGTCAAGCCAGAAAGTTTTCCGATGGGTTTAAATCCGACTATAATTATTGTCTTAAGCTAAAACTTTGGCAAAAGAGATTTAACCATGCCAATAAAAACAAAATCAAACAACGATGATTCAAATGCATACCGGAAAACAGATGCGGCTGAGAAACGTTCCATTTTTGGATATTTTCTTAGCAGAGCCTCTAATTAAGAGTTGCAGTCACAAAGGACCCTAATTCTTAGGCGGCTCTAAGCGTTTTTAGGTAGGGATTTTATTGAAGAATGTTACTTCTCTGCAAGCCAAAGAAGTCTTCGAAGCGTTGAAAACATCGCTTAACGGTTTAAGCAGTGAAGAAGCCGGAAAGCGCCTATTCCAATATGGCTTAAACGAGCTAGTTGAGAAAAAGCGTATTTCCATTGTCCACAAGTTTCTTACGCATTTAAGGGACTTGTTCAGCATTCTATTACTTTTTGCAGCTCTGCTTTCAGTTCTTGGAGGCGGAGATATAGGGCTCAGCATCACAATTCTCATGGTGGTTTTGGTCAACGCCTTTTTCAGCCTATTCCAAGAATGGCGAGCGGAAAGAGCAATGCAGACTCTGAAAAGATGGATGCCCGAATACGCTAAGGTAATTCGCAATGGCGAGCTACAAAGAATACCAGTGAAAGAGCTTGTTCCGGGCGATGTCATAATTCTCGAAGAAGGCGATCGAGTTCCCGCAGACGCCCGCTTAATCGAAAGCTTTGAGCTGTGGACGAACAATGTTCCATTGACAGGTGAGTCTGAACCGCAGTCCCGCACTGACGAGCCCACTGAAGTGGCTAATGGTTCGTATTTGGATTCGCCTAACATGGTTTTCATGAGCACAAGCGTGGCTAGAGGAAGGGGAAAAGCTGTTGTGTGTGCCACTGGCATGGAAACAAAGTTTGGACAAATTGCAGGTTTGACTCAAGAAATCCGCGAAGAAGAAAGCCCACTTCAGAAAGAAATAGCGAATACTGCAAAATACGATTTTGTTTTGGCTGTTACTGTTGGTTGCGTCTTTTTCTTAGTCAGCCTGATATTGCTCCACGTGAACCTCTACGCCAGCATACTCTTCATGATTGGTGTCATGGTAGCATGTGTGCCAGAAGGCTTGCAAGTCACAGTATCAAGCGCTTTAGCTATAAACGTCCTTAAAATGGTGAAAGAGAATGTGCTTGTCAAACGTTTGTCTTCTGTCCAAACCTTGGGCAGTGTGACCGTAATCTGCACAGATAAGACTGGCACGATAACAAAGGGTGAAATGACCGTTAAAAAAATCTGGATAAAAGACCACACTTTAAATGCCTCTGGCGTCGGCTACTCGCCAGATGGTGAATTCAGCTTTCAGGGCAAAAAAACAGAAAAGGAGGACATTGAAAAATTTGAACGACTTCTCGAAATCTCTGCCTTGTGTAACAGTGCAAAACTTGAACCTCCTTCAGACAAGAACAAGTCATGGAGCGTCATCGGAGACCCCACTGATGGTGCCCTGCTCGTTGCCTCCCTAAAATACGGATTTGATCAAGAGACTTTGCTTGCACAGAAGCCGATAATTCACATACTTCCATTTGACTCCAAAAGAAAAGTAATGACAACAGTCTACAAAACTGGGAACAAAAGACTTGTTTACACGAAAGGCGCTCTTAGAAACGTTCTCTCCATATGCAACAAAATAATTGTTGACGGCAAGATAGAAAAATTAACAAGGGGAAATCTGCTCTCAATTGAGGCAAAAATCCGCGAATTTGCAGGCGAAGGCTTACGCGTAATAGCAACAGCGTACAAAGAATTACCTGCAGACGAGCCGATTGAAGACAAGAATATCGAGGAAAACATGATTTTTGTTGGACTTGCCGCCATGAAGGACCCCCCTCGCCCAGAAATCAAAGAAGCAGTGAAGCAGGCTAAGCAGGCTGGCATAAAGATTGTTATAATAACTGGCGATTACGGACCAACGGCACAAGCAATCGCTGAAGAAGTGGACATCGTAGATTCTAGCAAAAGCTGCATAATCCGCGGCGTCGACCTAGAAACAATGAACGACCAAAGGATTGTAGATGAGGTAAAGAAGGGTAACGTGATTTTTGCACGAGTTTCTCCTGAACAAAAATTGCGAATAGTCAAAGTCCTCAAGCAGTCTGGCGAAGTGGTCGCCGTCACGGGAGATGGTGCAAATGACGCTCCTTCCCTAAGGGAAGCTGACATCGGCGTGTCCATGGGTGCTTCCGGAACAGATGTTGCCATAGAAGCTTCGGACATAGTCTTGTTAGACGATAGCTTCGCGTCGATTGTTAAAGCTGTGGAGTCTGGACGAGCAGTCTATGAAAACATAAGAAAATTCATCATATACGTTTTCTCACACAATTTTGCTGAGCTTATTCCCTACGTGCTTTACGCAGTGTTAGGAATACCATTGCCACTTCTCGTGGTTCAGATATTAGCCATTGATTTAGCGATAGACGTGATTCCGTCCTTAGCTCTTAGTCGAGAACCCCCAGAACCTGGCATAATGCAAGAACCGCCCAGAAGCGTCAAAGAAAGACTGTTCAACAGGCAAGTTTCCCTTCGTTCACTTTACGTGGGCATGATAATAGCCGCTGGAGCTATGTATGGTTGCTTAAGCGCATGGTCTGCAGGAGGCTGGTATCTCGGGATGACGTTGCCTTCAGACAGTATTGTCTATGTTAAGGGTATAACCATGACTTTTGCTGGCATAGTAATAGCTCAAGTTGGCAATGTTCTTGCATGCAGAACAAGCAGAGTGTCCATTTTCAAAACGAGTCTCTCAAGTAACAGGTGGATTTGGATTGGCATAGCCGGCCAGATTTCATTGCTGTCCATTCTAGTTTATGTTCCACTTCTGCAAGGACTTTTCAGCACGACCGCGCTTGGATTAATGGACTGGGCGTATCTGGCTTCTCTCGCGATTATCGTGATTTTTGCCGAAGAAATCAGGAAAACGTTTGCGAGAAGACTGGCTAAATAAGCATTAAAGTTTTAATTGACATTTTGCTTATCTATGGTTGATGTCGGGAAAAGAATTTTTTGTAAACCGCTACGAAAAACTAGGCTGGAAATATGCAGATACTGCGCTTAAGCAAGCTATCAGAATAAACGCCATGAACATTGAAGAGACAAGCGCTGCCGAAAGATTGGAATCGTTAGGCATAATGCTTGAGAAAATACCTTTCCTCGAGCGTGGATATTGGATAAAATCCAAATTTTCCATAGGAGCGACAGCAGAATATCTCTTAGGATACTATTCCATTCAAGAGGCAGCAGCGCAGATTCCAGCAACATTATTCACGCAACTAAGAGGCAAGACAATATTAGACGCATGTGCAGCACCTGGAGGCAAAACTGTTCAGCTTGCAGATTTAATGCGAAATAGTGGCGCAATAATCGCTTTAGATATTGAAAAACAGAGGTTAACAGCCTTAGCGAATCATCTGGAAAGATGCGGTGTAAAAAACACTGTAACCTATCTTCTGAACGCAAGAAATGCTTCACAACTGAAAATGAAGTTTGATTGCATACTCTTAGATGTTCCATGTTCTGGCAATTTCACCACAGACAAAGAATGGTTTAAAAGAAGAACCATTGAGGATGTGGAGAGAAACGCTGAAATCCAAAGAGAAATATTGGCTGAAGCAGTTAAAGTTCTGAAAGACAACGGCGAAATAGTCTACTCCACATGCTCTCTAGAACCTGAAGAGAACGAATTTAATATTAACTGGGCATTAAATGAGCTTAATCTCCAAATTGAAAAAATCAACTGCTACGGTGATAAAGCAAGAACGACTGTCTTCGGAGAAAAACTTGACAGTTCAATCGCAGACTGCCGTAGGATTTGGCCTGGAAACACTCAGGGATTTTTTGTCTGCAAACTAAAAAGAGCGTGAACACTTCATGAAACCATTAGACGAGTTTGCAAGAGAATTTGGTGCGCACCTAAGCCTAGAAACGAGTCTGATAGTTGAAAATAAAAACAGGTATTTTCTGCTAAACCAGAAGCTGAAGCGTTTAGTTGGAACAGAAGATTTTTTCTATGCGGGAACTTATCTTGGGAAAACCAAAAATGGACAGTTCTTCCCAAGTTTTATTTTATTGAAGATTGTTGCTGAGAAAAACGTAAACAAGATGTTTGTTGACGTTAAGACAGCGTGGCTTTTCATCTGTGGAAGAGACATTTTCAAAAAGGGAATAGTGAAGGTAGAAGGCTCAAAGAGGAAGGGCGCTTACACGCTGGTTCTGAATCAGTATGGCGAGTGTCTAGGCTTCGGCAAAATACTACATGATTTGGATGAGGAAAAAGGCAGAGTTGTTGTGAAGAATATTTTAGACATTGGTGATTTTCTGAGAAGAGAAAAATAGTTCTGCTACGGAATTTTTAATCCAAATTCTAACCTAATTTCCTTTTTTGTAATGTCTTCGTTGGAATATGCGGCAGCGTCAAAACCAATAAGTTCAAAACCAAAGTTCAAATAAAACCCGATAGCCGGAACATCACATGATTGAGTTTCCAGAACGAGCATTCGTGCTCCTTTTTCCTTGGCAAGTTTAACAGCATGATTCATCATCAACGTCCCAACATGCTTTCTGCGAAATTCCTCTTTAACCAGAAACTCCCACACTCGCATTCTATTATTCCACTTTTCGTAGCCCAATTCAATCCAACCCACTTGTTCACCATTTAATTCCGCAGCAAAAACACGCGGCTCTTCGATGTACGCTTGAAAAAGCTTAGATTCAGAGGATTTCTCCAGAATTTTCCCAAGAGGTTTGAGCGCTAACTCGATTTTCCAAGATTTTGATTCGCGGAGAATCCTCAAGTCATAATACTCTGACGTTTCATACTTATACTTCAAAATAGGCAGTGAAGCGTTGCCTTTTCTTAGCTCAACAAGCCTTACCTTCTCTAATACATCATGGCGCATAATCAGGTTCCAACTATTTTTGGGCTGCCTTTTATCTTTTCAACCATCTTGGCAATTTTTACAACGTTCTGTTCTCGTTTCAGCAAATCCCGAAGCATAACTGCATCTTCTTTCAATTCTCTTTCGCCCACAATAACTGCATAGTCTACTTTGCGTCTGTTTGCATCTTCTAAAGCCTTAGCTATTTTTCTTCCCATAACCTCAACCTCTACTGCGACATTAGCGTCACGGAGCATTTGAGCAATCTTCAACGCTTCGCCTTTCAACTCGTCTTTGGTTGGAACTACCATAACATTTTTCTTTTCCTCTGTTTGAAGCGGAACGTTCTGTTTCTGCATTGCCAACATTATCCTTTCTATGCCGTGGGCGATGCCGACAGCGGGTGTGGATTCGCCTCCAAACAATTCAATAAGCTTATCGTATCTTCCGCCTCCGCCTATTGCAATATCAAGCTCTGGAATGTAGATTTCAAGGATGATTCCAGTGTAATACTCAAGTCCCCTCGCAAAACCAGCGTCTAAGCGCATGTTCACTTTGCATTCGCTTTCAGAGACAAGTCTCAGAATCGCCATCAAATTTTCCACAGCAGCCACAGACTGCTCGTAGCCTTCAACAGTTTCCCCCATTTTTTCTGCAATATCAAAAACTCTGTCGCCTTTCAGCCCAACCAGCTTCTGAAGAGTTTCCAAACATTTCTTAGATGCTCCAGCTTCTTTAACCATCTGAAGCGCATCATCATACTCTTTCTTATCCATCAATTGCATAACTTGATTCGTTGCTTTCTCATTCAGCTTTTCTTGATTAAAAATGCCTCTTAAAACTCCAACATGCCCCACTTTCAAAGCATACTTCTTCAGCCCAACAGCTTCCATCAGACTGTTCGTTAGCATTATTATTTCCGCGTCAGCTTCTGGCTTGTTTGAGCCCATCAACTCGAAGTTTGACTGCCAAAACTCCCTGTAGCGTCCTTGCTGAGGCTCATCATATCGGTAAAGGCTGCCCACACAAAAAAGCCTGAAAGGTCTTGGCTCATTCCGCAGGGTAGTTGCCACAAGTCTTGCCACTGAAGGCGTGAACTCGGGTCGCAGAGCAACCATACGCTCACCTAAATCCTTGAAAGCGTACATTCTTAGCCGCACTTCTTCGCCTGCCTTCGCCGCCAAAAGCTCATACGACTCAACGACAGGCGTTATAATCTCTCCATAACCATAAAGCTCAGCTATTTTTCGGGTCTTAGCCTCAATGAACCTCATTGCTTTCGCTTCGTCAGGCATGAAGTCCCGCATTCCGCGTACGGACTTAAAAGTTGACATGAACCGTGTTCTCCATTATTTTATAGCTAATTGCGAAACTGAATAGTAAACTATTTCTCCGCGGCGATTCATAACAGTCAAAATCAGTTCCTTCTTAAGACTCTGCGATTGTGTCATAACGCGAGTTAAATCTTCAAGCAGAATAGGCCTGCCTTCTTGGACACTCAAAACCAGATATTTGGCAGTATCCCTACTGTAATCACCTCTTTCGTACACTCGGAAGTCAACACCTGAACCGAAACCTTCTCGAACCACGTATCCTCGGCTGCGCAAATCCCGATATGCCAAATACTTCGCCCAAGCATTTTCGTCAACACTTTCGTAGAGTTGCAGAAGACTTTGAAAATTTACTTTTTCGCCTTTTCTGTCGTTGACTTCCACCAGACCCTTATCGAGAAGGTATAATGCTTCATAAAACTTGAGCAAAAACTTGTTCTTTTCGGTTACACCATATCCTCTGGAAGTGATTTCTTCCACATTTTGCTTTTTGGAAATTTGAACTCCTTCCTCGGTTAGTACACCTTTCACTACAGTTCTGCTTATGGTGGGCTCTTTCTTCTCCTTTTTGCTCATTTGAATCCCAAACTGGCTTTTAACTTATTGAAATCCGCCTTATATAAAATCCCACTTTCGCAAATTATGGCTGACACATATTTCAGCGGAGTCATGTCAAAGGCTGGATTAATGATGTCTACGTCTTCTGGAGCAATTCGATGCGAACCGATATGTGTTATTTCTTCGGATTTTCTCTCTTCAACAACTGTATTTGCAGATGTGCGCTTCAAATCAAATGTGGATTTGGGAGCAGCAACATAGAATGGTATGCCATGTTCCTTTGCTAAAACTGCTATTGCAAACGTGCCAATTTTGTTTATAACTGCATCGCGAACTATTCTGTCAGCTCCGACAACAACTTTGTCAATCAGACGCTTATGCATCAAATAGCCTACTGCGCTGTCAGCAATCAAGGTGACTGGTATGCCGTCCTTTTTAAGTTCATAAGTCGTTAACCTCGCGCCCTGCAATTTTGGACGTGTCTCGGTGGCAATCACCCTGATCTTTTTTCCCTGTTCCCAAGAGGCTCTTACCACACCTAAGGCAGTGCCATATTCAACAGTAGCTAAAGCTCCAGCGTTGCAGTGCGTCAAAACAACGTCCCCATCACTGATAAGGGCAGCGCCATATTTGCCTATCGAACGGTTTGCTGTAGCGTCTTCGTCAGCTATTTTCTGGGCTTCCTCGAGAACAAAGGCAGACAAAGCCTTAGCGTCTCCTGAATAGTTTTTGGCTTTTACCAAGATTCTATCTATTGCCCAAAAAAGATTTACAGCCGTAGGACGCGTGCCTCTTACAGTTTCAGCCGCTTTTTCTAATTCACTGATTAATTCTTCTCGACTTTTCGCTTTTGAATGGTAAGCTGTTAAAGCCAAAGCGTAGGCTGCCGCTGCTCCTAAAAGGGGTGCACCTCTTATCTTCATGGTTTTTATGGCTTCAGCCACTTCCTCACAGTTCTTCAACCCAAGAACTACTTTTTCATGTGGAAGCTTAGCTTGGTCTATTGTTACAACTGTGCCATTTTGCCATTCTATCGTCCGCGTCTTCATTAAGCATGAACCTCAGTAAACCGTTTATGCAGCAGATAGTATAAAAATTGTTAGACAGTTGGATAAGGTCATGAAAAAAGAGCAGTTAGAAGTTTTTCTTGAAAATTTTGGACAAAAATACTCTGAGATGTTGAGCATAGACCTTTCAGATGGAAAAGGCAGCGAGATTTTCAAATGGTTTTTGGCAGCTGTACTCTTCGGCGCACCAATACAAGAATCGTCCGTCATTAGAACATACAAATGCTTCGAAAAGCATAACGTTTTGACGCCGAAACGAATTTTGGAAACTGGCTGGGACGGCTTAGTTAAAATATTAGATGAAGGCAACTATACACGTTATGATTTCAAAACTGCAGACAAACTCTTAGAAGTTATGAAGAATCTTGTGGAAAAATATGATGGAAGCCTGACGCTACTCCATAGTAAGGCTTTTGACAAGTGGGATTTAGAAAAGAGAATTAAAAAGCTGGGCAAAGGCATAGGCGATGTAACAGTTAGCATTTTCCTCAGAGAACTTCGCGACATTTGGAACAAAGCAGACCCAAACCTCACAAGCCTTGTGATTCTGGCAGCCAAAAAACTCGGAATAACGAGAGCAGACTCGCCTGAAAACGCGTTAAAACAATTGAAGAATTTCTGGTCTAAAAACAAAGTTAAGGGTAAATCCTTCATTAATTTCGAAACCGCATTACTTAGACTTGGGAAAGACTACCGAAGAAAGGACAAAAGCGCTTTTCACTAGGTTACAGGTGGGAGCCTGCTTCGTGAGGAGTTTTAACGTAGGTTATGACTTCTATTGGGCATTCTCCTGAAAGCTTCAGTCTTCTTTTCCATTCTTCTCCGACAGCTACGAGCGTGAAAACTCCGGAGATTTCGGCCTTCGCTTTTCGAATTAAATTGACCAAAGCAGCTTGGGTCTCGCCAGTTTTAATCATGTCATCAACAACTAAGACGCTGTCACGTTTTTTTATGGCTTCTTTGGGGATGTAAAGCGTCATGGTTACGCCTGAATCTTTGCCTAAAATGTATGTTTCTTCCAGAAAAGCTTTGACACCGACTTCTTTGTTTCTTTTCCCCACTATGAGGTTTACTCCGAGCGCATTGGCAACCATTGTTCCCAAGGGAACGCCGTCAACAGCAGCAGTCAATACTTTTGTTACACGTTTTCCAGCGAAATTCGCAAGTGCATGATTCGCTGCTTGCTGAAGGATGTTAAAGTCACCTATAATATCGGTGTTGTCAAAATAGCCATCTTCGTCAAACTTTATCCTGCTGCGAAGTTCTGTTTCTAAACCGACAATTTTGGATAATACTTTCCAAAGCTGTTTGGCTCTGGCGGTGTTTGGCAAAACATGTCCTTTGGCGTATCTGCTTAAAACTGTGACGGGTAAGCCTGTTTTTGAGGCAAGCTCTCGGTAGGTTATGTTGCGTTTGTATTTTGCTGTCCTGAGTAGTTCTATTGTCATTAGGCGAAGTTTGAGTTCGTCTGCGTGTGTGCTCATAACAATCCCTTATACACTGATAAGTCAAACCTTAAAGTGTTTACCATTTATTATTGCTTTGCTAATTTAAAATTTCCGTTCGCAAAACGAACAAGGAAGGCTTAAGCGTGTGTGCGTGCAACAGTGCTAGGCCCGTCTATTAGGATTCAAGTATGCTTGGTCGTTTTTGTTTTTTTGCCTGATTTTGAATAGATTCTGGAAATAGTTTGGTTTTCCACTTAACTGTGAGTTCTGGTTGGCTGATGTTTCTATTCATGAGCAACTCTTTTCTTACATAGGGATTGCTCTCCTCAACGATGTTAGTATTTTTTTACGGTACTCTTTAATACAGTGAAAAAACATTAGCGCGCGCCACCTCGCATACATTAAAACAAACCGTATTGAATACGAAGGAAACTATAAGCTGTGCAAGGAAATTTCGGCAAAACAAACAAATTCTCTGCTATATATCTATATACAAAACCATCTTAAATTGCTGTTGGGATTGCTATGAAAGAAAACAATCAGAAACTTTGAGATATCTGTTCAGGACAAATTGAAGGTTGTCTTAGCGGAATATCACGCTTTAAGAGGAGAAATTGTCAGATTTGGCGAGCGCCAACTACAGCTCTTTCACATTTTGCTACTTGCGCTTTCGTTTGCTTATGGATATCTAATCACCTATGGCATGTATGATATTCTCTGCATTTTGCCGATGCTGGTTTCGCCTTTTATCTTTCGATACATATGGGACCAGTACAATTCTACATTAATAAGCAAGTATCTGAAAGAAGAAATTGCTGCAAAAATGATCACAAGCTTGGTTGGATACAAGAGCAAAGAAAGCAGTAATGAATATGAACGATACTGGCTTGGGTGGCAACATTATTGGGATGCCGTAGGGGCTCAACCAATGCAAATGAGAATATTAGGGTGGTACAACAAACATGTAGCACTGCTATGGATCATTTTGATATCATTTGTTCCTTCCATTATATACAGTATGTTACTTGTTGTTTCTTCATACAGTAGTATAGCCATCCAATCTTCCGTGCCTATTTACTTTCACGCGCTCTTATTGATTGGTTACATGTGGCTTCTCTTGAAAGTACTCACAGACAAGCGCTTAAAGGTTACGTAGGGCGTGTTATCAGTAGCAGACTTGCTCAACTTGCCCTTAGAAAAATAGAGCGCTTCATGGCATCGTTTGCACGGTTGATCCTCTACGATTTGGTCAAATTTCTTTACAGAACTTTCGGAGACTTCTACAAAGAAGCAGTAGAGAAAATCGCCAAAAAATTCACGAAAGCTCTCAATAAAAACCCTTGTAGACTCTTGCGTGTTGAGAAAACATTTAAATCATCTAGACTATTTTTCACGTAGGTTACAATGAATCTCGTTGAAGCTCTTCTAATCTTGCTAACAGGCTTCATAGTTGGAGTACCCTCATCTATGGTCGGTCTTGGAGGAGGCTTTATCATAGTTCCCGTTTTAATTCTGTTTTTCAAGTTACCAGCTCAAAACGCTATTGCAGTCAGTTTGATAGCCATCTGTGGTACAACGTTTTCCTCTACTCTCGGCTACATTAGGCAAAAGCGAGTCGACTATAAACTAGGTTTACTCTATGACGTACTTGATGTCCCAGGAGTCATTTTAGGCGCCTACATAACTACACTTCTGCCTCAAAACTTCTTAGCGGGCATTTGCGGCATTTTCATAATCCTAATTTCTGTGCTAGTCATAAAAAATAAAGAAACCCCCTGTTCAGAAGAAAAACTGGAAGCAAATAAGATGAACATGAAATGGACAAGAAATCGAACTGACCCAGAGGGAAAAACTATCAAATATGCTCTTCGCAGCTCTCGCCTCGCATTAACCAGCAGTTTCTTTGGAGGGCTTATGACAGGCTTATCAGGATTAGGAGGTGGAATAACCGACGTCTCAACAATGATTCTCCTAGGCATCCCTCCCCACATAGCGGTGGCGAGCTCCGAGTTCGCCATGGCTGTCACCAATGGTGTTGGAGTAGCAGCCCATGGCTTTTTGAATAACATTCTAATCGAGTATGCACTCCCAATAACAATAGGCACAGTTATCGGAGCCCAAATGGGCTGTTTGCTTGCCAAACGCATAAAAGGAAAATTCGTAAGAAAAATTCTTTCCCTAATTGCAGTCCTCGCTGGACTTAGATTAATATATCCATTTTTCACATCATAGCCATGTTTGCTTTTGGCGGGTCCGCTGGGATTTGAACCCAGGACTTTCAGCTTTCTTCAACGCAAAGGTCTTAGAAGGCTGACGCGCTTTATGGTCTTTTGCGTATCCATGCTGCGCCACGGACCCTTTTTTAAGATTTGATATAAAAATGGTGAATATAGTTTTATCTGTCCACGTTCAATCTTGCTCAGAAACTTGTAATAACATCCATAAATTGTAGAACAATGATACTTAAAGTTTTTAAACACCATGCATCCTATACATTATTGGGGGGAGTGCATGTCCGAGGTTCAGGGGAAAGAAATACCCATACCTCTGGTGAACTACGTAGAGTTAATTCGAAATCATAAGTCACCCTATTACGACGTGGTTTATCACCTTTTGAAAGACATGGAGATGCACTACAAAACTACCGGAGAAAAGTCCGAAGTAGTTTACACAATAAACCCCAGAATGCTACAGGAAGAGATAGAAAAGAAAATCAGCGACGAACGCTTAACAACAGTGAACATCTGCCGCTCAATACTCGCTCTACTGCACGCAAGTAAGCTCTCTGAAGAAAAGGACTATTATGTGACGACGACCAGCGGAGGAAGAAGAAACTACCACATTAGAGTCAACGACCGCACATTAAACCTCATGACAAGACTCGTATAGCCTACGCTTTACAGCCCTATTCAATGTAGATTGCTGGACGATAAGGCACAGACACCGCAGCCTTATTTTTCGGATCATAACGCTCCTCATCCTCTTCATTGTACACTGTTATCTGAGCGTTGAATCTCTGCATCAAAAAGCTCTTTGCATCTTCGACCACTTCTTTTTCATCTAACGCTTTTATCATCAACATGTTTTCCCTACGTTTTTCCGGCATCTTGCTGACATCTTTCACCATTTTCGAAGCGAAAGTGGCAACTTCCTTCATTCTCTTCTTTAAATCCCCTTCAGCCGCAAATTCCTTCATGATTTCGTTCAGTTTCACTTCTCCGCTTTTCGCCTTCTCCAGAATTTTTAGGTAAGCTTTTGTTTTCCAAGATGCAGCCACATAGTAACATATCTTTCTCGGAGCGATGCTTGTTGCCCTAATAATGTTTTGTGTATCTTCCACCATGTCCATAATCAAGGATTCGCTTTCTTCAGCTTCAATGTCCGTTTTTGATTCGTCATGTGTGGGCCAAGCGTTTAGGGAAATGAAGCCTTCTCTGCCTATTAGCGTCCATATTTCTTCGCAGATATGTGGAGTAAATGGAGCCAACATGCGCAACTGAACATCTAATATTTGGTTGAACACGTATGCTGTAATGCCTTCTTTAGCTGCGTTGGCTTTCTGGTTTGCAATTCGTTTCTGGTACCATTGAAAATCTTGTTCTAACTCGTACAGAACGGTGTGTATAGCCTTTCGCACAGCCAACCTATCCATAGACCGAGTTGCGTTTCTTATGTGCTCTTGCAGTCGACTAAGCATCCACCTGTCTATTGCTGTCATAGATTTTTCAGACACCTTTTCTGGATAACGCATTTTCAAAATTTCCATAGCAAACTTGTAAAGGCGTTCCACTCTGTCACGCATAGATTTTGCTACTGAAGGACTGAAATCCGCATCTTGCAACAGTTCAGCCGTTGCCAAAACACTCAGCCTTACTGGGTCCGCGCCGTATTTTGCCAGGCCCTCTCGCAATGGAATGATGTTTCCAAAAGATTTGCTCATCTTTGCACCTTCCATTAAGACGTGACCGTTGGTCGCGATTTGACGTGGCCACAGACTTTCTGGGAATATGGCAGTGTGGTTGAATATCATAAATGTCAGATGGTTAGGAATCAGCTCGTGTGCAGAGTGGCGACTGTCCAATGGATAAAAATGCAGAAATTCGCCTCGCATCTTTTCTAGGGTTTCTGCATCTAAACCGGTTTTTTCTGCAATTTCTTCAGAGCTTCCAATTCCAAGGAATACGTAGTCAAGCGTTTCGTCTGTTAGCTGTTCGGGCGGAATTTTGTGTTCTTTGATGTGTTTGGCTATTGTGTAGTACGCCATGTAAATTGTTGAGTCAGACAGCGATTCGATAATCCAGTCTTTGTCCCAAGGAAGTCGCGTGCCCATGCCAGATTTGCGTGCACATGCTTTTTCATGCAGCCAATCAATTATGTTGTTGTATTCTGTGCGCATTTCTTCTGGAATTATCTCCATTTTTTCCAAGTTTTTGTGAGCCAACGCTTTCCACGCTGGATTTCCGTAGTCAATGAACCATTGGTCTTGAAATATTTTCACAATGCATTCTGTTCCGCAGCGACATCTGACTGGTCTGTTGAGCAGTTCGTACATTGTTGTGGCTTTACCTTCGCTGATTAAGTCTTGCTTGACCTTGTCTTTCGCTTCAGCCACTGAAAGCCCAAAATATTTGCCAGCGTTCTGTCGCATTTTGCCATTGTGAAATTCATGTCTATAAACTTCTTTTGTTGCGTCTTCAAGCTTGGAATCTGACTGGTCTTTGATGTTCATCTTTTTCACTACGTCGCCTGCTGGAACTGCTGAATATCCAGCAACCTCAATGACGGATAATGCGTTGATAGAGTTTACAGCTTCAGAAGACAATCCATATTCTTTCAGTAGCGAGGCGTCTTTTTTGACAATTTCTAGGGCAACATAGTCGTATGGCGCATGCCCTGGAACGGACATCACGACACCTGTTGCGTTTTTTGTGTCGACGAAGTCTGCTGGCAGAATTAGGATTTTTGCCATTGTCGCTGGATTTTCAGCGTATTTTCCAATGAAAGTTTTTCCTTCAAAAACTTCCAGAACCGTGACCTTTCGGGTTAGATGTTTTAGTTTCTCTACGCTTTCTTGACTAATTATCCATGCTTCACCATTCACTGTTGCTTTTGCATATTTGGCTTCTGGGTTTAGCCATATATTTGTCACACCAAAGACTGTTTCGGGGCGCAGAGTCGCCGCCGGAAAGATGTAACCGTTGTGTCTGAATTTTATCAATGTAAACTCGCCTATTTCTGGTTCCACATCACCCGCAGTGTCATGTTGCCCTACTGGGTTTCCATCTTTAGGACACCAGCCTACTGGATGGCTTCCACGTGTTATGTATCCTGCTTTGTAGAGTTTTTGGAATTGCCATTCTATGAAGCGGTTGTATTGTGGATCTATTGTTGTGAATTCGCGTCGCCAATCGATGGAATAGCCAATCTCTTTCATACCGCCTTTGATTTCCTGGTGAAAATACTTAGCCATGGCAAGCGGATCTGTGAATTCGTTTAGTCTTTCTTTGGGGATTTTGTAGACGTTAATGAAGTCGTCAATTAAATCTTTGTCTTTATCTGCGAGACGTTTAGACATGGCTAAGACTGGCGTGCCAGTGTAATGGAAAGCCATTGGGAAAAGCACGTTGTAGCCGCGCATTCGCATATAACGTGCGTGCACATCAGCCAGACTATAGGTTCTTGCGTGTCCAATGTGCTGTGGAGAATTGGGGTAAGGATAAGCCACTGTTACAAAATATTTAGGTTTTTTCGGGTCTGGGTTTGCTTCGAAGATTTTTGCGTCTTCCCAGCGTTTTTGCCATTTTTCTTCGATTTTTTTCAAAAATTCCATAAAAGGTTCTGAATTGGTTTTAGGGATATTAAAGGTTTTGTTCTTAGGGAATGAGAACGCGGTCCCTCATTTTTGGCACCGCTGATACATATACGCAGACTTGCATTAAACCTTTACTGCACTTCTGCTCTGCGACAGCCTACCCCTTATAAATAGATTGAACTTCAGCATGAGCTATGCGTCAGAGATTGGAGTTGACATAGGGTTAGTCTTCTAGTATGGCGGAGCGAATTTCACGTTATGCGAATCCGATGATTGCGAAAAAGTTATAGTTAAACCGAAACAGACTACATTGTTTGGCAATTGATAGGTGTTAAGAATGGTTGATATGCAAAGTATTTCTGTAACCATTGCGGCGGCGAGCGTTGTTGCTGGGGTCATACACTACAGTTTTTCGATACGTCACCAAATGAAAGTTAGACAAACAGATCTTACTGTCAGACTGTATTCATTTGCCAGCAGCAGAGATTTTTTGGAAGCATGAGAAAGTCAGAGATAGAGAAATTGAGAACCTCAGCGATTACAAGGAAAAATATGGCAGTTTTATAGACATAAGCCAGATATATACGGTTCTGGGAGGACTGGGCATGCTTTTGCGAAGAAAACTCGTAACTATCGATCTTATTGATGACTTGACAGGAGGTATTGCAATAATTGCATGGTAAAAATTAAAGCCTATAAACAAAAAAATCAAGAAAGAGCGAGGACTCGAAGTGGACTCGTTTGATTATCTCTATAACGAGTTGAAGAAAAAAGCTCAACATCAGTAAAGCTTGATTCTATTATTCATTACAGGCTTGTTAATCAATTGGTTAAATTTCTCTTCCAAAACTCCATCAAAAGAAGCCTAAATCAAGTTCCGTTAAACAAGATTTTCCGAATAAACTTCGGAATATATAGATTGGGTTTTTGGTCATCGAAATGTTTTAATCTGTTCTGCTCAGAATCCTTTTTGGTTTGGTGTTTCAATGAAAGCGTTCATCTCTGTTGATATGGAAGGTATGCCTTACATTGTCATACCTGGGCACTTAGGCATCAAGGGAACCTTGTATGAAGAGGCGAGGAAAACAGCTACAAAAGTCTCGTTAATTGTAGCGGAAGAGCTGCACAAAAACGGTTTCGAAGGCGTGGTTATTGCTGATAGCCACGGAACAATGGTTAACCTCCTCGTTGACGAATTGCCAGAATACGTCGAAATCGTCAGAGGCTTTCCTAGACCGTTAAGCATGATAGCAGGCATAGAAGACTGTGAAGCTGCTCTGTTTCTTGGTTATCATGCAAAGTTCGGTACGGCAAAATCCTCGTTTGACCACACTTACAGCGGTGGTTCCATCAACAAACTCGAAGTAAACGGCGTAGAAGTCAGCGAGTTTTTGCTGAACGCCTATGCTGCAGGCGAATACAACGTTCCAATAATACTCGTCGCAGGAGAAGCTCAACTTCTGAAAGATGACGTGAAGAAATATGCTCCATGGGCGCAGACTGTAGCACTGAAACATTCTCTGAGCAGAGTTTCCGCTAAAAGCCAAAGCATGAAAAGCATCGAGAAAGAATTGCGAAAAAGTGTCAACAACGCTGTAAATGCGTTTAAGCGGAAAAAGGCTAAGACTCTCACGGTTCAAAAACCCGTGAAAATGGGCGTAACGTTTCTTGTAAGTCATTTTGCCGATGTGGCAGAAATGTTGCCCACAGCAAAAAGAGTTAGCGGGCTTAAAGTTGAATACAGTGCCAAAAACATGACTGAAGCCTACAGAACTTTTGAGCTTCTTGTACTGGCAGCGAGCGGAATATCCAGCATACTGTCGCAGCTAGTATAAATCAACTAATCTTGAGGGAAATTTATGACAAAACAGAAGAAGAGTTGGGCTGAAAAACTGATGGATAACAAAGGTTTGCCAAAAGTGGAAGAGATTACTGACAATATGAGTAAAAGATGGGGCACAGGCACAGTTGTGATTCCAGCGCCCATAGAAGTTGACGAAATCATGCGAAAGGCGCCAGAAGGAAAACTTGTAACCATTAACGATATTCGCGCTGCTCTTGCCAAGAAGCATCAAGCAACGATTGGCTGTCCTATGACAACGGGCATTTTTGCTTGGGTTGCAGCTAACGCAGCTGAAGAACAGAGACAAAAAGGCGAGAAGAACATTACGCCTTATTGGCGAACATTGAAGACGGGCGGAGAGATAAACGAGAAATACCCAGGCGGCGCTGAAGCACAAAAGAAGCTTCTAGAGAAAGAAGGTCACAAAGTGGTTCAGAAAGGCAAAAAATACGTTGTCATGGAATACGAAAGAGTGCTTGCCACAATTTAACCTCATTCTCATGATTTTGCTAACTTGTATTGGCGATTTTGGCATATAACCATTTCATTCTCGAACAATTTTCGCAGAGACTTGAAAACCTTCTTTTCAGACTCGCCAACTTTTTCAGAAATTTCCACAAGCGTCAACCCTTTATCCGTATTCTTCAATGTGGAAACAACAAGTTCATCAACCTTGTTAAGCTTAACCATGGCTAATCACCAGATTTTATCTGCTTATCAACTCTTTATTCTTATAAATTTTTATTCGCTAATCTACTATAAACAAATGCCATTGCGGAGTACTGATTGCAGATGCCTTACTATGTTTACATGATTCTATGCCAAGACAACAACTTCTACACAGGCTACACCAAAAATTTGGATTCCAGAATGCAGTTGCACATGAAAGGAAAAGCCGCCCGATACACACGAATGCACAAACCACAAAAAATCGTTTACGTCGAAGAATTTGGTTCAAGGGCAGAAGCTATGAAAAGAGAAAAACGCATCAAAAAGCTGAATCACAATCAGAAACGCGCACTTGCAAAGACAGGATGCTAACGCAATTGTTTCCTTAATATTTCTTCGGCTTTTTTGACTGCTTCTGACAATTTTTTGACTTTTGTTCCGCCGCCTTGTGCAAAGTTGGGTTTTCCGCCTCCTCCGCCACCTATGATTGCTGAGGCTTCGCTGACGATGTCGCCTGCGTTTACGCCTTTTTCTGTGGCTGTTTTTCCTGCCATAACCATTATTCTTGCGTTGTTTCCATCCGTTCCATAGAATATTGCAACAGTTGCTTCATCTCTTTTGATAATCTCGTTGGCTGTTTGCACCATGCGGTTCACGTCGATTTCCTCCCGAAAATCACGTTTCAAAAGCTTAATTCCATTTATCTCTTCCACAGCCTCAAACGCCTTTGCTCCTAAACCCGCACCTTCCCGCGTTGCCAATTCTTTAACAAGCTTTCTTTTCTCAGCATTTGCTTCCTTCAATTCTTTAACAAGTTTCTCAGCTGTTTTATCCAGCTTATCCAATGGAGCGTTCAAAATTTCTGAAACTTTCCAGAGCAACTGCTCTCTTTCTTGCACAGCCTTCAAAGCTGGAATCCCAACTGAATAGACGAGCCTTTCCACACCGTCTTGAACCTTCTCAGAATGAATTATCTTGATAAAACCAATTTCGCCCGTGCTTTTCAAGTGAGTACCAGCACATGCTTCAACGTCCCAGTCGCCTGTTTTCACCACACGAATCTCTTTGCCTGGAACAGCTCCGCCCTGATAAAGCCTAAAACCGTAGCGGCTTTCTGCTTCACTTCGCGGCATCCACGCAGTCTCAACTTGCATGTTCTGCAGAATTGCCTGATTTGCCAAAACCTCTATTTGGTGCACTTCATCTGGCGTCAGTCTGCGATAATGCGAAATGTCCAACCTCGAGCTTTCCGTGCCTTTTTGTGTGCCAAACTGCCAAACATGCTCGCCCAACACACGCCGTGCAGCACCATTAACCAAATGCGTCACAGTATGATTCTTCATGAGACTGTAACGCTTATCCCAATCAATCCCGCATCTAACAGTGCTGCCTTTTTTAAGCGCTGCTAAACCTTTAATTTTGTGAACGACAACTCTCCCAACTTTTCGTACGTCAACAACCTCAAGCTTTTTCTTATTAAAGGTAAAGTAGCCGGTGTCTGCTGGTTGCCCACCCCCTTCAGGATAGAAATATGTTTGATCAAGAACAAGGTACTCGTCATCTATTACTTTTTGAACTTTGGCTTCAAACTCCTTCACATACTGGTCCTTGTAGTATAGCAAAACTGTCGCTGGAAGATCTGAAACAGCCGAATTCAACCATTCCTCAGGCTTAACTTCCTCTTCCACTGGTTTGGCGGCTTGCATGTGCCTCTGAGCAATTAAAGCATAAAAGTTTTCAGGAACATCCACTTTCAAACTTTCTTTTTCTGCAAATTCTTCAACTATTTCGGGCGGAAGTCCATGAGAGTCGTAAAGTTCAGAAACAATTTCTGTCGGAATTTCCTCAACATTCTTTACTTTCAACTCGTTGGAGATTCGTTTTACCAGTCCCTCACCTCTTTTGATTGTTTCCTGGAATTTCTCTTCTTCAACCTTGAGCATCTCCATTATTTCGTTTCGCATTTTCTTCAGATGCGGATAATCTTTTGACCACAAGTCTACCTGCATATCCACAATATCATAAAGCCTCTCTGGAATGCCCAACATTCTTAGCAGTCGGTAGATTCTGCGATAAAGCAGTCGAGCCAAATATCCCTCTTGAATATTGGATGGGACAACGCCCTCGGAAAGTATAAAGCTTAAACATTTAGTGTGGTCAGCAACCGCAAAAACGTTTTCGATAGGCGACAAAAATTTGTCCAGCACATCAGTTTTTACGTTGACCAAATCTGCAATTTTCTTTCGAGCTTCCAGCCTGCTTACTGTCTTATCCAAGCTTACTATGCCCGAAACTTTTGCCACTTTCACCAGCAAATCCTTGTCAATCTTGCCTATTCCAGCCATTTCGAAGATTTTGTCAAGCAAACTGCCATAGATTGCATGGAAACCGCTGGGCGCGCCTTGAGAAAGCCATGCGTATCGGTCTATGCCATAGCCTGTGTCAACTGTTCGTATGGGCAATTTGACAAGCTCGTTGTTGACAACTTTGTACTGCATGAAAACGAGTGTGGCAACTTCTAATCCGCGAATGATACATTCGACGCATGGACCAGCATTTCCGCCACCAGACCAAACTTCCTCTTTATATGTTACTTCGTCGGATTTTACGCCTAAATCTTCCGTTACGAATTCGTGATGATATCTGGTGGTTTGGTCTTTCCAGTAAACCTCCTTGTCTGGATAGTTGAAGGCGTGATGCCCGCCCATCTCAAAGAGTGTAAAGTATTTTCCGAATGTTGGGCCAGTGTTGGCTATGTCTACGAGGCGTATACATGGTTGAGCAATTACTAGGGGGTTTGCTGGCGGCGGAGCAATTCCCTCAGTCACGTACGGTTGAAAATCAATTATGCTTGCATGAGTAAGGTAAATGTCGTCTCGCCACCGCGCCACAACAGGATAAGGCTTAATGCGCATATGCCCACGTTTCTCGAAAAATGACAAAAAAGCCTCCCGCATTTCACGCAACGTATGCTTTTTGTGTGTGGGCGGATTACCGATGAACGTGTAGGGAGCACAGCCTTCAGGTCTTGCTTCCCCACAAGTTTCCTGCTTATGGTTTTGCGTCCAAAAATATTGTCCACATTTAGGACAACGCTTCCTAACGAAGCCTGCTTCTTTGAAGAATGGAAGGCGGTACTCCTCAGGTGGGAAACTCAACTCTTTAGACGCTCCAATAGGTGTGATTGTGAATTTTTCAAGGGTTTAATGAGTCACATTCATTTAAACCATTTTGCTATTTATACTTAAACATAAAGCCCAGTTCTCTTGTCTCTTAGCCTAGTTTGAAGCCGAACAGAAAGCCGACGAAGAAGCTTCCTACAAATGGCAGAAGAGAGATTATGCCAATAAGCCACGAAGCTGCTTGACCAGCAAAATTGAACAAACCAGCTAATGCTTCCCAAAGCTCGTCATAGTTTATGCTGATTACTCCGCTTGTGCCCAAATAGAGAAGAAAAATCAGAAATAAGCCTATCAAAAACAGTATGAGCTTGCTGATTTTTTTGATGGTGAATCCGACTATGAGGCCGCCTATTCCGCCAACGCCAAGCTGATAGATAAGCGGCGAGATTAATTCACTCATTCTAACCCTTCTATTTTGATATGCAAACGAAAAGCTTGATTTAAATGCATTCGTCCCTAAAATAAGAGAAATATTCGGTAGTCAGGAGGTGAAGAGCTACGGAATTACTAGACATATACATACTGAATCTTGCAATTACAATCGCAATGTTTGCAGTTTTAGTTTTCAGAGCTTGGATTGAAACGAAGCACTATCGCATGATGTGGCGAGAATTAGAATGGCGAGAAACATATCAAACTATGGGAAGGCTTCTCAAAGCCGAAAAAGACTTGTTCTCAAAGGTGGAAGGTGGCGAAGAATTATACCAGATGCTTTGCGAAATCTTCAAAGCAAACGAACCAAAAGAAGGCTAGTGAGAATACCATTCACTAATAAGCTTAGCTGGCACGTGATGTTTCTCCATCCCATAACGCCTAAACGGCTTAGTCAGATGCCGCTGAGACCTTGTAGAAGTTATATAAAGCCCCTTCTTAATGTCACGTTTTAACTTAACTTCAACTTTTCCAAGATTTAGATATCTCGAACCGCATTTTTCACATCTGAAACCTTGACCTTTCCCCATAGATTTCAAACGTTTACCACACTTTAGACAAGCAGGGTTTTGATATGCGATTTTTGGTGCAAGTTTTAGCAAGCGTGTCTTTTCAAGATTTATTGTTAAAGGATTATTCTTAGAAGCTTTGCGAACGCCGCCATAAACTTCCACATGATCGCCTATGATTAATTTCCTTGCAATTTTGCGCAGAGCGCCTGTTGGCTCGTAAGCGGCACAATCCACCTCGCCACTTTCATCTTTGATTGAGAAAATTACGTGGCGTCTAGGAATAATCTCTGGATTTGCCGAAACTATGCCCGCCGCAATTACTGGGTTATACGGTTTTACTTGGTTTAGTTTGTCAACTTTCTTCAGATGAGCGTCTGTTCCATGATTTGTGCGAAAAATAACCCACCTTTCCACGGGTTCCAGTGGTTTTACAATTTCAAATGCCTTTTTTACAATTTCGGGACTTTCGCCTCTGACGCCGAAGAGAATAGGGTCGGGTCCACGTGGCGTAATTATGATTCTGCCTTTCTCCATGTCAACATTGTTAAACGTGTACGGCTCAGTAATCTTATCCATTTCAAAAACTGAAGCAGCATCCACTTTTCTTTTCAGACCATAGTTTCCTGGAGTTCTGTAAGCAATGATTTCAAACGTGTAATCCTCTACAAGAGTTTCGCCGACAGCCGCTAAACTGCCGATGATTCCCCGTCCACTCTTGAATCCTACGGCTTCAGCCTTAAACTTCTTAACAAGTTTTAATGCTTCTTTGAGAGTAACAACTCCAGTAATCGTGTTTTTAGCGAAAATTTTGACTTCTTCTGGAATTTCAGTTTCTTTAAAGAAGATTATGCCTGGGTCTGTGCCTCTAAATTCCAGGTCAGAATGTTCTTCGACTGTGCTTATGACAGTTTCTTTGATTCTTTCTTCAACGCTTTCGTCGTGTTGGATTCTTATGGCTAGGGCGCCGTTTCCGCGGGTTTTCCATGGCACGTTAGGATTCAGCCGTATCAGATTAGGATAATCAGTGAAACGGGCACCTAGTTTTTCGAGTTTTTCTATGAGTAAGGCGGCAACGTATGTTGTGCATCCTTTTCTTGTTGAATCTGTGTCGTCTAATCCTATGTGCATAGTTTTCATGGTCATGGATTGCTGACTCGTTTTTTTAATGTGTTACGGATTGGAATGTAGGTGACAGAAGTGGTTAATTAATATGGAATAAAAAGGGAGGAAGCGTGTGCTATTTTGTTTCTTCGACCACTATCATGGTTAATGTTGACCGGACCTTGTCAAGTCTTCTGACACGCCAAGTTACGATTTCTTTAAGCTTGTCCATTGTGTCTGCTTTTACTCTTGCAACGATGTCGTAAACGCCGTAGACAGCGTAAGCCTCTTCTACGCCTTCAACTTTCTTAAGGTCTTTTAGCACGTCTGCTTCTGAGCCTATTTCGGTATTTACTAACACGAATGCTGTAGGCATTTTATTGTCTCCTCACTCCTTACTGTTGCCTTGTTTACATTAAAATATTTTGCTACGTCAGAAGAGGTTTTGCGTGCGTGCAACACCACTAGATATATCTATTAGGAGATGTAGGGGGAGACTTAGCGCATTTAGACATGCGCTAATACTAACCCTAAACTCTGAAAACTGGACATTTACACCTCTTCTACAATTATTGTATACTCATCAAAGCTTCCTTTTGTTTCTTGATAGTTTATCTGGGTTATTTGACTATCATCATCGTATGCTATCCCATTTAGGGCATCAGCTATGCCGCCGATTATATTGACCGCATCAGACTTTCCTTTTTGTCTGTGATATGTAATCGATAAACGGATACTATGTTTCAGCAGAGTTAGAAATTTGTGCTCAACCTCTCTTCTTAAGGCTGCAGTTCTACTCATTTGATTCTCTTTTTCACGTCTGTTTCCATCGTATTTCACCCAATTCTCTGCTAAAATCTATTCCCTTAACAAAGAAAACATTAAGTTCTATAAATTCCTTGTAAGACATTGTGCTCAGAGAGCCATATTGGGTAAAGAGTCAATATTCAAGACACCGCGCAATGAAGAAGGTTCTATAAACTTGATGGCTCTAGTTCACTTGAAATTATAGGGGCATATAACAAGGAGACTTCAACTCTGGAAGAATACTCTTATCTTTTGTTTAACGTAATAACTATTGGGTTCTAAACATGTCAGAAGTTATTACAAGCCGTGAGATGCGTGCTCTAGAGTTTAACGCTGAATATTTTGGTGTTTCTAGGGTTCAGTTGATGGAGAATGCTGGAGGCAACACGGCAGTGGAAATAGCTTCACGCTTCAAACCAGACAAGTCAATCGCAATTTTTTGTGGGTTAGGCGGAAACGGCGGCGACGGTTTTGTTGCAGCTCGACACTTGTCCACAATGGGTTTTAGGGTTACAGTCATTCTCGCTGGAAAAGCCCAAGACATCATGGATGATGCGGCTTTGGCGAATTGGAAACCATTAGAAGCTTTACGGCAAACAATTCCAATCCATGAGGTTTATGACAGCACGCTCATTCCCGAAGTAAAAGCAGACATAGTCCTAGACGCATTGCTTGGAACAGGCACAAAAGGAAAATTGAGACCGCCAATCTTGCAGTTGGTGAAAAAAATAAATTCTGTGAATGCTTTCAAAGTGGCAGTTGACGTGCCTACGGGTATTGATGCAGACACGGGAGAAGTTTTAGGCGAAGCAGTAAGAGCAAATCTGACAATAACTTTCCACAAAACAAAACAAGGCATCGAGAAAGCACAAGAATACATCGGCAAGCTAACCGTCAAAGACATAGGCATACCAAAAGAATTCGAAAGACTTGCAGGTCCAGGAGACGTTCAATTAGTCACAAAGCCTCGCCCTTCTGAATCTCATAAAGGAGATTTTGGACGTTTGCTAGTCGTTGGTGGAAGCGAAACTTTCTCTGGTGCGCCAGCTTTTGTGGCTTTAGCTGCGCTTCGAACAGGTGTTGACTTGGCTTATGTTGCTGCTCCAGAAAAGACTGCTTATGCCGTCTCTTCCATGTCACCTGACCTAATCACCATAAAACTTGAAGGAAAACATCTAAACATTAGCAACGTCTCAGCTTTGAAAAACTACATTGAAGCAGCTAACGCAGTTGCCTTGGGACCTGGTCTTGGCTTGCACACAGAAACCAAAGAAGCCGTCAAAGCCGTAATTGAGGCAGTTGAAAGCGCAGCAAAACCGTTGCTTCTTGATGCAGACGGCTTGAAAGCCTTTGCAGAATTCAAGAGAAAACTGAACACTCCCTTAGTGCTGACGCCTCACGCTGAAGAATACGCCATACTCACGGGCAAGAAAACGCCAGAAGACTTGAACGAAAAAGCTTCAGAAGTGCAAAAGACAGCGGCTAAGCTAGGCGCAACAGTCCTTCTGAAGGGAGCAGTGGACATAATTGCAGACGAAAAACGATTCAAACTCAATTTTACAGGTAACCCAGGCATGACAGTGGGTGGAACAGGCGACATACTTTCTGGAATTGTTGCTGCCTTCCTCGCTCAATGTATAGACCCGTTTGAGGCTGCTGTTGCTGGAGCTTTTGTCAATGGTGCAGCTGGAGACTTTGTATTCGCAGAAAAGGGCTATCACATGGTTTCCTCAGATCTTATGCATTGGATTCCCAAAGTCCTAAATGACCCAATGAGTCACGGGAAGGTGCGCATCGCAAGTGCAAAAACAGGTTAGAATCGTTGTTTATCATGCTAGACAATGTGACCCCAAAAAATGTACAGCTTTAAAGCTAAAACGTCATGGACTAGTGCGATTAGTACATCAGATTAAATTTTTGCCCAAAAGAGCAGTTGTACTGAATCCGCTTTCAGAAATTGCCTTTTCACCAGCCGATAAGGAACGCATCGAAAATTTCGGGTTAACCGCATTAGATTTCAGTTGGGAGCACGCTGAAAACGCTTTGCTTAAGAGTGTAAGGGGAACAGCCAGATGCCTACCGTATCTAGTTGCCGGAAACCCAGTTAATTTCGCAAAACCTACCAAACTTAGCACTGTTGAAGCCTTAGCATCTGCTTTGTACATCGCTGGTTTAAAGGAAGAAGCATACAAACTGCTTTCCATTTTCAAGTGGGGACAAACATTCATTGACCTAAACCATGAAAGACTGGAAGGCTACTCAAAAACAAGAAACAGCACAGAAGTAATAGAGATGCAGAAACTTTTCATGGAAAAATTACAGACTAGGCAACAGAAGGAGGGAAAACAATGAATACTAAAGAATTTCCTATAGGCAAGACAAGAATCTGCCTAATTCAAGGTGACCTGACCGACATGGAAACAGACGCCATAGTAAACGCTGCAAATCCATCGCTCATGGGAGGCGGTGGCGTAGACGGCGCAATACACCGCAAAGGCGGACCAAAAATTCTTGAAGAATGCAAACACATAAGGGCGACAGAATGGCGTAATGGTCTCCCAACTGGAAAAGCTGTCATCACTTCTGGAGGAAACTTGAAGGCTAGACATGTCATTCACACTGTTGGACCAGTTTGGCAAGGTGGAAACCGTGGTGAACCAGAGCTTCTGGCAGAAGCCTACAAAAACTCGTTAAGATTGGCAGTTTCTGAAAAGTTGAAAACAATAGCTTTTCCGTCGATAAGCACGGGTGCTTACGGATATCCAATAAGGGAAGCAAGTCGCATAGCCACAGAAACTGTGAAGGATTTTCTGGAGAAAGTGGACAAGCTTGAAACAGTAGTGTTTGTCTTGTTTTCGGCGCATGACTTTGAAATTTATCGGAAAGTTGCCAAGGAAGTTTTTGGGTTTTCAATATCTGATGAAGACTCTGCCGCCTAACTCTTCCACGGCAACTTTAAGCCTGTCAAGCGTATGCCGCATTTTGTCGTTCACTACCATTTGCCAGCCTTCTGGACCGCATGGAACCTTCACCTCAATGACGCAGTAATATTTCCTATTGCTCATCTGATCAATAACCTTCTCGACGACTTTCGCCTTTTGACATGAAACAGTTTTTAACGTGGAAGAGATTTAAGGTGTATGAATTTGCAGTATGGATTTTCTATATTTTAAAGTCAGATTCAGAATACAAATTAGCATCTTAACAATAGTTCAAATTCGAATAATTGCAGGCGAAGCGACGAAATCGGCAAATTCAATAAGTAGGTCCTTAGCTTTGCTTACTCGTAATTTCTCAAGTTTGTTCTTTGCTTCATGGGTATATGAGTTGGACAAGGCATGTAAGGTTTTGATTTTCTCCGAGTCTGCATCTAAAAATTTCAACAGGTTAATTGCAGTGGTTTTCCCTAAATCTTTGATGTCGTCTTGAATCTGATAGGCTATTCCAATGAGTCTACCATAGTCTGACAATGCCTCTATTTCGTCTTCCTCCGCTCCAGCGATTATGGCGCCAATCGCAGTGGAAGCCTCGAAAAGAGAAGCAGTCTTTTTTGATATAATCTCGATATATCCGTTCTTGCTCAGCTTTTGTTTGTTCTTGTAAGCCAATACTTCCTTAAGTTCACCTTCGCACATTTCAGAAGTAGCAAACGCTAAAGCATGAGCAATTCTTGGATCTGTATATCTTGCTGTTATGTCAAGAATCATTGAGAGAATGAAATCTGCACTTAACAAAGCCATTTCATTGCCATAAGAGGCACAAAAAGTGGCTGTGCCTCTTCTTAGAAAATCTCTGTCGATGACATCGTCATGTATGAGGGATTCAGTGTGCGCAAGCTCCACTGCAACTGCTGCAGGAAACGGATTCATTTTTCGCTTGCTTAAGCTTTCAAATGAGAGGATGAGCATTATTGGTCGTAGACGTTTTCCGACTTTCAATGCTTTCATGAGAGGCTTATAAAATGAGGAGCTTTTGCGCTGATTTAGTTCAGTAAATATAGCGTTGTCAATTTTGACGCGGTAATTGTCAATCTTGACTTTAAAGGCGTTCAGAGAAGTGATATCTAAAGTTCCGTTCATTTGTCGTCGCGACCATACGGTAACTACTGCTGCGATAGATAAATCTAACGTGAGCCAATGTATTACGTGGATTCTTCATCTTTATCTGTTGAGTGAATAAAGCATGAGGGGTCTTCTGCAAGATAGTCGCCAGTGGTAGCCCAAGCACGTCCTCGACAACCTCCGCATAATCTTCTATACTGACACTCGCCGCAGCGCCCTTTCAAACGTTCTTCTCGTTTTCGCAAGTCTTCCAGTATGGGCGACTTCTCCCAGACCGCTGAAAACGGCGCCTCACGCACATTTCCACAGCTTACTTCAATGAAGGGACATGGCCAAACCTCACCGTTAGGTTTGATGTAAACAAAGCCGCGTCCGGCTGAGCATCCGTGAAAAACAGTTTCCGCTAAACGAAGAAGTGGCCCGCTTGCAATTTTGCAACGTTGCAGTAGGAATGGCCAATATTGAGGACCAGCTACTGGCTCCATAATAGCTTTAGTCATGTGTTGAGCCCTTGCCATGAACCGAATCAGCCGCTCATTAGCGCTAAGGTCGAGAGCCACGTTGCTGATGCTTCGTCCACGTCCGACAGGCACTAATTGGTACATTAGAAGGATTCCTGCTCCTAGTTCGTCAACAAGTGTCATTAGCTGCTCCATTTGATTCATGTTGTATTCCATAGCTGTGATGTTAATGTGTAGAAGAATTCCAGCCCGTCGCAGAGCCCGTATTCCTTCTAAAGCAGCTTCGAAAGAACCTGACAAACCGCGTACTATATCATGAGTTTTTGGGTCAAAGCCGTCGAGACTTACAGCTGCAATCACCACGCCGCAACGTCGTAGTCGCTCAGCCACAGCGTCGTCAATCAGAGTGGCGTTCGTAGCCATAGTGTTTGTGAAGCCTAAAGCCTTCGAATAAGCCAAAAGTTCGAAAAAGTCGCTGCGCACGAGTGGTTCGCCGCCTGTGAAAGCCATCATACGAAACTCTCTGATTTCAGCCAACTGATTCAGCATGCACTTAGCCTCTTCAGTTGTAAGCTCGTCTTGTGCTGGTTCGCCGCCAGAGGCATGACAATGAATACAATGCAGGTTGCAAGCACTAGTAATCTCCCAAACAGGATGTGCCGGAAATCCTATGCATCCCATGCCTTTGGAGCCCCCTGCTCCTGGAAGACACTTAAACCCGTATGTGAGAAACCAATATGGCAATTCTCGCCAACGCGACAATGCACCTAAATAGAACGCGCTTAATGTTTGTCTAAGAATTAGGCTTGGCGGCCACCAAAAGCGACGAACTTTGCGTCTTGGACGTTTTTCTAGTTGCATATTCATGTGCTCAACTCAGAAAGGCGAAGATAAAAGCTGCAGTTGTGCCCAGATTTACTATCAGATTAGCAGCGCACATCCTCTCCAATATAGCACGATTCTGCCAGTACCCGCGCATCATTAATGCAACCAGCACTAATGAAAGCAACATTATGGGCAAGTAGAACCACAGTATCTGCAGAGGCACACCTTGACTCACCGAGAAAAACATTGCAACCAAGCTTCCAACGTTAACAAAACTGTAAAGCAAAGAAGCGCGCTCCAGACCCAAACGCACTGCCAAATTGGTTTTCTTCGCTGACAAATCAGCTTCGTAATCAGGAAACTCGTTGAGCAAAATGACGTTGAAAATAGTGAAGCCTATTGGAATTGCCATCCAATGGATCACCAACGCTATAGTTCCTGTTTGTAGATAGTAGCCAACTGCCACTGGGAGCCAACCGTAGCAGAAAGCAATCCAGATTTCGCCCCAGCCTCGGCTCACCCAACGCACTGGACGTGTAGAATAGAAAAAACCGCCAAAGATGCCTAAAACACCAAAAAAGAGTGTCCACTGCCCTGTTTGATATCCAAACTGGAGAACAAACCCAACTGCAAGAGCCAAAACTACACCTACAATAGAAGCCCAGAAAGCAACATAGCGAGACAGAAGCCCACGCTGCAAAATTTGAGAGCCTCCGGCAAAGCGACTGGAACCAGAACGAGCAGATAAGGCATCTTCCTTAAAATCCCAGTATTCACCTGCATAGTATGTTGCCAACATTATGAACACCACGCCCAATGTGCCTAAAGCAAAAATTTCCCAATTGAAAGTTCCGTCTAATCGCCAAGATAACACCGTGCCAAGAATGAAGGGCACCACTCCTACGGAATGAAACGCTGGGCGAGAAAGAACCAACAGAGCACGTAGCTTCTCAAGTTTTGCCATTCTTTCTAAATCTCCAAAAGACGATGATTCGAGAAAACCATATAAACATGCCGAAACTTGCCTTAATAAGACGATCATGGTTGCTGGGCGGATACAAATGACAGAAGCTTCAGAGAATCAAGGCATAGAAAGCCAAAAGCAAATGTTTAGAGAGCTTCTGATAGAAATTACTGCTTTGGCTTTGCTGACAGTTTCTATTGCGATGCTTTGGAGAGACAATATGCTTCTCTTCATGGTCGTATTGGCAGAATGCCTTACAATGTTGTTGGTTTGGCATGAACGGTATGACTTGTACTTTTTCGCAGCTATTGCTGTGTTGAGTTCACTAATCGAAGCTGTTTTTGTACATTTTCAAGTCTGGCAATATAGCAACCCTACATTCTTAGGTGTGCCTCTGTGGTTTCCAATAGCCTTCGGAACAGCAGCCCTAACCGGACAACGGTTTGTACGCACTTTAACACTTATGTTTCAATAAGCATAAGTCACTCAAAATTCTGAATAGGAACAAACATAATGATTCTATAATGAAGTTTCGCGATTGGACGGGCTAACTTGGACTCTGTCAGATAACAAGCAGATTTTTTCTACAAGCCTAATCGCTGGATCGTCCGGTCGCTAGACATTTTACTATTTGCGGACATCCAAGGCACTCGTCCGGAATTTTTGAATTCTTTGAAAGTGTTCCTAAATAGCCAAATTCATGTAAGCATAAAGGCTCAGAGTTTAGAACAGAATCTCCTCGAGTTTGGGTTTCCTTCATCGAGTTTTTCTTCTTCTCTCTCGAGTTTCTGTTGTTGGTTTTACTTGGATTTTGCTTTGTAATGTTCTTTAAGGGAACAAGTTCAGGTCTGAGTTTTCTAAGAATGAAAATGTATGCAAGCACCATTACGAAAACAAAAATCGCGATTAAAATGGAGTCTAGTGGCAGCACACTGTTTCCTCGCTATTTTGCGTTATTCTCCATCTTGGAAAAGATGTGCTCCAAATAGGCTACAGAACGGGCAAGGTCAGTCAAAGTTAGCATACCGACTAGTTGATCTTCGGCAATTATCGGAAGTTTCTTGATTCTCTTTTCAGTCATCAACTTCACCGCCTCTTGAACAGACATATTTGGGTGCCCAAAGAGAAGAGGGGCGGACATTATCTGAAATGCCTTTGTGGTTTTCGGATCCTTTGATTCAAGCAAGACGCGTTTTAGCATGTCTCGTTCAGTGATTATCCCAATGGGGTTTTCATCTTGGACAACGATCACACAGCCTATTCCACGCTCGTCCATTATAATTGCTACTTCTTCAGCAGTTACTTTTCCTTCTAACGTTACAACATCTTTAATCATAATTTCTCCGATTTTTAGTGACATGAACCCATCAATGTAAGTCTGAACATTCTACGCTTTATGCATTAAGAATGACTGGTATGTACCCGAAATGTGTATTTTAGCTTCATAACGCTTTACTCGTTTTCAGTCTGATTCTGAGGTAGAACAATGAAACGTGAGTGCTGAACTTGGCGATTGAACTCTTGCCAGAGTTTTTTCTATTCTTGGGCATCGATCTCTTCATAGCTCTAGCGCTTCTCACTTGTGTCATGGAACACTTCAACAGATTGATATCGTATCTCTATGAAGCTGCTGCAGTTTTCGGCTATGTAAACATGTTCATGAGCAGAGAATTCATCGCGAGCTTCGGAGAATATATGCGCTTTTCCTATAGCTTTCTTTATCTTGCTCTTGCTTTGGCTAATGTCATCGGAATCAACGTATACCTTTTGGTTTCGAAAAAGTCTTGGGGAACTGCAAAAGTCTTCGCCAGCTGCGTTACTTTCCCAACTGTGCTCATTTCTACCTTCTTCTTTTCGTTATACTGCAAAGACACATCATATGTCCTCACTGCGGCGCTCATGTCAAGCGCGATGATTCTTGGGATAGGCATTGCGTTTCTCGTAGTTCCTGAAAAGCTAAAAGAGAAGTTGGAGAGGAGGTGAAAGATTGAAGAATAGAAAGTCGTTGGATTTTCTGGCTTTACTCTTGATATCTATGCTCATCGTTTCGGCAAGCGCAGCTATATATTACGCTATGCTTGCGCAATCGTCAGCCACTATAGGAGCAGCCGCAGTTTATTTCACGACAGGTAAAGATTCCTCAGGTATTCTGAGCCTTGGAACAAACAATACTTTTGCCAGCTTGAGTCTCAGTGCATATCCAAATGTGACTTTGTATTACGACGAGGCAGTCAACATAACCGCTACTGCAGCAAAGCAGATCAGACTTAGACATGTTTCAATTAGCCCCGGCGATGGTAACCCAAACGTTAGCAACTTCACTAGTATAGTCTTTAGGTTAATCGCAGCGAACGGAACAGAGTTGGGAAACCTGACATACACTACAGCTACAGACGATTGGACCGAGCCAACACAAATAGGCTATTTCGCAATAGGCGCTGGACAGGAATGGGCAATAAAAGTTGAGACAAAAGCGACTGCAGGGGCAACGACTGGTATCTCGACGACTATAGTGATAGCTGTCGATGTCACCTAATCACCTCTTCCATCCCTTTTTCACTACGTCAGAGGAGACTACTCGTGAGTAGAGTGAAAACAAGTTTGAATCCTAAGATAATTCGGCGTCTGATTTGGTTAGTTTTGACTATGTTTGTTTTGCTGGTTCATGCCCTAACAAGTGCATCTGGAACCACGTATTATTCCATGGCAAAGCAGAATTATGCGGCTCTCGATTCGCCGCCTGTGATTCTTCAAAATGGCACATCTGCTTCCAGCAGGGTTTACATGAACAATACAAGCGCCAACGTTAACATCATCACACCAACTCAGAATGAAACACAAGACTACGTTGATAACAACACATCTAACGTAGACTCTTCTGCTGATAAGGGAACACACGACAACTTTTCAGCGCAACAGACTGGCCCCGATTCAAACTATGATACTTTAGAAGAGGGAAATATCAATGCAACAGTAGACAGTTGGGGAATTACTTCAAGCTCCTTCACAAGCACATTAATCCACACAAACTATCGATACATGGGAGGCACATCGCCCAGCATTGACAACATGACAGTCACAAGACTTCACTTACGTTACAGTGGAACAGGAACGGTAGCTATCGCCCTATACACAGGAGGCACACTAACTGACCCAAGTGGTGCTGTGAAAAGAACAGAAGCATACAATGTGACTGTATCCAGCGGGTGGAATACGATTGACGTTTCAGATTATAGCTGGCCAAAGAACACTGTAACGTGGATTGGGTGGGCTCACGCGGGAGGCAGTGTTTACTATTCGACCAGTTCTGCAGATGCAGGAGAATTCCAGTCAGCAAGAGGTAGATGGAGCCAAAACACTCCAGCTGATGCTAATGAAGCAAGTCCCATGCCTACGAATCCTAGTGCTGGCGCGTTCGCTAATTATTGGTATGCCATGTATATTGAATATGAGGCGCCCAATTATGAGGTTGATTTGGAGGTTCAATGGACGGCTTTAGACTATAATGAAGCAAACGAAGAATTGGCTATCTGCGTGAACAAGACAAACACGTATTCTTTGGATGCTTCTGGCGGATACATGATAATAGGTGACGGAACTCCTGACTGGGGTTCTGCGACTGGCACAATTTCTTTTTGGGTCAAAATGGATTCGTCTGTGCAGGGCAGATTTTGGGGGCAAGACGGAAACATGGAGACTCGTTGGGCAGGGACAAATCTTGTCTTAGATTGGGGAGCAACTGGCTCAATGACTAGTGCATACTCTTTCTCCAACGATACGTGGTTTTTTGTTGCGATTGTATGGGATGAGAATAATAACAATCTTTTCTTGTATGTTGGCACCGAGAGTAATATGCCTACGCTAGACGCGAACAGCCTCAGCGGAACATGGACGGGGACCACACCGTCACCAACACAGAACAGGTTTCTTAACAGTCCTGGTGCTAACGAACCAGTAGATGGGCACGGAGACGATTTGAGGTACTGGAACGTTGCGAGAACTCTTGCGCAAATACAAAGCGACTACAACACTGAATTAACAGGAACCGAGGCTAACTTGAGGTCTTACTTCAAACTTAATGGCAATTTTGACGACGTAGGACCAAACAACAACGATGGTTCAGGTTCGGGAAGTTACTCATTTTCCGCTGACAGCGCATTTCCTGAAAAAATCAGAGTGGACCTTTGGAATGGTTCATCTTGGCAGAACTTGTTCACAGACCTTGTGAATGGATGGAACAACGTTTCCGTTTCCACGTATCTAAATTCATCAACTTTTACGATTAGATTTAAAGGAAGCATAGAAAGCAGCGACGCAGTTCAAGATAGTTGGAAGATAGATGTTACTCTCGTGCACACGTGGACAAGCGAGGCAGATTTCAATTATGTTTTACGATTGACTGAAAATCACGGTGCGAACTGGAAGGTTAGGCTTAAAGCCTACGACCAATCAAACTTGGCACGGCTAACAAACTGTTCTGTAAGCATTTATGACGGCTCCAACTCGACTCAAATAGTCGTCTTGAACGGCGCGTATAGCCAGCAGACAGGCGCATGGTACGACCTTGCTGCGTCGGACACTGAGTACATTTGGGTTCACATCGAAAGGTCATACGCTGGAACTTCTTATGTTTACGCATACTTAGAAGTGTTAGTCCCAAACACGGCAACCCACGCCCAATACGTAGTGACTTTTGTTATAACATGAGGCGACGCAAACAACAGTCTGCCCTGCTTGGTATACAGGAGAAATGATTAATACTTGAGTTGGACATTTTCTTTAAAGATGCCTTGTATGATGGTGATGTTAATGGTTGATGTTAGGCAGCTTTTGGAATACAATGAGAAAGTGAGACATAGATATTTTGAAGCGCTTGCCAAACTTTCTTGGGATGAATTTGTTAAGAATCGCGAGGCAAGCTTCCATTCTCTCAGGAACATATTCATACACACCTTGGGTGCAATTGATTATTGGCTGGACTTTTTAACGAAAGAAAACGTTCATTCCCACAGAAAATTCGACGAATATCAGATTTTTCAAGAGGTTAGAGCCTACATGGAACATGTCGAAATGCGGATGCGAGAATACTTAAAATCGCTACCGATTGACGGACTTGAGAAGAAATATACAGTAACGAACGATGCGAATGAAGCTATTGAAATCACAGCAGAAGATGTTTTAATCCACGTATTTGAGGAGGAAGTTCATCACAGGGGCGAGCTGATTGCACTTCTCTGGCAGATGGGCATAGAACCTCCATTGATGGGATGGAAAGAGCTTTAGGAACGAAAAAAGCTAAGCATTAACCTACTTCACTTGCTGCTGCAACAAGTTGAACTTTGTTCAATATTTTCTTCGGACTGGTGTATTGGTTGTAACCTAAGCAATAGTAGAGACATCTACAGATACTTCAAGTGTTGAATTTTGTATCGCAGATTGAATCAATGCTGTTGAAGTCGTTTTCGAGTTTCTTCTTGATCGACAGTTAGAAACTGAAAGATTATTGCGGCTATGATTCCCATGCTGCCCAAGACAATTCCCAGTTCTTCATAGTCATAGAAGATCAGTGTTAACCCTCCCATCGCCGCCCCAATAGCAGAGCCAATGCCGACAAACGCGTAGGACAGAGACATCATGGTGCCTCGTAACTCGGGCATCTGTTCCAAGCTGAGACTAGTAGATGCTGAGGCAGCTAAACCGTCTAGCCAGCCAGCAATCGACATCAGAGTTACGCTCAACCATATGCTCGGTGCATACGCGTATGAAACTGTGAAAAAACCAGCCAGCAACACGGATATAACCGTTGATGATTTTCTTCCCAATCTCTTCACGAATGATCCACAAGCAAGGCTGCCAAGAGTGTAAAATAGTGCCGCGATCAAAATGACGATGGAGGCGAAGTCTATTGACAGGCCGAACCGCTCTATCGTGAAGGCGGTTCCGTAGAAAAGGAGCGCCGCAAACACCGCATAACGAAACACTGTTCCGACTAAGCAACCCACTGCAGATCGGTTTGAGATGATGTTCCTAAAGCTTTTCATATATGTTTCATCTGCAGCGACAACTGCGGAGCTTTGCTTTGCTGAAGGAACGAAAGCTCCTATCATTAGCAGTCCTACGATGGAGAAGGGTAGAATAAAACCTAGAAGTACGAGCCGCCATCCTCCAAAGCCCGATAATACGCCCATTAGGGGAGCGCCGATGAAGTAGGCAAGTGATCCCGCCGCAATAGTCCAGCCGATTGCAAATGCCCTCCTTTCAGGTTTCATGAAATCTCCAATTAACGTGTTCGTCATTGGTACGAAGATCGCCAAAGCCAAACCGTTGAATGAATAGAAAAGAAGCATCGAGTTGATATCCCAAGCGAAGTAGCATCCGAGGGTCGATAAACTGTAGAGGATCATACCGGTTACAATCAGGGACCGATGCGTGAAGCGAATGCTCAGGATTCCCATGGCCAGTGCAAAGACTATGCTGACGACGGAGGAGACGGTGTTGGTTTGTCCCATTACGCCACGGGAAACTCCAAATGTCTGGGACATGTCGAGCAGGAAAAGGGCCGTCAAAATTCCGAGTGTGTTTATTGCGAAATTTGACACCACCAAAGAGGGAATAAACAATCTGTTTGGAGAAGTCGCATTTTCATCTGGATTCAGCACTTGTCTCCCACCTTAGACACAAAGGTCATTTCTGAATTAATATAAGTCTTGTGAAAGTCCATAACTCGATGATACTGGATGAAATCCTCAGGTGCCCCAAAGACGCAAACCCACTACAGAAAACAAAAAAACCAACGACAAAGCCTATTAGCGAATGGACTGGTGTGTTGGTTGTAACCCGCCTTTTGTTTTT
>JACAEK010000041.1 GCA_013388895.1 Candidatus Bathyarchaeota archaeon | reverse complement strand
GCGGACCACGCTCGTGGAATGAAGAAATTCTGGAGCGGTCATAGAGAAACCCGTAGGAACAGCCCAGCGCTGTCTCCGGGGAAAGGTCGTCGGTTCAAATCCGGCCAGCCCCACCAAAAGCCTTCTTTGCTAGTTAAGCCGCTCTTTCTGTTTCTTCAAATTTCTTTTCTAAATCAAACTTGGTGCGCGTCAGAATTGATGGGGTTTTTGTCTCGTGTAGATTTCAATCACGTAGTTGTCTGGGTCACAGAATGACACGGCATAATATCCTGGTTCAAATTGAGGATGTTCTTCACATGGAAACAGAGCTTCGAATCCGTTCTTCTTCATTTCTCTTTCAATATCATAAACAGCTCTTTTGTCCTGAACAAGGATTGCAACATGGTCAGCCACGACGAACTCTTCTCCAGTCGGAGCTTTACGCTTGACTCTTGGTTCTCGCATCTCGCCTATCCAAACCGAGAAATTCTGGTTAGAGAATCCTACTCCATCTTCAGCGTCCATTATGACTTTGAAACCAAGTCCCTCAAACAGAGTCTTATAAAACTTTTTTGAATTGCCCAAATTTGTGACTTCGATTCCAACATGACCAACAATTGCCTGAGTTTGCTTGTTTAACACCATAACATCATGCCACGATAATTGCTTTATTTTCTTAGCTAAATAGTTTTTCCATATTAATGAAGCTCGCACTTGTAGGACATCAGAAGCATATGTAAGAAGATAAAAAAGACATCTAAATACAATGACCAGCTTTGTAACCATAAACCCATCAACAACTGCTGCTTCTGACGAGACACGCAGTTTTTCCTAATAAAGCGAAATTGTGAAATTTAAACGTAAACTTGGACCTATAAAGTCCCATCGAGTTTTGTTTCTTTTTGAGAAAGCGTGCGAAATCTAAGGTTCTTGCATAAACTCGATGAATTCGTCAAGTGTGCGTTCCTTCAGCACGTAGTTGCTTCTTCTCTCGATGCCTATTGTTGAGTGTGGTTTGAGTCCGTAATCGTGACCAGGATAAACTTCAATGTTGTCATCCAGCCTCAGCAGCTTCTCAAAAAGGCTGTGATACATGTCTTCAGCGCTTCCGCCTGGCAAATCAGTTCTTCCACATTCGCCAACAAAAAGTGTGTCGCCTGTGAGTAGTTTGCCGTCAACCAGTAGGCATATACTGTCAGGAGTGTGCCCAGGTGTGTGGATTACTTTGATTACAATGTTGCCTACTTTTATTATTTCACCATCGGAAACATCTATGTCCTTGAAACATTTAGCTAGTTTATGCGCAACAATTTTCGCGTTGAAAGCTGGTCTTAAGCTGTCGTTTCCAGCAATGTGGTCCCAATGTTGATGCGTGTCAATAATGTATTTTACCTTTAGCTTTTGCTCGTTGGCGAGGCGGATTATGGCTTCTGTGTTGAAACTTGGGTCTACAACAAGGGCTTCCTTAGTGGCTTCGTCTGCGATTATATAGGAGAAGTTGTCGCCTCGATGCTTTATTTGTTTAAAGAACATGAGAATCAACCATCAGGGTTTCTATAAGCTGAAAGATATTCTACTTTCATGCCTAAGCTGGCTAAATGTTTCAAATCTTCAATACAGCCTATGCTGGCGTCTATGTTGCGATGAACTGGATGAAACCACATGTGCTGTGGCGAGAGATTAAACTGTAGAGGAACCCTTGTGTTAACGCCATAAGCATCCAAATTCGAAATCAGCGACCCTTTAGCACAGACTAAACGGATTGAGACATAACTGCCTAACAGTTGTTGGGCACCGAAGGCTCCTATGCCATGCCACAACGTCGCATTTTCCGGGGACCTCAATGAGTATAGAAAGAACTGCGGCGAAGATGGAGTTTCTTTATAATTGTAGTTTGTGAGTTTTTCTCCTTCAACACTGAAATCGTCCTCAGCCGTTGCAATGCTAACGTCGTTCGGATCTATTGCATTAGGATAAAGCGGCGTAGTTTGATAGGTTACTTTCACGTTTTTCAGTTTCATTCCGTCAAAGTATATTTTCCCCCGAGCAACACGTTTTGAGGCGTAACCTTTTTGAGAGTGTGGTATTGTTAGAAGTGTGGTTCGGTTTTTCATGCTTCTGCCCATGCAAGTGTAAACGCTGGCAACTGAATTATAGTCCTTATGAGTTTCTCTTATCATGTGATGTAGAAAACCATCGGATGCTTCTTTCTCCAGAGTTGTAAGCGGCATCCGCAACGAACAGAGAAAAAGGCTAATTCCAAATGATTGGGAGAGAAATTCCAGTTGATCATATTTTACTGCATCTACCAGATTCATATAATTATTATCGCAAGTAGTTAGGTGATGAGCTATTAGTTCAACTTCGTCTTTGGAGATAAGTGACCCTTCATATTTCTGAACAAAATTTTCGTCTATTTTCAACTGTTCCGTTTTAACCGATTTAGCTGGAAAGGCGCTTTGTCCGCTGGTGACTATTGATTCTTTCAGTGGATTCATTGAATAGCGGTCGGGTTCAATCTCATCAGTGTTCAGAAGGAAAGGAATTATCACGTCTTGAGGTGGCTTATTCAAAAGTTCGCAGATTTGGTCTACATCTCTGCTGTCAGCTTCACGCAATCCATTTTTGCAGAAGTAGTTTCCGCAGACTTCCAGTAAACGAGCTGCTATGATTCCTTGAACCTCTTCCACCGTGAGTTGCGGGTTCGAAAATTCAACGGAAGACCTCAAAAAGAAGTGAGAACCGTCTACAACAACATCGTTCATTCGTCCATTCCTAAAACAGTAAAATTGAACTTTCTTCTTTTCGTCGCCTTTAAAGTTGACGAGTTCTCTTACGAGAACCTCGACACATGACCACGAGGTTTTAAGGAAATCGTTAACAAGCATTTTTGCCAAATCTGAAGACAACTAGAACGTCACCCTCTCTCCAAAGATTCAGCTATGTACATACAATATTTAATGATGTCGGGTCCATAAAACATTCGCGCCACACGAAAACCCTCACTAAACCCAGACTTTGACAAGAAATCAAGAATCTCTGATTCCTTCTTCGGAATACACAGAGAAATTTCAAAGCCGTCCAGTCTGTTTAGGATTATCTTAAGAAGAGCTAATGCTACACGACCACGTCTAGGTTTGCATACTAATGGTCCCAAATCAGCTATTCCCTCGTACACCTTGGCTGCGACATAGCCTGCAAGCTGTCCTTCCTCAAAAGAGACATAACAAAGATTATTCGAATCAGAAAGAATAGGTTCCAGAATCTTTTTCCGAGATGCACCAAAACAAGACTGGTCAAATTTGATTATTGTCTTTATCTCCTCTTCTTTGGCTTCTCGTAAGCCAGCCTGAATAGATGAAGAAAAACCTTTCCCTTTCATAATTATGAAGTCTGAATCGTATTTGAAACCAAGTCTTTGGTAGAAGGGAATCTTCTCCGTGTATGCATATAGTCCAATTGTCTTCACGTTTTTGCTTGTCAAATATTGGATGGCGTGCTTAACAAGCAGTGACCCGGCGCCTTTCCCTCGATGAGTTTCGTTAACGATTAAGTTTCCAAACCAGCCTACTTTGCCAAAACTGATTGTTGTTGCGATGCCGATTCTTTCTGAATCCGAGGACAGTGTGAAGCAGCCTTCTGGTTCTAATTGCATGATGAGTTCGAAGTCTTCATTTATCATTCCCCAGTCCATCGTGTCAGTAATCTGAACAGCGAATTCCAAATCCTCAGCTGACATAGTCTTTATGTGATACATGGAATGACCATCCTTCTTTTTAGAGAGTGAGACTCGTTTAAAGGATTAGAGAGCGAATGTACCTTTCAAAATCGTACAAAAGGATAAACTTTACTAATGAATATTCGTTTGACATATAAGAACCAAAGGAGGGGCATAGTCATAGACCCACACTTGAACGTCGCTATAACACGCAACGCAGAGATTACAGTGCATCGATTTGTGGATTATTTTAAAGGATTTGAAGAAGTTCAAGCTGTTAAACGCATTTTTGGTGAAAAAACAGAAGAAACGCTCAAAAACCTGAAAGTAGAATTCGCTGGCAGAAGAGGCTACATGGGCGTAAGCGACCTGGACGGGCACTTGATAGTCAGCGCAGATTATTTGAAGAACGGCGATATGATTGACATTTATCTTGACATAATCCACGAGTTAGTTCATGTTAGACAATTCTTGGAAGGAAAAGAGCTGTTCGATGACAAGTATGACTATGTTGAAAGACCAACAGAGATTGAGGCTTTTCAATACGCAGTAGAAGAAGCCAGAAGGCTTGGATTAGGCGATGAGAGAATCTGCCAATATCTCAAAACTGAATGGATAACTGAAGAAGACTTGAAAAAACTTGCGAAAACTTTGAACGTTAAATATGTGCAATTCAAAGAAAAGAAGGGTCGCAGAATAAATTAAAAATTTGTCGCAGAGACGTAACATTTTTAAAGTTTATGGATTGTTTAAGCTTCGGTGACTTGTGCAATGAGCTTTGCCATAGAAGCAGTAGACATTGTTAAAGTCTTCGGAAATATTCACGCACTGGATGGGCTAAACTTTAGCGTTAAACCGGAAGAAATTTTCGGCCTTATAGGTCCAAACGGCGCTGGAAAAACAACTGCTCTGCGAATTTTTTCCACCTTATTGTTGCCTACAGCAGGTACTGGTAAGGTTTTTGGCTTAGATGTTGTTAATGGTGCAGCGGAAGTTCGCAAGATTATAACGTATCTTCCTGAAGAAGCTGGAGCTTATCGAAACCTTTCTGGGTGGGAGTATTTGGAGTTTATGGCGAAATTTGACACTAAGGATAAGAGTAAAACTCGTGAAATGGTTAAGGATGCTGCAGAAATTACGGGTTTGGGTGAACGTTTAAAGGATAGGACGAAAGCTTACAGCAAAGGAATGAAGCGAAGACTTCTTGTTGCAAGGGCGTTGATGACTAAGCCCAAATTGTCAATTTTGGATGAGCCGACAAGCGGATTGGATGTTCTACACGCTTATCACGTCAGAGAAATAATCAAAAGCTACGTAAAGGAACATGGCGTGACAGTGCTTTTGTCAAGTCACAACATGCTTGAAGTTGAACACGTATGCGACAGAGTAGCCTTACTTAACAAGGGCAAAATTGTTGCAGAAGGAAAACCGCAAGAATTGAAAGAAAAGTACGAAAGCGAAAATTTGGAAGAGGTCTTTGCCAAGGTGGTTGGATTTGCTTAAAGGTTTCGGAAACTTTCTATTGAAAGAGCTTAAAGAGTTAGTCAGAGACCCAAAAATACTGTTAGGAATGATTATTGTCCCATTGATAATGTTTCCAGTTCTAGGCGGAATCATAAACTTCTCTATTCAATCTGCACAGGAACAAGCTCAAAAAGCCACACTTCTGATTATAAACAACGACGGAGGGGCATGGTCGAAAAGTATCATAGATTATTGGAATCAGAGTCTTTCAGCAAGAGTCACAGTTGTGAATAACACAAATATAACAGATGAAGTCGCTACACAATTATTATCAAACTACACCACAGCACAGTTCATAGAAATCCCCAAAGGTTTCAACGAAAGCATGACTGAATATATGCTGAATAAGAAAGCAAAAGCCACATTAAATTTCTATGGAGTCTTCACAGGTGGCAGTGTATTTGAGAGTGTAGGTTCATCAATAATCGACAATCTAGTGTATGGATTTAACAGATATGTCGCACCAGACGCTGTGAATAGCACAAAATCAGCCATCATCAAAGGAGAAATTAAAGAAGGCATAGACCCTGCTGCACTCGTAAATCTAATGACTTCGCAGGCAATCGCCTTGCCAATCACCATAATGATTTTGCTCACCTATTCCATGCAAATAGCCGCAACCTCTGTGGCTATGGAGAAAGAAGAAAAGACTCTAGAAACACTGCTGACTTTGCCAATGGACCGACTTGCGATTCTGATGGGAAAATTGTCCAGTTCAATTATTGTTGCAGCTGTAGGCGCGTTAGCATATATGATGGGCTACAACTACATGCTAGGCTCTTTTACTGCTTCAATTCCTGCTGGAACAGGTTTAGATTTGGCTTCTTTGGGTCTTACTCCTTCGCTTTTCGGTTACCTACTTCTAGGGATTTCGCTTTTCGTTGCCTTGCTTTCAGCTTTAGCGTTGGCGGTGATTATGTCGGCTTTTTCAGAAGATGTGCGAAGTGCGCAATCCCTTATTGGCTACATTTACCCATTCATTTTCATTCCAGCCCTTGCCCTAATGTATTTAGATGTCAACACGCTGCCATTTGCATTAAGAATGGTTCTTTGTAATTCCTTACACACATCCGATCATAGCTTCTAAAGCCGTTGTGATGGGCGACTATTTGACGCCTATTTTAGGCATTGCTTACGTCTCAGTCTTTACAATAATACTAATGTACGCCGCGTCGAGACTCTTCGCAACTGAGAAAATCTTAACGGCGAAACTTAAGTTTAGAGGACTGAGAAAACGAGGAAAAACACCTACTCCAGAATCCTAGTAAAGCTTTTCTGAAAGAAAAATGCAAACAAGCTTCTGGTGCTTTGCTTGGGTATTCAGCAAATAGAAGTTTATCATGTTGTTTTAAACAATAAGGAACCTTTCAGAATCGCAACAGGAGTAACCACGGAAATCCGTAATGTAGTCGTAAAAATAGTGACAGACTATGGCGTTATTGGTTGGGGTGAATCTTCGCCATCGCAAAGAGTTACAGGCGAAAATGCGGAAACTGTCATCAAAACTCTTGACAAGATTGCTCCGAAACTTATTGGCAAATGCCCATTGTGCATAGAACGTGATGTTGAGCTTATGGATTCTATTGTGAAGGAAAATCCCGCCGCGAAAGCTGCAGTAGACATAGCGTTACATGACATTTTAGGAAAAACTGCCCGAAAACCCCTCTTCATGCTGCTCGGCGGATACTGTACAGAAGTTCTGACAGACTTGACTTTAAGCATAAAAACTCCAAAGGAAATGGCTAAAGACGCTCAAAAAGCAGTCAAAAGAGGGTTCAAAGCCATAAAAGTCAAGATAGGAATTAAACCCACAGAAGATGTTGAACGCATTAGGCTTATTCGCGAAGCTGTTGGCAACATCATACAATTGAGAATTGATGCAAATCAAGGCTGGACACCTAAACAAGCCATAGAAGCACTCAACAAAATGGCGAAATTTAACATCCAATTTGCCGAGCAACCCGTTCCAGCAGAAAACATGAGAGGATTAATTGAAGTGAGGAAAAACTCTCCCATACCCATAATGGCTGACGAAAGCGTTCACTCGCCCGAGGATGCTCTACGCCTAATACAAGCGGAAGCCATAGACTTCATAAACATCAAGCTCATGAAAAGCGGAGGAATACTTAAAGGAAGGAAAATTGCCGATGTCGCTGAAGCCGCTGGAATACCGTGCATGATAGGATGCATGGCAGAATCAGAAATAGGTATAGCCGCAGGAGCTCACTTAGCCGCAGCAGTCAAAAACATACAATACGCAGATTTAGACTCAAATCTTTTTCTAAAAGAGACTCTTGTTAAAGAAGGTGGAACAGAAGTCAAAAATTCAATGCGCACATTTCCAAAACAAAATGGATTAGGCATACAAACATTGGATGAGCAGCTGTTGGGAAAGCCGAAAAAGCTTTACAAGTAGCTCAACTATGTGAACGTGGGAGGAGAAGTGTAATTGGTATCTCTTAGAGCATTAGCACCTTCATTGACGCGCATTACTGTTGCTGCCGCGGTTGGTGCTGCGCTACATATTGGTCAAGGCGATTCGGATTTAATAGATGCGAAGGCTGTGGAATTCTCAAGGGCAGTATTAGCTCAGACAGACGTTGAAGGCGAAGTAATCTCGTGTGAAGGACCAAAAGACAATGCACCAGCGTTTATGCACCGCGAAAAAGTTGGAACTGGAAAGGGCCCAAAAGTCGAGTTTGTCGTCGACCCTGTTGACGGCACTACAGCCGCTTCGAAAGGACGAAAAGACGCTATTTCCGCAATTGCCTGTGCACCCGCCAATTGTTTTCAAGTGCTTCCAGACGATGGATACTACTTCAAGGTTGCAACTGATTATCATTCAATTGGCAAGATTTCTTTAGACATGTCCACTGAAGAAATAGTGCGGACAGTTGCTCGACAGAAAGCTCTGCCTCTCGAAAACTTCACTGTAATAATGCTAGAGCGGGACAGACACGCAGAAATCTTGCAGAGCCTCAGAAAACTTGGCGTAAGAATCATCCTGATTCCAGATGGCGACATCGCAGCAGCAGTCGCTACATGCATCCCAGACTCAGGTGTTGACCTTCTCATAGGCGCTGGTGCAGGACCAGAAGCAACAATAGCCGCAACAGCAGTAAAATGTCTAGGCGGAACTATGCTCGTAAAAGTGTGGAAAGACAAAAAAGACGATCCGAAACTAATCGAAAGGTTGAAAGCAGAAAACGTTGATGTTGACAAAACCTATAATGAAAATGAGTTAGCTAAAGGCAACGAGTTAGTTTTCTCAGCTTCAGGCGTGACAAAGGGCGAACTCTTAGACGGTGTTCGCTTCGTCTCAAACGGGGCAATTGTGAATTCGCTTTGTGTTAGACTGCCCAGCGGAACGATGGAAAAATCTGAAACAATTTTACGCTTCAAAGGACACCCTGTCTACAAACATTTCATGACATACAACCAACAAGTTTAGCAGGACGCTCGTCATTTAAAGATAGTTTAATTTGTGTGTGGAGCTAGGTCTTCGTCTGTTTAGTTATTTATGATTTGGTTTTGCAATGCATATTTTTGCATAATAAGATTTACGTATATGTTGTGTTGTTTGACATATTTGAACTTCAATGTCTTTCAGAGATTATCTTCATGAAAAAGCTGAAGAGTCAAGGCACAATGAAACTGTAGCTTATCTTATGTTTCTAGCAGGCACCATGCTCTTTGTAGGAGGCATCCTTATCACCCTAACCATAACCAGCGAACCCAATTGGTTGCTGTTCATTCCATACTATACCGAAGCACACGCAGGAGCCGTCTTAGCTCTAGCATTGACAATCAGTGGTTTTTCTCTGTTAATATTTGGAATGATTGCAGGCATTCACTATTCCCACGACAGAGGATGGTACATGCAAGAACTGCACAAGGCAAATTCTGCTGAAAACACCTTGCTACGAAAGTCCACAACAAAAAACTCACGCAAAAAACATAAAGGAAAAATCTAACCTATTTTTTCGAGTTTGATGCTTGTTCATTATCTAGCTATGTTATAGAAAGATAAATCTACAACCACCCTAAGCTATTTTGGAACTGTCCACGGGTGAGACATTGAAGCAAAAAACCATTTCAGCAATGTCATTAATCCTACTCGTAATCATAGGACTCATAGCCTTAATACTAGCCTTTTTTGCACAGTCAGTCTCATGGCGATTTTTACTAGCGCTTTATCCTCTTTTGGTGATTCTCTTCGGCGTCGCATTTCTGCGGCAAAGTGGTTTAACCATGGCTTTTGCAGGCTTAATCATAACAATGGCGCTCGCAATTTTCCAGTTTGGAACGTCGACAGAAGTGGCTCTGGGCTCTTCAGTCTATGGGTTTTTGAAGAGTTTTGGCATATCCATTTCAGTTGCGGCAACCATGTTGATGATTTTTCTTATGCGAGAAGCAGGGGCTCTGGCAACCGTTTCAAAAGTCATCAAGCAGCAAGTTGTGGGAGAAGAAGTTCAAGCTCTCTATATTGGAATAGGCTTTGGCTCTTTCCTAACGTCGTTAGGCGTAGTTACTCCTGCATTGTTTCCTCCGTTGCTTGTCGCTATGGGTTTCACACCAATATCTGCCATTGCTATTGCAGTACTTGGTTACGACCCTACAACAAGTTTTTCATTGCTCTCCATACCAATAACGCTTCCCGCCGAAGTTGGCGGGACAATAGGCATTCCAATCAACCCGATTGAATTCGCCTTCAAAATCGCCATTTTCCTTCCTCTTATTTCAACAGGCTTTGCTTTCGCAATCCTTTGGCTTGTTGGCGGTAAGCCGTCCATGCGTAAGGCAGCGGTTCCCGCAATTGTGTGCGGTTTAGCCTTAGCCTTGGCATGTCTGGGAACTGTCTCGCTTGATTACTTTTCTGGCGTAGAATATGTTCCATTGAGAATTGTTGGTGTAATCGCTGGCTTATGCGCTATGATTTCACTTTACGCATATCAAAAACTAAATCCGCAGGCCACAAGGCAGAAAGCAGCCGATTATCCTTCAAGAAACGAGATTTTTCGTTCTTTTTCTCCATGGATAATACTAACGATGTCAGCAGCAGTTGTGAGTGTTCCGCAGATTGGCAAATGGCTCTCAGACGTTCTCGGCGGATTGGAAAAGATCATAATATTTGCTGACCAAATCATCGACTTCGACTTTCTCTCCCAAATTTACACATGGATATTTGTCGCAATCCTTCTTTCAATATTCACCCTCAGAATGACACGAAAGCAAGTCAGAAACGCTGCAAGCTTTTGGCTAAAACGATTCTTAGGACCGTTTCTAGCGTATAGCCTCTACTTCAGCATAGCTTTCGTTATGGCTAATTCCGCCAAAACAATTGAAGGCGGTGCCTTGATTGCTCCTCCAGCCTCTTATAATATGCTGAACATGAACGTTATTTTGGGCTCAACATTGGCTGCTGTTTTCGGCGCTGGGTACATTTTTGTCGCAGCTTCTCTCGGTTTGTTCGGTGCAGTGGTCGGCGGCTCAGAAACAAGCTCAAATGTGCTCTTTCTAAAAATACAGAATACTGCCGCCAACAACATCGGACTAAATGATAAGGGGTTCATGACAGTATATGGAAGCCACGCGGTAGCAGGCGGCATAGCAAGTGCAATCACACCAGCAAAAATCAACAATGCAGTTGTTACGATTGATGAAAAGCACGAAACTGAATCATTTATAATGCGAAGACACCTAATCATTGCATTGCTTCTAACAATAGCCACAGGCATACTTACAGGAATCTTCGTAAACCTCAACATCTGAAGTCTAAATTTGAAACTATCTCTTCCACTTTTTTCATAAAGACTGTTCTCGGAAGCCTATCCATTCTGCCCATGGATTTTTCAATTTTCTTGTCAAATGGGATTTCTCCCAGAAACGTTATGCCTAATTTTTGGACTTGCCGCTTAGAAATGCTTGACTTGCTCACTTTCATGTTTTCAACTACGCCCATAACAGGAACATTCAATTCCTTCAGCAAAGTTATCAGTTTTCTAACTGTCTCGAATGCCAGCTGTGATTGCGTTGTTACTACGAGGAATCCTATGTTCTTTATTAAGCGTATTATGTCGAGCGTTGCGTCTCCTATTCCAGGCGGCATGTCTATAACTAAGAAATCTAGCTTTCCCCATTTTGTTATTGAAAGAAGCTCTATCAGCGCATTTGAGACATCTGTGCCTCTTAATGGCAAAGCGTGATCACCTGTGTAATAAATTATTGACATGTATTCCAAACTATGAACTTTCGGCGGAATTATGCCCTTCTCCTCTTTTGGCTGCACTCCCCTAATGCCTAGAATAATATGCGTAGATGGACTTGTGAAATCTAAATCAAACAAGCCTACTTTACAGCCTTTTCTAACCAGCGTTAAGGCGAGAATAGACGCGGTTAGGCTCTTACCAACTCCGCCCTTGCCACCTGAAACCGCAATGATGTGACGTATTCTCCTAAGTCTTTCATTTATCATGCTGATTCGCGGGTCGCCCAAGCTATTTCACTCCTCTTATGCTTTCCAGCCACACGCCACGTCCCTGCAATACATCAAAGTCTGGGCTACCGCATTTTGGACATTTGATGAATGTATGTGCGATTTCTGGAACAAAATGTATTGCTTCCACCGAATCCTTATCCAATTTCTCTCTGCTAAAAATCCACTGATTACCGCAGACTCTGCATTTCAATTTCGCCTTCTCAATTTTTATGCTGATCTTTGCATTTTTGAATTTGTTCTGTTTCTGCTGTGAGAGGGCAAAATTTAAGATGTCAAGCTCTATTTGTTGTAGTTCGCCAACTTTTATGTTCAATTCTGTAACTTCTTTTAAGCCTTCTTTTTCAGCTATTTGAGAAGCAGCAGTGATTACTGCTTCGGCTAAAGCCCATTCGTGCATAGAAAATCTTACGGCAAAGCATCATTTAAAAATATTGCAGATGTCCGAGAGAAGAAATGTTATAAATCAAAGAAATGTCTTACTCTGTTTTATGCCAGACAAAGTCCACTGCGCCCACATACTCGTCAAAACAGAGCAAGAGGCTAAAGCAGTTTTAGACCGCTTGAACAGAGGCGAAAAATTTGCAAACATAGCAAAAGAAACGTCACTATGCCCCTCTGGAAAGCGCGGCGGAGACCTCGGAACTTTCGGTAGAGGAAAAATGGTAAAAGAATTTGAAACAGCCTCCTTTGCGCTTAAAAAAGGCGAAACTTCGCCCATAGTGAAAACTAAGTTTGGCTATCACATAATAAAACGTCTAGAGTAGAATGCTGCACATTATCCGTTTACTGCTTTAGCCCTGTTTAAGCGCTTTCTCCACTTCTTCGCGGATAATGTAGCCTCCAATGTGGAGTATGGGTTCTTTCGCTTCTGGATCAACATTCATTGTTGCCGTGCAAGGATAGCTGTGATGAGCCTTAGCTACAGCATCGTAGAGAACTTCTTTTTTCGTTTCAACACCGACTAGTTTTCTCGCTACATACCATGTGGAACCGCATGGAGCGCTTTGCCTAACAATTGCAGAATATATAAACTCACGTTTGCCCCTTTTTGCTGTTGAAATCTCTAATGACGGTCTTCCTACTTTAAACTCTGCGATAAACCTAGAAATTAATGGCTTATCTTCTGAGGATTCAAGCGAACAGAATGGCTTAGGAAACGCACTCTCCAACCCTAGTTTTTGGCAGTTCTCCTCTACCTGTTTCCTTAACCCAGAAGGAACTTCATTGAAGTCTTCTATTGGCACAATCAATCCCTTTATTCCAAATCTCTTTAAGTGATTCGGCAATTCTAGTAGCAAGTCCTTGTGTAAGCCAGAAGTTATGCATAGGTTGGCCTTTGGCATCTTTACAGGCATGTATTTTTCTGGATTGTCAATAAATGCTGGAAGTTTTGACGGCTCCTGCAACTGCATCGCAGCCCTGATATTGCGCACAAAACTGTACACGCTATATTTGCAGGAATCACAGTATAAACCACATGACTTGCAGAAACTTGGGTCATTTATCAGATTCCTGATTACACGTTCTGCAAATTCCCCACTATAAACGAAGACCAATGATAATGATTCTCTGTTCATCATAATCCCGCTTAACGCACATTTTTAGATTGTAGCAAGCAGAATGTGTTCAAGAAAAAGGTCCTCGGGAAGCACTCCGATAAATTCTATTTTCTCGTTTATGACCGTTTTCGGAACACCCATCACATTATATTTGAGACCTATATGTGGGAATTCACCTGCATCGATAACGTCAGTCTTCACAAAATCGCTTTCAATGGCAAATCTGTAGGCGACGCTTGCAACTTTAGGACAGTATGGACAGGTTAAAGTTACAAAAACTTGTATATGGACTGGCTTGTTAATTTCTTTAAGTCTCTGTCTAGTTTCCTCTGGAATGTCGGTTTTTCCTTTTGAGACGTTTATTATGCCCTCTATGAGAGTTTGAAGTTCATAACCGAATGGCAATCCATAATATCTGATGCCAAAGTCCTTTTCACCCATAATGATTAATGCTGGAACTTTTTCAACATTGTATTCTTTTGCCTTCTCAGCATCTGCAATAAGGTCGTAGATTCCAACTTTGATTTTGTCGCTTAAAGTTGCCATTTCATTGATTAGCTCTCTAGTCTGTGAACAGAATTGGCATTCAATTTCCTGAGTGAACATGACGAGTTTCACTGGTTTTTCCAGTTTCTCATTAAGTTCTGTCTTCAAATGCTCTTTATGCTCTTCTGGTATCAGACTCATTTATGCCCGCGCCTCTAACTTGATTATTCCTTTTAGCCTCTCTAAAATAATTGCGGGGCGAATCCTTCTTATACTTTCCTAAAATCGAATAAAGGAGTAAATAAGAAAATTAGAAAAGTGAAATAGAAATGACGGAGAAACTCTATGCAAACGCAAAAATGGTCAAAGATTTGCGGATAACAGTTGATGACGGTAGGGCTCACAGCGTTTGTTTAGATCTGCCACCCGAACTTGGAACAGATATGGGGCCCACAGCTCTAGAACTGGGCGTAATGAGCTACGCTGGCTGTTTGGCAACAATCTTCATTCTAACAGCAAAGAAAATGCGAATTTCGCTGAAAGATTTGGAGGTTAAAATGGAAGCTGTCAAATCAGAAGAGGAAGGTACGATAACTGAGGCTAGCTTTGGCATTTTGGTCAAAGCAGATGCTCCTGAAGACAGAATCCAAAGAATACTTAAACTAACCCTAAAAAATTGCCCTGTTGGAAAGCTTTTCGAAAAAGCAGGAGTCAAAGCAAGCTATAGCTTAAGAATAGAGCGATAACCATATCAGCTGTTAGTCAGCATACCTGCAAAGATTCCATTTTTCAATCAATGAGTTAGCTCTCGATGCATTTGTAACTTGCAGTTCAGCCTCAATAATCATTGTTTTTATTGCAAATTCGTTCATCAGCTTGGAAATGGGCAGTTTTTTGTCGGACAACCTCCTGCGTATTCTGATTCTGCCGCTACAAACTTTGTCTCTTTAGTTTTTATCTCTCCTATATACAGAACTTGTTCAGGCTTGCTACCATATCTAAAAATTGTGACGCCTTTACATTTTAGCTTCCAAGCGAGATCGAAGACTTCTGCTACGTCTTCAACTGTAGCATCGGTAGGCAGGTTTACCGTTTTCGACACTGCATTGTCCGTATATCTTTGGAAAACCGCTTGCATTTTCACATGCCACTCGGGTTCAATATCAAGCGCCGTGACAAAAAGCCTCTTAACATCGTCTGGCACTCCATCAATTTTCTGAACTGAACCAGTTTTTGCTATTTCTTCCAGAAGCCCTGCACTGTAGAAACCATGATCTTTAGCAAGTGTCTCGAATAGGGAATTTGTTTCAAAAAGCCTCTTTCCGCCTAGAACGTTCCTTATAAAAGAAATTGCAAAGATTGGCTCGATTCCTGAAGAGCAACCGGCTATTATGCTTATGGTTCCTGTGGGCGCTATGGTTGTTACTGTGGCATTTCTGAAAGCCTTATACTTGTTTTTCCATATGCTTCCTTCAAAATTGGGGAAAGAACCTCTTTCTTGGGCGATTTCTACACATTTTTTGTGCGATTCTTCTTCAATAAATTTCATCAGCTTCTCGCCTAATTGCAAAGCTTCATCAGAATTGTAGGGAACCCCTAGTATTATGAGCATGTCTGCAAATCCCATGACGCCTAGACCGATTTTTCTGTTTGCCTTAGTTATGGCTTCAATTTCCTTCAAAGTGTACTTGTTCGCATCAACGATATTATCCAGAAAATGAACAGCGTTTCTGATGGTTTCTTTCAGTTTCTCCCAGTTTATTTTTCCATTTTTCACCATTTTTGAAAGATTTATTGAACCCAAATTGCAAGATTCATAAGGAAGCAACGGCTGTTCACCGCAAGGATTCGTTGATTCTATCCTTCCAACTTGTGGCGTGGGATTATGCCTATTTATCTCGTCGATAAAAACTATGCCCGGGTCTCCGCTTTCCCAAGCAGATTTTGCCATCAAATTCCAAACATTTTTTGCTTTGAGTTTTCCAACTTTTTCTTTGTTCCTTGGGTTTGTCAACCAATATTCTCCATCCTCTTCAAGAGTTGTCATAAACTCGTCAGTAATGGCGACTGAAATGTTGAAGTTCGAAAGAAAACCGGGTTTCTGCTTAGAAGTTATGAATTCAAGAATATCTGGGTGGTCGATTCTTAAAATTCCCATCATGGCGCCTCGGCGTTTTCCACCAGCCTTTATGATTTCTGTTGCAGTGTCGAAAACACGCATAAAACTCACAGGACCAGATGCTACGCCTTTTGTTGATCCAACGATGTCTCCGTTCGGTCTTAGTCTTGAAAAATCAAAGCCCACTCCTCCACCAGTCTGCTCTATAAAAGCCATGTTTTTGACCGTTGTAAAAATGCCTTCCAACGAATCTTCCACAGGTAGAACGAAGCATGCGGATAGTTGGCCAATGTCCGTCCCTGCGTTAAAGAGAGTTGGCGTATTAGGAACAAATTCCAGTCTTGACATCATTTGATAAAAGATTTCCTCGGTTTTTTTGGGGTTGTCACCGTAGTTTCCATCTACTCTGGCTACTGCTTTGGCCACTCTCATAAACAACTCAGTTGGAGTTTCGACAATTTTCTCAGTCTCGTCTTTCAGAAGATATCTGGCTTTCAAAACTTCCAGAGCATTAATCGTTAATTTTGGCTCTATTCCAAGTTTCTCTCTTAATTCCCTTATCTCCTCTTTCTCTTTTCTGAAATCCTGATATTCTGTCGCAACTCTTTCGAAGCCTTTTCGCGTCAAAACCTCATTAACAACATCTTGAGCGTCTTCAACTGAAGGAATCTTTTCCTTGAATCTTTCCTCTAAAAGCTGAACCACTTCATCTGTTATGCTTGATGCTTTTTCTCCATCTCCAAGTTCAACAGCAATAAAAGCCTTGTGAACAGCATCCTTGATTCTGCTGGAGTCAAAATCAACGACTCTTCCATCTCTCTTCCTTATTTTTGTAATAGCCATAGATAATCACTTCAGAATTAATACTAAACAGAATATTAAAAACGTTTGAAAATTTAAGCTCTTAACAAAAAGTTCACTGCTTCTTGACAAATTGGTCTTTAGGCGCTCCGCAGACTGGGCAAACCCAATTGTCAGGCAAATCCTCAAAACGTGTACCTGGTGCTACGCCATGTTCTGGGTCTCCTACTTCTGGATCGTATATATAGCCACAAACCAAGCATTCCCATTTGTCCATGTTTGATCACACTGTTTGATTGCAGAATTTGTTTAATCAGCTTTATTTATGTTCTGTCCTGCTTTGGCAGAATCTTGTTGCAGACAAAGAAAAAATGGAGACTAAATAATTAAAAATTAAGCTATAAGAGAGCCTTTAGCTTCTGGACGAGTTCCCTTTTCATTTGTTCATTTTCTTGAACTTGTTTTTTGGCTTTGCTCCAGTTTGGCGAACAGCGACTGCAACTTATCTGTTCATTGATATATTTGTGAATAACGTCGTCAATTCTTGTTTTGCTTTCGTCAGTAGCCTCTACGCCAGCCTCTTTCAAAATACTGTTAAACCATTTCCAACAACCCATTTCTACGCCTCCAATATGACGTTTTCCAAAGTTTTTCATATAAAGGTTATCAAAAACAGCGGTTTCACATGGTTTGTTTGTTTATTTGCGTTTTTTCTTCTGCTTGTATCGTTGGGCACAGTGAGCACAACAAAACACGTATTCTTTACCATCAATTACAGTGCGGTAAGTTGCGAGTTGACATGATTCCGTTGGAATTTCTGCCTTGCAAAATTCACATCGAACGAATTCTGAGCTCATGTTTTCACCCCTTTTTCAGCTTTATGTTTTTTGTAGTAATCTTCTATTGCTACGTGCAGCGCGTCTGCAGCCAAGTTTGAACAGTGCATTTTGATAGGCGGCAATCCTTCCAATGCGTTCGCCACGTCTCCACGGGTGATTTTTAGGGCTTCTTCCAAAGTTTTTCCTTTAGCAAGTTCTGTCACCATGCTGCTTGTTGCGATTGCCGCGCCACAGCCGAATGTTTTGAATTTGATGTCGTTTATGCGGTTGTCTTTGACTTTTATGTAGATGGTCATCATGTCTCCGCATACTGGATTGCCAACTGTGCCTATGCCGTCTGCGTCTGGAATCTCGCCCATGTTGCGTGGGTTTCTGAAATGCTCCATCACCTTTTCAGTATACACTATGCTCTCAACTCCTTTGGAGTCAGCGGCGACATTTTCCTCAACCTTTTCACAATATCAGGTATAATATCTATCACATAGTCTACTTCCTCTTCAATATTTTGCCTGCCTAACGTGAACAAAACTGAACCGTGCGCCTCCTCATGTTTAAGTCCAATAGCCAGTAACACATGAGATGGCTCCAAAGTTTTTGCTGTACAAGCGGAACCAGATGATGCTGCGACACCCATCATATCTAAGCTTAGCAGGATGGATTCGCCTTCTATGAAGCTAAATCTGACGGCAGCATTATCGGGCAACCGTTTAGTTGGGTGTCCGTTCAAAAACGAGTATGGGACGCTGTCAACTAAGCCTTTGACGAGTTTATCTCTCAGTTTTTTCAGTCGCTCGCTTTCTGTAGGCATCTCTTTTTGGGCTATTTCTGCAGCTTTTCCAAAACCCACTATGCCGGGAATATTTTCGGTTCCAGACCTTATTCCTTTTTCTTGCCCCCACCGTGGATTAGTGGTTCTATCCTTATGCCTTTTTGGATGTAGAGCGCACCAACGCCTTTCGGTCCATACATGTCATTAGAAGAAATAGTCATCAAGTCTATTCCGTCGTTCTGTACGTTTATTGGGATTTGCCCGTTTGCGGCAGTAGCGTCAACATGTAGAAGCGCGGTTTTGCTGTGGACGATTCTGCTTATTTCTCTTATAGGCTGAATTGTTCCAATTTCGCCGTTTGCATACATTGTCGAAACAAGAATAGTCTCATTTGTCAACTTTTCTTCCAAGTTTTTGAGATCTACAAAACCATATTGGTCAACTGAAAGAAAAGAGGCTTTGAATCCCCGCGTTGTCAGAAATTTGCACGGATTAAGAACAGACATGTGCTCGATGCTGGATGTTATTATGTGAGTTCCTCGATCTTTGTTGCGGTATGCGACGCCTTTCACTGCCATATTGTTGCTTTCGGTGGCGCCCGAAGTGAAGATTATTGACTCTTTGTCTTCTGCATTGATTAATTTGGCAATTTTCTCTCTTGCTTCTTCTAGAGCTTGTTTTGCCTCTTGGCTAAATGAGTGAACAGATGAAGGGTTCCCATAGGATGTTATCATGTAGGGAGACATAGCCTCTATCACGCGAGAATCAACTGGTTTGCCGGCTGTATGGTCCATGTAAATGCGTTTTGTTGCGACTTTGTTCGGCATGTTTTCTCTTCCAAACAAGTGTGTGCTATTTTACTTTTTTGATTAGAATTCGAACAGCATTTCCTTTTTTGCTGATGTCTATTATTTCTTGTTCTAAATGTTTCACAAGGCTTTTGATGTCTTCTTCAGCAGCTGGATCATCTGCCAACACTTCCAATATTTCTCCTGTTTTCATGTCGTCTAGTTCTGTGCGTGTTCTGAAAACTGGTTCTGGGCAGTACAGCCCTAAACAATCTAAGGTTTTGTCAGGTTGGGCTTTCATATTGACTCCTCTAAGCTTTAATGCTCTTAGACATCTATTTCTCATGACATACGTCATACTTATATGCCTTTCTAACTGGATTGCAACTATTAACGAATTCTACTGAATATTTGCAGATGAATCTTTTTTGTGTTTATCTGGTGGAAAAGTATATAAGATGACATATGTCATATCACTATATCGCAAAACAGATTGAAGTGAACAAAATATGCCAGAAAAAAAGAAACTTGCAATAATCGTTCACAGCGGAACCATCGACAAACTTTACTGCGCTTTTATCCTAGGCTCAACCGCAACATCCATGGGAATGGAAGCACACCTTTACTTCACCTTCTGGGGACTCAACATGCTTGTAAAAGGCGCCTTAGAAAAAGCAGGATTACCAGCCACGTACAAACACATGGAAGAACAGCTGAAAAGAAAAATAAAAGAGATGAAGTATCCAGCGCCTTATGAATTACTTAAGAGAATGAAGACATCTGGATTGCTGAAGATATATGCGTGCAGTCCAACCATGGAAATGTTTGGCATAAAGAGAGAAGACCTTATTCCAGAAGTGGATGAAATCGCCGGCGCCACAACCTTCCTAGACGTAGCGTCAGATGCCAACATAACCCTCCTAGTTTAGACGCGCCTAGGCACATACACAAAGACACGCTTTCCCTTTTTTATTGAAATCCCTTCAGGCGTGATTAGTCTTCAACCCTTTATGGTGTTTGAAAACTTTTAAAGGAATGTAGTTTATACCTTTAGTCTCGAAGAACCCTGTTAGAGACGATGTGTATGTTGAAAGAGTTACCTTTTGATAAGCTCAGGAGAGAATGCGACCCTAAAATGATGCGTTGCGAGACAACACAACAGTTAGAACCTCTCGAAGGAATAATCGGGCAAGAAAGAGCAGTCCGAGCTTTAAAATTCGGCTTGGACATTAAAGAACGAGGCTTCAATATTTACGTAGCCGGATACCCTGGCACAGGCAGGATGACTGCCGTAAAAGACTTCTTAGAAGAAGTAGCCAAGGCAAAATCCACGCCTTCAGACTGGTGTTACGTTTATAACTTTCACAATCCTTACGAACCTCAAGCCATAAGGCTGCCATCCGGACAGGGCAAAGTCTTCCAAAAAGACATGACTGACCTCATCAGTGAAGCCCGAAGAATTCTTCCGAAAGCTTTTGAAAGCGAAGACTATAGCGATAAAAGGGCAGCCACAGTCAAAGCCATTGAAGAAGAAAGACACAACCTCATCGAACAACTCAATAAGAAGGCTCAAGAAGAAGGATTTGTTCTTCAAAGCACTCCTATGGGATTACTTGTGATTCCAGTGATAAGGGGCAAACCTGTAGGTGATGAAGAATTTTTGGCTCTAAGCCCAAAGGTTAAGGAGGAAATTCAGAAGAGAAGAGAAAAACTCGACGCAGAACTGAGAAATGCCATGAGGCAACTTAGGGCCTCAGAAGGAAAAATCCACGAAGAACTCAAGAAATTAAACCGAGATGTCGCCTTCTACGCCATTGGGCATCTGGTAACTGATCAGAAAGAAAAATACAAGAATTTTCCCGAAGTCATCAAATACATAGAAGATGTACAAAACGACCTACTAGAAAACCTAACACAGTTTGTGAAAGAACCCGAAGCTCCTACACCTTTCCAATTTCCATGGATAAAAGAACTTCCCTTCAGAAAATACGAAGTTAACTTGATAGTGGACAACTCAGAGCTTAAGGGAGCACCAGTAATTGTAGAGCTCAACCCAACTTATCAAAACCTTTTCGGAAGAATGGAAAAAGAGGCACAGTTCGGCGTATTGACCACAGATTTCACGATGATTCATGGCGGTTCTCTGCATAAAGCAAATGGCGGATACTTAGCACTTCGTGTAGAAGCCGTGCTTCAGAATCCGTTATCATGGGATAGTTTAAAGAGAGCTTTAACAAGTGAGGAAGTAGCAGTTGAAGAACCTGGAGAGCGTTTGGGTTTTATAAGTATAAAGGGTCTGAAACCAGAACCAATTCCGCTAGATATCAAAATCGTGCTTATTGGAAACCCGCTTCTTTACCAGATGCTGTATATTTATGATATGGATTTCATAGAACTGTTCAAGGTTAAGGCTGATTTTGACACAACCATGGACCGCACAGAAGAAAACATGCGCAAATACGCAGCCTTTGTATGCGCCTTCTGCAGAAAAGAAAATCTTGAACATCTTGACGCATTAGCAGTTGCCAAAATTGTGGAATACAGCTCCAGAATTGCAAGCGACCAAGGAAAACTCTCCACCAGATTCGCTGAAATAGCCGACATAATTAGAGAAGCTAACTTCTATGCCAACCAAGAAAATGCAAGGCATGTAACCGCGAATCATGTCAAAAAAGCCATAGAGGAAAAGGTTTACCGCTCAAATCTCATCCAAGACAAGATTCAAGACATGGTTAAACGAAACTTTCTCCTTATAGACACGGAAGGCGAGGCTGTCGGACAAGTAAACGGTCTCTCAGTTATTGGTCTTGGAGATTTCGCATTCGGAAGACCGTCACGTGTAACTGCAAGTATAGGCATGGGACGAGAAGGCATAACAGACATTGAACGAGAAGCAAAGCTGGGCGGACCAATTCACACTAAGGGCGTAATGATACTAGGCGGCTATTTGACTGAAAAATATGCCAAAGACAAACCACTAAGCCTCTCTGCACGCCTCGTTTTTGAACAAAGTTATGAAGAAGTAGAAGGCGACAGCGCTTCAAGCACTGAATTGTATGCCATTCTGTCTGCGCTTTCAGGGTTACCGATCAAACAAAATATTGCAGTTACTGGTTCGGTGAATCAAAGAGGCGAAATCCAAGCCATAGGCGGAGTAAACGAAAAAATTGAAGGCTTCTACGAAGTTTGCAAGGCTAAAGGTTTCACGGACAAACAAGGAGTACTAATTCCCGAAAGCAATGTGCAAAATCTTATGCTGAAAGAGGAGATTGTGGAAGCTGTCAAGGCAGGAAAATTCCACATATACTCAGTAAAAACTATTGACGAAGGAATAGAAATCCTCACAGGAATCGAAGCTGGCAGAAGACAGGCTGATGGAACATTCGAGAAAAAAACAGTGAACTACTTGGTAGATAAGCAGTTAAGGGATATAGCTGAAAAACTGAGAGAGTTTCCTGAGTTCACCACGGAGAAACCTAAAAAAAGAATACGCCTTTAACAGAGTTAGCTCAATGTCTAATTTTCTCCGTATCTTTCGGCTTTTTTCAGTAGCAACTCTGAAGCAGATTGGCAAATGCGACCTCATCTAATCCATTCTCAGAATTCACGGAAAATTGAGCAACAAACGAAAAAGAAGGAGTATTTTCAGGTTTGAGTCTCTTCTACGGTGGAGTAATTTTTATGGCTTGAGTTGGACATTGAGTTTCGCATGCAAGACATTGGATGCATTCTGATTCTCTGGCTGGGTCAGATTTCTTTTCGGAAGTTGAGTGCCCCGGCGAATCAGCCCAGTCAAAAAGGGTCACTGGGCAAACTTCTATGCAGACGCCGTCTCCTGTGCAGATGTCCCAGTCAACAGCCACGTTTGTTCCATGTATGCCGAGCTTTGATGGTGGTTCCACAGGTCCCCATACATTATGGTTGTTGTGCTGATTCACAACTGTGCGGTTTTTCTGAAAATCTGCATCTATTGGCAAACATTTTCACCTACCTTCATAGGTTAAAAAGGATAAGATATTAGCTTTTCTGATTTGGCCATTCTCTCTAAAAGAGAGGTTTATGCATAGGGCAAAACATTTGTAAAACTGACTGCATCAACCTTAGTCTATATGGCGAGATATTATCTTCCTAAAGAAATGCGTTATTCATCTTTGAAAGAAAGAAGACAATTCTATAGGCAAGAATTCCGCATCAGCAAAGTTGACGACTGGTTTAAATGGATAATCGGCAAAATAGCGTTCGCCGTCATTATCGGGAGACATACGCACATCTACCCAGCGAAGTATAAGGAAGATGCGTCCACGAGCATAATCATCGACGAATACGCCAGTCTAGAAGAAGTAAAAAACCTGATAATCGAGTTTTTACCCGAATCAGCCTACTATGACAGGAATATCTACGGAAGTGGAAACAAAATAACGGGTCAAGAATTAGCCTTTGACCTTGACCCTGAAAACATTACATGCCCAATCCATGGAAGTCTTGCCGAAAAAATGAAGATGGGGCAAGGTTTAGGCTTTTGCGAACTTGAGCTTCAATTAGTGAAGGAGCAAGCCCTAAGCCTTTACGAGTATCTTGAAAAGAATTTTTCTGTTATGCGAGTTGTTTATTCTGGGAGAGGTTATCACATTCACGTTTTCGATGATTACGCCTATAGAATGACCCGCAAAGAAAGGCGACAGTTTGCCAAACGCGTTAAGGCTAAAGGTTTTCCAATTGACGAATGGGTTACTGCTGGAGATATGCGGCTGATTAGGCTTCCATATAGCCTGCATGGTTTAGTGTCTAGAATTGCAATGCCACTGGATTTTGGTGAGCTAAAAAGTTTCGACCCCATTAAAGACGAGCGGTGCGTGCCCAAGTTTCTGAGGGCTTAGCGTTTTTTCTTGACTACTTCTTTGGCTTTCTTCTCTTTCTTCTTATAGTAATAGTATTTTTTCTTCTTTTCTTCTTCTCCTTTTTTAGGCTTCGACATCTTAAACCACAAAACATGATTCTTTCTTAGTGGATAAAAAATTTCCGTTTAATTTCACATAACAATATAGAAAGATGGGCTATAAGATGAGAGATTATTTTGGCGGTTCCCTATCGCAGAAATAATTACTCGAAAGCGCATAATCAGTGTAGACTTGACATGCTGGGCACAAACAACCTTTTCTCGAAATCTTGTTTGCGCTTTTGTTTCGAGCGCAGAAGAGCCATTCATCTGTTCCAGGATAGCTCGGGCAAGAACCACACTGCCCCATGCAAACTTCCACGTTTTTCTCGTTATCTTCAACTTTCCTCATATCCATCAAAGCAGAATCTGCAATTACAAGTCTAAATAATTTTCCATTACTGCGCCTTACGACATAGTTTTTAAAGCAAAAAGAAGCACTTAATCATAGTAGCATTCATACTTGTGTCGGTGAAACGTTATGGAAAAATTTGATGTGATAGTGATTGGTTCTGGTTCTGGGATGAATGTTGCTTCAAACGCAGTTAACCATGGCATGAAAACAGCAGTTGTTGAAATTGGACCCATGGGCGGAACATGTGTAAACCGCGGATGCATCCCGTCAAAAATGCTCGTTTACCCCGCTGACGTAGTTGCAACGATTCAAGAAGCAAACAAGGTAGGCGTAAACGCAAGACTTGACTCAGTAAACTTCAGAAACATAATGAAGCGTATGCACGATTTTGTCAACGAAGATTCTCAACATCAAGCTAAAGCAGTAGAAGCTACGCCGAACCTAGTCTGGTTCAAAACAGTTGGCGAATTCATCTCAGATTACACAATGAAAATAGGCGAACAAACAATAAGAGGAGACAGAATTTTCATTGTTTCAGGTGCAAGACCTGGAATTCCACCAATTAAAGGCATAGAAAAAATAGATTATTTAACAAGCGACACTGTTTTGGAGCTTGAGCAGCCGCCTAAAACCATGCTCATAATAGGCGGAGGATACATAGCCGCAGAGTACAGCCACTTTTTCGCAAGCATGGGCACGCGGGTTGCAATTCTTCAAAGAAGCCATAGATTAGTGCCCGACGAAGAACCTGAAATTTCCGACTTGCTCAAGCCAGAACTGGAAAAAAGGATGACTATATTCACAAGTTATGAGGCAACAGAGGCGTATGAGAAAAACGGCGTCAAAACTGTCGTGGCAAAAAATCGGGAAACTGGCAAGCTGAAAGAGTTTTCCGCCGAAGCCTTATTGGTTGCTGCTGGACGCGTTCCCAATTCTGACTTGCTTAAACCAGAGAAGACTGGAGTGCAGTTGGATGAGAGAGGCTATGTGAAGGTAAACGAATATTTGGAAACTAGTAAGAAGAATATATGGGCTTTTGGCGATGCCATTGGCAAAGAAATGTTTAAGCACGTAGCCAACTACGAAGCAGAAATTGCCTGGCACAACGCAGTCCACGAACACAAAGCACAAATGGACTATTCGGCAGCGCCTCACGCCATTTTCACACATCCACAAGTCGCCTCAGTAGGCCTAAAAGAGGCAGAAGCGAAACAAAGGGGATACAAAATCCTAGTTGGCAAAGCCCTATACAAGGACACAGCCTTAGGCGCTGCTATGGGCAATCCAGAAGGATTTGTGAAAGTCATTGTTGAACAAGAGACTGGAAAGCTTTTGGGCGGGCACATAATAGGACCTTTTGCCTCATCGCTAATTCAAGAAATCATAAACGTCATGATCTGTGGAGACAAAACTTTCCTTCCCATCATCAGAGCTATGCATATTCACCCTGCAATGTCAGAGGTCGTTCAAAGGGCATTTGGAAGCCTAAGAGAAGCCTAGACAACTCATTTTTTCGTTACTTTGTTCTCGGTTTTTCTTACTAAACCGTTATATTGAACACCAAACCTAGAAAATAAACAAGTGAAAAGAATGGATGTCGTTAAGGTTTCTGGTAAAAATACAACGCACAAAGTTCTGATATATGCAATAAGCACATGTGCTTGGTGCAAAATGGCAAAAGATTTCTTGAAAGATAACCACATCGAATACGAATATGTTGATGTTGATCTTTGCAACGACGAAGACAAGGCAAAAATCAGCCAAGACATTCTGAAAAAGGGTGGACGCTTAAGCTATCCAGCAATAATAATAGACGATAAAATTTTGATCAACGGCTTCCGCAAAGACAAGATAACGGAGGCTTTAGAAATTTGATAACTTTGGAACAAGTGCGACGGAGAGCTGAAAGCGACGCAAAAACTTACGGTTATTACCTGCATCCAGACCCCGTCTTTCTTAACGATCTTTTAGAGGGACTTAAGCGCAATGAGGAGCGTTACGGATATCCCTTTTGTCCATGCAGACTTGCCACTGGAAAGTTCGAGCTTGACAGAGACATAATCTGCCCTTGCGATTACAGAGACCCAGACGTTCAAGAATATGGCGCCTGTTATTGCGCCCTTTACGTTAGAAAAGACTTGTATGAGGGCAAAACTCCGATTCTGCCAGTTCCTGAGCGGAGACCAATGGAAAAGCAGATTCGAGCCTATGGAATAGCTTCGGTAGAGCCTTCTGCTGAAAAACCAGTCGAAAAAATTGAGGTAACGCCTCAAGAATCTGCTGCTGAGATTAAACTAAAATTGTGGTACTGCAAACAATGTGGCTACGTGGTTTTCCGTGAAGAACCGCCCTACATTTGTCCGATCTGCAAGGCAAAAAGAGAATTGTTTGCCCAAATAGAGATTCGTGTAGACGCACATGGATAACATTAGCACTGTTTCTATTTTGTTACTGTCAACTCGATTTTTTTCCAATCCTTCTTTATCCCTCTTAAGGAAGTAACTGCGCCTGCAATGGTTCCGCCTAAGACTTTGACAACAAACTCGTTTAGGTCTATTTCCTCGCCGTCAACAAGAAGCTTAACATCCACAAACATCACCTCGTGAAGCATTTGGTTTTTTGAAAAGTAAAAGCTTTCTATAAGACTAATTAACGGAAAAGTTTCTCTATAAATCAAGAGAGGCTGTAGCCTTTGGCGAAAAAACCTTCAGACAAGAAAACCAAAGTGTCAAAGATTATTCAGCTACTTGAGAAGGAGCATCCAGATGCTAAAGTAGCCTTGCACCATTCTAATCCCTTAGAGCTTCTGATAGCCACTATTCTTTCAGCCCAATGCACCGACGAACGCGTAAACATAGTTACAAAAACATTATTCAAGAAATATCGGACACCAGAAGATTACGTTAAGGCAGATGTGAAAGAACTTGAAAACGACATAAGAAGCACAGGATTCTTCAGAAACAAAACCAGAAACATCAAAGGATGCTGCAAAATGCTAATTGACAAGTTTAACTTGCAGGTTCCGCGTACAATGGAGGAAATGCTTGAGCTTCCAGGAGTTGCCAGAAAAACTGCAAACATTGTCTTGTCACATGCTTATGGCGTGGTTGAGGGAATTGCAGTGGACACACATGTGCGTAGGCTAGCTCAGAGGCTTGGGCTTACTGAGAATGAAGACCCGAACAAGATAGAGGCGGATTTGATGCAGATAGTGCCCAAAAACAAGTGGATGCGAATCACAGACCTGCTAATATTTCACGGCAGAAGAGTGTGCACAGCAAAGAAGCCTAACTGTGCAGGATGCGTTTTGAACAAGATTTGTCCGTCAGCATTCACATTTGATTAATGCGCATTACTTTCTTTCCATCAAGACAGAATAGAAATAACGCACAAAACTGTTGCCTCTTTTGAGGCAATATGCTTAATTTCTTTTATCTTGAAATAGTCTGAGAAAAGTTCGATTAACTACTTTTTAGTGAAATGGTTCCCTGATGGACCGTTTCTGTAACTGAAGCAAACCAGCAAATAGATGCCGCTCTTCTTCAAGACGCGACGTAAGCCTGTTATGAACATGTCTCCGTCCTCTATCTCCACGTGATGAAAACAGACCATGTCGAAAACAAAATCAAATTCGCCATCTTTAAATGGTAGCTTCAGGAAATTCTGCATTATGAGTCTATGTTAACATTTGCCTGTTTTGCCTTCTCCGTTGCATATTCTATGGCCTTTGATGAAATGTCGATTCCTGTTACTTCAAAACCTTTCTTGGCTAGATAGACAGTGTTGGTTCCAGCTCCGCAACATATGTCTAGGGCTTTACCTTTCTTTATGACGCCTTTTTCTACGAGGTTTACCAGAATTTTCTTGGTTTGCCAAGTTCCCACTGTAAAGACTCAAGCGGATATTTTCTGTAGATTCGGTCCCATTCTTCGCAGTTTGAACTCACATCTTTTCACCGCTCTACTTGCAGCCACGTTCTAGTGTTCGCTGACAGCTTTCGGGTAGCCTTCTTCCTCAATCTGGACAGTCGTGTGATCTATCCCAAACTCCTCCTTCAGCGCTTTAATCAAATCTGAGATGAACTTCTTCCTATCAACATTCGCTTCTATTACACAATGGCAGCTCATGGCACAGATTTTGGTTGGAGTCATACACCACACATGCAGATCATGGACTTCTTTGACGCCCTCAAACTCCATTATTTTTCGCTCCACAGCATTTACATCGATGCCACGCGGAACTCCTTCCAAAAGAACGTTCATAGACTCACGAACAAGCTTCGAAGAGCTATAAAAAATCAGTGCGCCTAACAAAATGCTGGCTAAAGAGTCTGCCTGATACCAACCAGTGAAAATCATGATCAACCCAGCAGAAATGGCAGCCACAGAACCTAATGTGTCTGTTAAAACATGGAGAAAAGCGCCTTTAATGTTTAGGCTTTCTTCCTTTGACTTTGACAGAATAATCATAGATATTCCATTGGCTACAAGACCAGCGAGGGCTATGATGAACATGTCTAAACTCTTAACTACTACGTCAGGGTTTTGGATTCGCAGAATTGCCTCGTAAAAAATGAAGATGACTACTGCCCACAAAAAGATGCCGTTAAGAAAAGCGGCTAAAATTTCCACCCTATAATAGCCAAACGTTTTCCTCAAGTCAATAGGTTTCCTGGCAATCCACGCTGCTATCAATGCAAAAGTTAAGGCGGACGCGTCGCTTAACATGTGCCATGAATCTGCCAAAAGAGCCAAGCTTTGTGTAAAGATTCCCCCAGCGAGCTCTATAAAAAAGAATGCTATAGTAATGCCTAAAGCCATTTGCAGGTGCCTTGTGCCTTTGAGCTGAAGTTGCTCTTTATGCATTGAAGCGTCACCTTCAGGATATTATTTTCATTAGTTTAGATTAACTAATAAATGCGCATGTTAGAATCACAGGAAAAAGCGATAATTCTCATTGGTGTTGAAAAGTGTAGCGTTTGATGGAAAATGAAAATGAAATGGTAAAAGTTTTTAGCTTACCTCTCTAATGGAGAGTGGTGTTAGCCTTGTCTTTCCGCGTGAAAATAGAACAAGCATCAAAAAGCAGAAATTCTAGCATTATTTTGTCTCTGGACTTTCCCTTTGAAAGACCAGAAAATCGTGAAAATCTCTTCACTAAAGCTGAACGCGTATTAGATGCTGTGCATCCTCACATTTGTGCATTGAAAATCAACCATCACCTAGTTCTTCCGCTCGGCACGTTTGACGGCGTTCAAAAACTTGTGAAAAAGGCTCACGATTTAGGTCTCTTAGCGATTATGGACTGCAAGGTAAATGACATTGGCGCAACAAATCAAGTCATAGCCGAATACTATTATGCTTCTGGCTTCGACGCTTTAATCGCTAACCCATTCATTGGATGGGAAGAAGGCTTAAAACCCATCTTCGATGTGGCACGCAAACATCAGCGCGGCGTAATTCTTCTTGTTTACATGAGCCACAAGGGAGCAGACGAAGGCTACGGACAAACAATAATCGACACTGAAGGCAAGAAAACGCTGCAATACGTTTCCTTTGCAAAAAAAGCCTTGAAACTAGAAGCTGACGGCGCAGTTGCAGGAGCCACATATCCAGAAAAGATCAGAGAAGTGCACGAAATTCTTAGCGATAAAGTTCCAATATATTCGCCTGGAATTGGTGCTCAAGGCGGAGAAATAACCGCTGCCCTAAAGGCAGGTGCTCGCTATCTCATCGTGGGAAGGTCAATAGCGCAGGCTGAAAACCCTGAAAAATCTGCAAGGGAGATTCAAGCTCTCGCCAAAATAGAATAATAATGTTTAAAAAACAGAGAGCAGGAGAGAAGTTATCTTTCTCTTCTTTCCCAGAGCTCTTTTTTGAGCAAATCTCTGACGGCTGACCTGATGGCTGAGCTTCTGCTGGGATACATATTAGCCCTAACAAGCTCATCTAATCCTTCTAAATAGGCTTCTGGCAATAAAACGGTAACAAGTTTCATGATGCCAATGTTTCCCCCTAAACATTTTATGCATATAACATGCAGCAAATATAAAAGTTAGTTAGGACTTCGAATTGTTAAAGGCTGTTTTTGACGTTTACCATGTCTTTAAACGTGTTGTTGAACGATTTGTACACATCTTCAGCGTATAGCGTGCGTTTGCGAATACCCATTTGAACTGTTCCAGCTGCGACTAATGCTGCGCCTATTACGTCGCTTATGGTCGGATCTGGGAAGGCTATCAATGCCAAACCAACTTTTATCAAAAACGAGTTGCTTCCTTTTCTCCACAGATTTTTTGTAGCCCTTACTTCTTTTGTCGTTTCGGTCATTGCTTGCAGTAAATCTCCATAACTCTCGTTCAGCTCCTTCAAAGCCTCGTTTAGAACCTTAATTTCCTCAGTCTTCATTGAAATCACACTGTGTCTTCTAGTATAGAGGTTCTAAAGCAGAAAAACTTTAACTCGTTAAAGAAAGTGTCCAGCCATGTTTCTCCCCTGTAATGAGTTAGCAGTTTTTAAAGAATAGTTTGGAAATTGGCTATTCGAACGTGAGTAATTTTATTGTTTGATGAAAATATTGTGAACAGCCAGAAAGCATAAAGTTGAACGGTGGAAAATGATAAATTGTGAAAACACGAAATCAGTTAATGATTTAGAGTGGTGACAGATTTGGAAACGTTTGACCCTAAAGCCTTTGTGGACACTGAAATCCCCGAAATAAAAAAGAAAATTTGTAATGAAAGAGCATTAGTTGCTGTCTCGGGTGGCGTCGACAGTTCAACATGCGCAGTGTTAACACACATGGCCATAGGCGAGAACCTCGTTTGCGCAATACTTGACGATGCATTCATGCGAGAAGACGAGCCTGAACATGTGGCCGGAATTCTTTCCCAGCCGCCTCTAAATGTTCCTACAAAAGTAGTCAATGTTAGAGAACGTTTTCTGCAAGCCATGAAGGGCTTGAGGGACGCTGAAGAGAAACGTAAAATGTTCCGCGAAACCTTCTACAAGGTTTTGGGCGAAGTTGCAAAAAAAGAAGACTGTAAGGTTCTTGTGCAAGGTACAATTCGTGCAGATATTATGGAGACTGTAGGTGGCGTAAAAACACAACACAACGTCTTGGAGCAGATGGGTATAGATCCCATGGAACAATTCGGCTTCAAAGTTGTTGAACCCATTGTGACGTTGTTCAAAGAGCAGGTTAGAATGGTGGCAAGATACCTCAAATTATCAAGCGAACTTTCAGAAAGGCAGCCCTTTCCCGGACCTGGTTTGTCTGTGCGTGTGGTGGGAGAGATTCGCCGTGATAAACTAGAGACACTGAAAAAGGCTACTGCAATCACAGAACGAGAACTGGTGCAACATAAGCCTAGTCAATATTTTGCTGTAATTGTGGACAATGAAGAAACCGGAGAGTCATCTGCGATGCTTCACATAAAGGAAACTGTAGCGCGGCTTCTTAATATCCCTTCAAGAAACGTACTTGTAAAAATTTTCAGAGACAAAGCCACTGGAGTTGAAGGTGGAAAGAGGCGGTACGGAGAAATTGTTGGCATAAAAGTGCAGACTATGAATGGTAAGTTACATCAAACAGCCATTCAGAACTTGGTTTCGATTCAAGCAAAAATAATTGCCGAAAAACCTGCCGTTGCACGAGTTTTCTACGCAATTAAGGATCTAGGAGAGAAAAAATCTTATGTTATGGGAATACGGTCTGTACAAACGAAAGATTTCTTGACGGCGCAGGTTTCAGAAATACCTTGGTCAACATTGAACAAGATTGGAGAAGAAACGCTTAATGCATGCTCAGACGTGACTACAGTCTATTATGATGTGACACCGAAACCACCAGCAACCATCGAAATGGAATAACTTGCGTTAGGAAAGGTAATAAGGCAATGTGAATTTTACGTTATTGAGGAAACATGTTTCGCGTTAGAGTAAACAAAATTGAATCCATTCGCGATTTGGACGGAAATCTGGGCAAACGCATAGAGCTGATTGAGGATCGTCAGATTCCACACTTTGTAGTTAAACCTCAGACGGAAGAGGCAAAAGTTGTGCAAGATGTTTTTCAAGCCTTGCAGCAACAGTTGCCAATGTTTCCAGCAAGAACCGAATTCTCAATTCCAAAAATAATTCTGTTCCTAACTGAGCAAGAATACGAAAGCCTGGGAATAGAATTTGACGTGAACCAGATTTACGAAATAATGCTTGACAACCAGTCCATCAAGTTTAGGAAAACCGCATAATCCTTTTTCTCATTTGTTTTAACGCTGAATATCTGGGATGAAAAGACAGAACAAACATCATGCTTCTTAAAGCTGAATAAACCTCTTTAAGAGATGCTTTTTCACCCTTATCACAATAAATTGGAACAGGGTCTTCTTCGCCATTCTTGTAATAAACATAAATAGGCGCAACCTCTTCTTCGCAAGTAACGACCTCAAAATTCAAACTTAGCAATTTGGCAATCTTCTCCGCGGCATCACTCACAGAACTAAACCGTTTCTCGCTGGAAATAAACCCAGAAGCATAAACCAGCAGCTTCCCATTAGAATTCTCCAACATACACGCCCACTCCAAAAATTATCACGACCTAAAACACTTTTAAAACAAGTGCTGAAACAACACGTTCAGACAGTGGAGAGAGATAAGTTAAAGTGAAAAACAAAATAAACTAAACTCCCATAAACATTTTAGAAAAAATTCTGTGCGAACGGTGAATCGTCCATGATGGTTAGAGCCCACATACTCGTAAGCGGCAGAGTGCAAGGCGTCTTCTTCCGCTCAGAAATAAGCTATGAAGCTGAGAAACGCGGCGTAAAAGGCTGGGTTCGCAACCTACCAGACGGCAGAGTTGAAGCAGTCTTTGAAGGCGAAGAAGAAAACGTAAAAGAAATCATAGAATTCTGTAAACGTGGACCGCCTGGAGCAAAAGTCACAAAAGTGGATGTTACACAGGAGAATTACACAGGCAAAATCAGACGCTTTGAAACAAGATACGGATAAGACTTCTAGCACTACTAAAAGTCCAAGTTTCGGTTCAATGCATATATAAGGGGGTCTAGGCTCCGAGAGAGCACAAGAGTGTTTTATGCCTTTTTTCTGGGTACTCTAAAGTGTGAGGCTTTTCCAGCGCTTATGTATTCGCCGCCTATTCCTCGTACGGCAGAGGCTATTTTGGCAAAGTTTTCAGAACCCAAAAACTGCCTAGGCTTAATTATTATGTATTCTTCTTTTTCCTCAAAATTTAAGAGGCTTTCTAAATCTTCTGGAAGCGTCATTTTAATATCTTCAATAGACTGCAACCGTTCACCGGGTCGAGGCATGACGGGCGCAGGTGTGGGAGATGGAGTAACTGGTGGCTGAGGAAACTGTGAAACAGCTAAAGATTTTAATGATATGGAAACTTGTCTCAGGTCTTCGGCGACACGATTCAAAACCACGAGCAACTCGTCAATTCTTTGTACGAGTTTTTCAAGATTCTTTTTCTCTTCAGTCATATGCCTTCTTCCTTCCAAATCCTTAATACTTAACGCACTTATTAAATTGTTTGCGATTATCTGCCCATAAACTGGAAGCGTAAGAAACAGGAAGCCGTCACCCGTGATTGAGATTGATGGAAGCCAAAAAAGCGGAAGCGGCACAATTCTCAGGTTATCAGTTGCTTTAGCCGCGATACTTGGGCAACCTTTACACATTTATAACATCAGACAAAACAGACCCCAGTCAGGATTGCGACCGCAACATTTAGAGGCAGTTTTAACTGCGGCAAGACTCTGCGATGCTGAATTAGAAGGAGCAGAACTCAACTCGCGAGAGCTATGGTTCAAGCCAAGAAAAGTGAAGGGAGGAAAAATTGAGTCAGAAATCGGCACTGCAGGGAGCATTCCAATGCTCGTAATGACTGTTTTGCCCATCTGCATCTTCGCAGAAAACACTGTGCAACTACACGTTTCAAAGGGTGGAACCGACGTTTCACACTCTCCAACCATAAACTATATGCGGTATGTTCTTCTACCCATGCTAAAACGTATGGGAATAAACGCCACTTTGACAGTTCACAAGTATGGTTATTATCCAAAAGGCATGGGCGAAATAACAATAACTGTGGAGCCGAGCCAGTTCCTAACATCATTACGCTTAGAAAACTTCGGCGAAATAGCATCTATAAAAGGCGTGTCAGTCTGCACGTTCCTCGCCGATAGAAAAGTCGCTGAACGCCAAGCAAATAAGGCAAAGAGCTATCTAAAAGAAAAAGGCTACAAGGCAAACATTCAAGTTATAAACGACAAGTCAAACCCTCTGCAGAAAGGCAGTTCACTCGTTTTATGGGCTGAAACAAATGCAAACGCAATTTTAGGAGCAGATGCTATTGGCGAACTCAGAAAAACAAGCGAAACAGTCGGCGCAGAAGCAGCTGAAAAACTCTTGGAAGAAGTCTCCGCCAAGCCCACTGCAGATGTGCATTTGGCTGACATGCTTATTCCCTACATAGCCATGGCTAAAGACAAATCTGCCTTTTTCACACGGACAATTTCGAACCACTTGGAAACAAACATTTGGCTTGCGGAAAAGATGCTAAACGTAAAATTCAATGTTGCAAAGACTGATGGACTCTATAAGATTGAAAAAGTTGGCCAACCATGAAGGCAAAAATTAGAGGAATATGCACCACGGCTCTTACAAAAGTGCTTTTGGAACATGGCTTCGAAATAGTCCATCCATCGTTAACAATACAGAAACGATTTGAATTGCCAGACAACTCTGCGGAGCCGAATCTAAAGATAAAAGACAGATTCGACTTGCAAGGAATAAGAGTCTTTGGAACATTTGACGCAGTCAACGCCTTCCAATCTATTTTGCAGTCGTCATTTGAGGATGTTCTAACACGTAGATGGTCTGTTAGTGTTGATGGAATATACGTGGGAAAAGTGGCAGAGTCAGACGAATACACGGTTTACGTTAACATAGGTGACAACATCATTGGGCGACTCCCTAAACAAGAATACGCAACTGCCGATAACAAGCCATTACTTGTTCAAGTGGAAAGAAAAAGAATAGGCGCAAAGCAGCCCGTCTTAACTACAAAACTGAAAATCGTTGGAACCCAAGCCATTCTAGCACAAAACAGCAAAGTAGGCGTAAGCCTAAAAATTCACGATATAAACAAACGTGCAGAGCTTTACGCTTTAGGCAAAACCCTTGCGCCTGCTGGCTGGGGAATTATTTGGCGTGAATCCTCCAGCATTCAATCAAAAGAAACATTGAAAGACGAAATAACAAAACTTGTTGGACAGGCTAAAATTCTAATTGCGAAAGCAAGAAATGTAGAGGCGCCCTCGCTTTTGGTTGAAGGCTCATCTTTCATGGATGTGGAATTTCCATATCTAGCCAAACAAGCCCTAGACAAGCTAAGAGCCTCAGTTGCTCCGACGTTGAATGGGCATCACTTCTACAAAAGCTGTGGTGGACGTGTCTCGATGGCTTTGGAGATGGCTGAAAAACTCTTGGAAGAAGGGCAAGACAGAACCTTTGTTGGAAAAATCTTCAAAGAACAGATTCTAAACGAATTTCCAGAGGAGGGTTCGCAGGTAGATATTGAACATGTTAAATTGAGCGGAATAGTCTTTCAACTGGGACGAGCAACAATAGAAAGCATAGACAATGAACAAATGAAGTATAGCAGAACAATGCAAAGTAACGGTATTTACGACGGTTTGGACGTTAAAAAAGAGGCAGAAGATAAAGCTGAAAGCGAGACAAGAAAAGGCGACTGGTTTATAACTACAAAATACTTTTTGAGAAGTGGCGAGTTGAAGGGAATCTACATAAACGTGAACACGCCGGTGGAAATTTATCCAAACATCATACGTTATGTAGATTTGGAAGTAGACGTCTGTGTCGCAGAAGATGGTACAATGAAGATTTTGGACATGGAAAAGCTGGAAAAAGCTCTAGAACGAGGTTTCATAAGCAAGAAACTCTTCCAAACTGCACAGGAAAAAGTGAAAGAAATTGTGCACGCTAATAGTGTCTAGAGCATAACTAGGTCTGGTATTTGATGCCAAAGAAAGTCGCATGCCTTAAAATTCCAAAAGCTGATGGTGAAAAAGTCATCACTCTAGCTAACAAAATGGGAATTCTGAACAAAGAGTTAGAAATCAAAAGAAGCGAAACGTTTCTTTTCATTCCGCTTGTCCGTCAGCTATCACAAACCGATTTAACAACACTCAAAGAGCTGATTCCAACCTTCGAGATCTCAACCAGTAGCTTCAAAGAAAAGAAAAAGCCAAAAGCATTCACTGAATTATTGGACGATAAGCTTCCCCCGCATCTGTTGGCCAGTCTGCCACGAGCGTTAGATTTTGTCGGAGACATAGCCATAATTGAGCTTCCGCCAGAACTTGAGGCCTACAAAAACGTTGTCGGCGATGCAGTTTTGAAAACGCATAAGACCGTGCGAACAGTGCTTGCCAAAGCAGGCGCCATAAGCGGACCCTACCGTCTTAGAAAATTCCATGTTATTGCAGGAGAACACAAAACCGAAACAATTCATAAGGAATATGGTTGCCAATACCATGTAGACCTTGCAAAGGCTTACTTTTCTCCACGACTATCCTACGAACACAGCAGAGTGGCATCTCAAGTTAGAAATGGCGAAACAGTAATAGACCTATTTGCGGGTGTAGGTCCTTTCGCGATTCTGATTGCAAAAACCTATGAAAATGTCAAGGTTTACGCTGTAGACGCGAATCCAGATGCAGTCAAGTTTCTGAGAAAAAATATCAGACTGAATAGGGTTGAGAGTAAAGTCTATCCGATTTTGGGCGACGCAAGACAAAATGTTGAAGATAAACTTGAGGGAGTTGCAGACCGTGTGATTATGAATTTGCCAGAAAGCGCCCTAGAATTTGTGAATGCTGCATGTAAGGCGTTGAAGCCAACGGGTGGTACGGTGCATTTTTACAGTTTTGTCAGCGCTTCTGATTCGCTAGAAAGCATGAACAACAAATTTAACGATGCAGTGGAAAAATCTGGGAGAAAAGTGGAGCAAATTCTCTTTTCTAAGCTTGTTCGCGCCACTGCACCATATGAGTGGCAGGCTGTTTTAGATGCAAAAATAGTTTAAACTTTCACAGTCAAAGTGATTTTCACTTCTTGCTTTGCATTCTTCAGCTTCTCCACAATTTTTCTTGAAAAATCGCAAGCCGCCTTATCTGCTCTAATTGCCAATGTTCGAGCGCAAATGTAGTTGCTTTTTCTTACAACCATATCCTTAGAATGTGTTAAGATTAATTTTGGGCTTCCGAAAGCATTTACTACTTCCATGGCATCTCCGACTTCGATTAAAATGGTGATTTTAGCATTTTCTTTGCGCAAGGTTTCCTTAAATTTTGGGCTTAAATCTGCTAAGGCTTTGTCGGCGGCAACAGCAATAACGCAGTTGCCTTGTTTTGACAATTGATTTGCTCTGGTGATTTCGAGCGTTGTTTTATGAATAGCCAAAATATTTTCATGTCCAGAAGCAAGAACTACTTCAGTAACTTCCATATGCACAGCCCTAGTTATTCAAGAACTTCTATTGAGTCAACTTTGCCGTCGCCGTCCAAATCGAACCCTTGTATAACTGCTGCAAACGCATCTTCGCTGTTATATTTTTTCAAAGTTTTCTTCCAAAAGTTTGTCAAAGCTAAAACGCACGCTTTGGTGCCAACTGCTTTGTTTCCAGCCAAAACTATCACTCGTTTGGTTTCGTCCCAAGGATTCACGATTTTTGCTATTAATCCCATAGTATCTGCAGTATAAACGTTAGAAGTTTTTCTGGAAACCAGACCGCCAAACAAGAAGCCTTCTTCAGACGGCTTCATGTTGAATCTTATTGGCAGATATGCGTTCAATTCTTGGGTCAGCAAGTTTGTTCCTGGTCCGCCTACGAGTATTAGGTTGTTTTTTTCTTCTTTCTCGGCTTTCACGTCAACGTCAAGCTTTATTGCGAATTCTTCTGGCGCTTTTGCGAACTGTCCTAGGAAGAATGTTAAGTGTGAAGCGTAATGTCCGTCTCTTGCGCTTGTTTTGAATGGTCCGTGAGGTGTTGGGCTGCCAACAACAATTTTTCCATCGAAAGTGTTGTCTTCTTTTATGAATTCGTTGAAGAATCTTCGGATTTGCCCATTCACATCTATCAGCGAAAGTTTATGGATTGGTTTATACCCTTGCGGAAGCTCTATCCCAAAGGCAAGAGAAACAGCCTTGTAATATTTTGCTGTTGCTCCTTTCTTTTTCTCTTCTCTGCAGATTGTTATGGCTCCTGCCTTTGCAAGTTTTCTTATGTGATAATAGACCTTCTGTTCATGAACGCCTAATTTTTTGGCTATTTCCAAAGGATACATTTCACTTTCAGAAAGCACCGCAAGAATTTTCCAGCTAAGCCTATTCAGAACCATCTTAAGCTTCTGCGGATCTTCAACAATTGCAATCTCCTTCACTTTTTGCATGTTGTTTTCTTCGTGAAGTAGTAGTTTCTTTTTCATGGCTTTTCACTTGGATAAAAATCAGAACCATTATAAAAATTTTTATTATAGTTGGCAAACAAAAGCGTCTAGTCGCCTTTTTTCAACGAGAATCATTCTTAACAATTTTTTAGAGTAGAAATTTTATTCTCAAAAAGGTTTATTACACTCGCATGTTGAATAAAGGCACCAAAATCCAAAATGACACTGAGGCTATTGTAATGTGCGGTATCTTCGGTTGCGTTTTGAAAGAAGGAAATGCGGCGCCTATAATACGCGAGTCTTTGAAAAGGCTTGAGTATCGAGGCTATGACTCGGTGGGCGAAGTCACTCTTCATAATGGTCAGATTTTCATCAAAAAAGATCAGGGAAAAATAGACGAAGTTCACAAACTTCACAATTTAGATGATTTGCCTGGAAACATTGGTATTGGACATACGAGATGGGCTACGCACGGTGCGCCGTTGCAGGTTAATGCCCATCCACATGTTGATTGCAGCGGGCAGATAGCCATCATTCATAACGGCATTATAGAAAACTTTGCAGAGTTGAAGCTGGAACTGGAGAATCGCGGTCATGTTTTTCAATCTAAAACTGACACAGAAGTAATAGCACATCTTATTGAAGAAGCATTGAAGGCTAATCCTTCCCTCAGCCTTGCTGATGCTGTGCTTGAAACCGTAAGGAAACTTTGCGGTTCATATGCAATCGCCGTGGTTTCAACTGTAGAACCAGATAAAATAGTGTGCGCAAGAAACGAAAGCCCGCTAGTAATTGGAATAAACGAAAACGCATTGTACTGCGCGTCTGACATCCCAGCCTTTTTACCCTTCACTAACAAGGCAGTGTTAATTGATGATGGCGAACTCGTTACACTTTCGTTGAAAGGGTTAGAGATTAGAAAAATTGCTGATTCAAACATTGTAACACGTGAGCCAAAAGTCATTGCTTGGACGCCTGAAATGGCTGTTAAGCAGGGTTATCCGCATTTTATGATAAAAGAGATTCATGAACAGCCAGACTGCTTGCGAAACGCGCTCAGACTGCAAGAGCACTATCTTGACTTGATGGCAACCTTTCCAGACCGCGCCCGCGAAGTTTTCCTAGTCGCCTGCGGAACGTCCTACCATGCCTGCTTAGCCTCGTCCTACATGTTCTCAAAGCTTGCTTTTCTGGCTACGTATCCAGTAATAGCCTCGGAATTTGCTGAGCAACATGGAAAATCATTAAACATAGACAGCGCAATACTAGCAGTAAGCCAATCCGGCGAAACAGCAGACACATTAGCTGCGGTAAACAGTGCCCGCCAAAGAGCAGCAACAATTCTGGGATTAACTAATGCAATTGGCTCAACCTTAACACGTGTTTCACGAGTTTACATCGGTCAACAGTCTGTACCAGAAATCGGAGTTGCAGCAACGAAGACGTTTACTTCTCAGCTCGCGGTTATGGCACAAATCGCTCTGAGACTTGCAAAGAAAAGAGGCAAAGTTTCGCAAGATGAAATGGATTACTTGGCAGATAGATTGCAGAAACTACCAGACATAGTTGAAGTAATAATCAAAACACAGGAAGAGAAGGTGAAACAAATCGCAAGGAAGTACAAAGATGCTAAAACGTTCTTTTTCTTAGGTCGAGGAATAAGCACAGCCACAGCCTACGAAGGCAGACTAAAACTAATGGAAATCGCCTACGTGCCAGCCATAGCCTTTCCAGCAGGCGAAAGCAAACATGGACCAATAAGCCTAATAGAACCTGGCTTTCCAGTTGTTTTTATTTGTCCGAAAGATGAAACTCACAAGACGTTGATTGGCAACATAATGGAGATGAAAGCTAGGGGTGCCTCCATAATCGCAGTTGTAGAGGAAGGCGACGAGGAAATCAAGAATTTGGCTGATGACTACATTGAAGTTCCTAAGGGCATTCCCGAAGTTTTATCACCTATACCTTTCGTCACACCATTACAGCTTCTCGCATATTACATGGCTGTTGAGAGAGGATACAACCCAGACATGCCCAGAAACCTAGCTAAATCTGTCACTGTGAAATAGCAGTTTATTCTCTATCTTTTTCCAGAATACAAATACGTTAAAAGTGAATCATTGCATTATTCTATTCTGGTGCCAAAGTTTGGAAAAACAGGATTGGGAAAGACTCATCGACAACCTAATAAAAGAAGGCCTTCTTCACACGCCAAAAGTAATTAAGGCAATGCGTTCTGTGCCACGCTCAATGTTTCTCCCCGAAAACATGCAGTCTTACAGCGCTACTGATACGCCACTTCCAGTTGGCTTCGGACAGACTATTTCAGCGCCACATAGCCTTGCTTTTGGGCTGGGCTAGGCGAAACATGGTCTCAATAATGAATGAAGCTCTACAATTGGAAGTGGGCAACAAAATATTAGAAGTCGGGGCAGGGTCAGGCTGGCATGCGGCTACAATAGCTGAGCTGATTGCTCCCCGTGAAGCGCCTAGAAGCGAATGGGGTCATGTGTACACTGTTGAAATCGTCCAAGAATTAGCGGAATTTGCACGGAAGAATATTATGAAGGCGGGATATGGCGACCGCGTAACAATAATCTGCACTGACGGTTCCATGGGTCACGCTGAGAAAGCGCCATATGACAGAATTCTTGTAACTGCTGCTGCGCCGGAAGTTCCGAAACCACTAATAGAACAGCTGAAACCAAGCGGAATCATGCTAATTCCAGTTGGAAGCGCCCACTTATTCCAAAATCTCATAAAAATTAAAAAGGAGACTAACGGAAAGATTAAAGAGGAAAACCTTGGTGGAGTGGCTTTTGTTCCTTTAACTGGACGGCATGGGCATAAATTTTAAAAATTCAGCTTCTCCTTGTATGCCGTCAAATCCAAAAAGCCATGTCCACTAATGTTCATGCATATCACTTTTTCATTGCCAGCTTTCTCTGCTTTTAGAGCTTCGTCGATTCCAGCGCGGATAGCATAACTGGATTCTGGTGCGGGTAACCATCCTTCGCTTTGGAGGAAGATTCTTGCAGCTTCGAAAATTGCCTTTTCATCAGCAGGATATGCAACTGCCTTAATGATGTTGTGATGTCTTAGCAAGCTAATGATGGGTGCAGCAGCGTGATAACGTAAACCGTCAGCCCGGATTGGCAACATATCAACCTTGTGACCTAGAGTATACACTTTCAAAAGTGGTGTATGTTCGCCAACGTCGCCGAAATCGTATCGATATTCACCTTTAACTAAATTAGGTGCGGCTTGCGATTGAGAAGCCAAGAATTCGCATTCACGTTTTTTGCTCAAAACTTCGCCGATTAATGGCAAGGCTATTCCACCAAAGTTGGAGCCACCGCCCAAGCATCCAACAATCAAATCTGGTTTTTCGTCAATCGAGTCAAACTGTTTGATGACTTCCTGTCCTATTATTGACTGATGCGTAAGTACATGGTTCAAAACGGAGCCTAAACAGTAAACACTGCCCTCATGGGTCTCAGTATATTCCAGCCCTTCAGATATTGCAATGCCTAAGGAACCATGATGATTGACATCTTTAGATAGAAGCTCTCTACCTGTTTTTGTTTCTTTGCTAGGTGAGGAGTAAACTTTTGCTCCAAAAAGATTCATTAGAGTTCTTCTATCTGCCTTCCAGTCGTAGACAGATTTAACCCAGAAAACTACACATTCAAGACCCAGAAGCCTAGCTGCATACGCAAGTGCTGTTCCCCATTGTCCAGCGCCTGTTTCTGTGCTCAGTGTCGTTTTGCCTTCCTTCAAGGCATAATAAGCCTGAGCAATTGCAGTGTTAGTCTTGTGAGAGCCTGTGGGCGACAAATCCTCTCGCTTATAGTAAAGCCTAACTTTTTTCAATCCTAAACGCTTCTCTAAATGCTTTGCACGATAAAGTGGTCTCGGTCTGCCCATGTGAATATAAAGCTCACGAATCTCGTCGGGTATTGGAATCCACCTTTCACTGGACATCTCTTGTCCTAAACATTCTTTTATCATAGTTTTAGACAAAAACTCCATCCTTGAGGGCCCGCTTTCAGGCTCTTTTGGCGGGGGAAGCGGTTCCGGCAAGTCGGGAATAATGTTGTACCATTTAGTTGGAAGTTCATCTATCGGTAATGAGATTTGGTCTTTCTCCATCATTGTTCACCCATTGTGAAAGCGTAATTATCGCAGAGTTATGAATTAAAGGTTTGCTGTTGAAACTTTTTATCCGAACCATTTTTCCAGCGTTGTTTTTCCTCTGAGCTTTTCCGTGCCTTTCTGCATTTTTTCGATGGCTTTTCTCACGCGGTCTTCGGAGAAGTCTCTTTGTCTGCAGATGAAGTCTACGACACCTTCGACGTCTGGCTCCTTCCACTCTATCTTATAGTTGTCTATTACTTTTGGATTTAGGAAAATCTCCCTGATTCTTGGGTGTTCAACTGGAAACTCAGCATTTTTCACGTATGGTATGGCTTTGTCTAGGTTTCCGTGCTCTTTTATCAGTTTTAAGGCAGTTTTCGGTCCTAAACCCTTTATGCCGTCTGGATTGAAGTCTGTTCCAATCAGTATGCCTACGTCAATTAGCTGTTCATATGTTATTTCGCACGTTTTCAAAACAGCGTCTAACTCGACAACTTCAGGTACAACCTCGATGAAGATGTTTCTGCTTGGAAGTTTTCGCCGTCCCGAAATTGTAACATTTCTGACAAGCTTAGGAGCACCGAAAAGCAAGCTATCGTAGTCTTGGCTTGCACAGTAGTCTGCGTCACGACGCCTAGCAATGTGAGCTGCTTGTGCTTCGCCTTCGCTTGGCGCCTGAACCCACGGAATCCCCATCAAATCTAGGAGTCTTTTGCTATCCTCCGCCATGTAATCCTTCAAATGTGACGTGGCTTGCGCATATACCCGCGCTTCTTCAATCTTGCCCTCTTTTACTGCCCGCTCATATCTTACCAAAGCTTCTTCTTTTGCTTTCATGCGCCGTTTTATTTCAACCTCCTTAAGCGCTGGTGGTGTCCCATCAAAAACGTATATTGGTTTTATGCCCATCTCCACCAAATTGCTCGTTCGGTAAAGTAGACCGCTTAAATGGCTTGTAACTCTTCCAGTCGAATCCTTCAGTGGTGTGCCATCAGGCTGACGAATTATAGCTAGAAACTGATATAGCGCGTTGTAAGCGTCAATAGCTATAGATTTTCCACTCAAGTCTTCAAGTCTGATGATTGTTTTTGGAACAAGGTCGCGCAGGTCGACACCCAAAATAACCACGTGAAAATTATAGGTTTGGAACTGTCATAATAAACTTGCGAAAACATAGAAAATATAAGCAAGCTTACCAATTACAAGCCATCACTTGAGGAATCATGATGACTGAAAAAACAGCCACAATAAGCCTAGTCACATGTACAAGCTGTGGCAAACCAATCCCACCTGCGGCAGAGTCCACAAAATTTCTCTGTCCAAACTGCGGTGAAATCCAGATAAGACGATGCGGAAAGTGTAGAAAATTCGGACGCCCCTACAAGTGTCCTAAATGTGGCTTCATAGGACCATAATCATGGAGGTTTCAGTATGGGAAGTGTCATAATAGCCTACAAAATATTTCCAACCGACATAAACATCAACTTTGACGATTTGAAAAAGAAGATTGAGAAATCCTTGCCAAAATCTGCGTCCATTCATGGATACGGAGAAGAACCAATAGCCTACGGCTTAAAAGCCCTAATAGCGCATATTAAATTTCCTGAAAATGAAACTGGCATTCTTGACGAACTTGAAAAGGAACTGGAAGGAATAAGTGAAATAAGCCAAGTGCAAACGATTATGGTGCGTAGAATAATCAGATAAACTTAAACATTTATATAAGAATGAAACTCTGTTTCGAAACGTATTACACACCAACAATGGGAAGGATTCTGTTTGAGCGAAATCCAATTACGTGTCGGTGATGCAAGACAAAGGGACGTTGGAAGAGGCATAGCCCGAGTAGACCAGAGGACAATGCAGAAACTGGGCATATCAGCAGGCGATGTAATAGAAATAGTCGGCAAAAGAACCACATCAGCCATAGCGTGGCCAGCCTACAGCGAGGATCAAAATCGAGACATGATACGAATAGACGGCTTCACACGCAAAAACGCTGGAGTAGCCATAAACGAATACGTCGCGGTAAGACCTGCCAAAGTAAAAGCCGCATTGGGAATAACTCTAGCGCCAGTTGATATGCGTCTTAACGTTGATGAAGACTTCACAAATTTCGTTAAAAATCGTCTCATGGAAAGAACGTTAGTTGAGGGTGATACAACTCTGGTTATGATGCTTGGACATGCAATACCTTTCACCGTGACCAAAACCCGACCTCATGGCATAGTGAAAGTTACCGCAGAAACACGACTGACAATTTTGAACGAACCAGCACCAGAAGGAAAGGGTTTGCCAAGGACAACGTACGAAGACATCGGCGGATTACACGAAGAAATTCAAAGAGTAAGGGAAATGGTTGAACTCCCATTAAGGCATCCTGAACTGTTCCAAAGACTTGGAATAGAGCCTCCAAAAGGAGTTCTGCTTCATGGTCCTCCTGGCTGCGGAAAAACACTGTTGGCAAGGGCTGTAGCCAACGAGTCGGAAGCTAATTTCTTTTCAATAAATGGTCCAGAAATAATGAGTAAGTTCTATGGAGAATCAGAGGCTAGGCTTAGAGAGATTTTCCAGCAAGCGCAACAGAACGCTCCAAGCATAATATTTATCGACGAGCTTGATGCGATTGCGCCTAAACGAGAAGAAGTCACAGGCGAAGTTGAAAGACGTGTTGTTGCTCAACTTCTCGCGCTAATGGATGGCTTATCTGGAAGGGGAAACGTCATAGTAATAGGTGCCACAAATAGACCGGGCGCCCTCGACCCCGCTCTCCGAAGGCCTGGTCGATTCGATAGAGAAATTGAGATAGGCGTCCCAGACAAACAAGGAAGACATGAAATACTTCAAATTCACACTCGCGGAATGCCCTTGGCAGAAGATGTTGACCTTAAAAAACTGTCAGAAATGACTCATGGATATACTGGCGCAGATTTGTCCGCTTTATGTAGAGAAACCGCAATGAAAGCGCTTCGCAGATATCTGCCACAGATAAACCTTGAAGAAGAACGCATACCACCAAGCGTGCTGGAAAAAATGGAAGTGAAAATGCAAGACTTCACGGAGGCTTACAAGGAAGTGACGCCGACAGCCATGCGCGAGGTTTACATCGAAGTGCCCACAGTTCACTGGGATGACATAGGCGGACTGGAAGATGTTAAACAAGAACTCAAAGAAGCGGTAGAATGGCCAATCAGAAATCCTGAAATGTTCACACGCTTAGGCATAAGACCGCCAAAAGGAATACTTCTTTACGGTCCTCCTGGTTGCGGTAAGACTCTTTTGGCTAGGGCTGTGGCAACTGAAAGCGAAGCTAATTATATTACGATTAAGGGTCCGGAAGTGTTTTCTAAATGGGTCGGTGAATCTGAAAAAGCCATAAGAGAAGTTTTCAGAAAAGCAAGAATGGCTGCGCCTTCTGTGATATTTTTCGACGAGATGGATTCACTTGTGCCACGACGTGGCGTGGGTTTCGCAGACAGCGGAGTCAGTGAACGTGTCATCAGTCAACTCTTAACTGAGATGGATGGAATAGTAAGTTTAGAAGATATAGTCGTCATAGCGGCTACAAACAGACCAGACATTGTAGACCCTGCAATACTTCGCCCAGGAAGATTTGACAGATTAATATACGTCCCAGAACCAGACGAAAAAAGCAGGACGCAAATATTCAAAATCTACATAAAAAATATTCCTTTAGCCAAAGATGTGAACTTATCTCAATTGATCGCCGCGACTAAGAATTATTCAGGCGCGGACATAGAAGCGCTCTGCAGGGAAGCAGCCATGCATGCTCTGAGGAAAGATGTCAACGCAAAAGAAGTTACGATGCAGGACTTCCAAGAGGCATTGAGGAAAGCTGTGCCATCAATTACACCTGACATGGAGAAATGGTACAAGAGCTTTATGCAGCAAGTTCGTCAAGTGCAAAAACCAGCAACACCAGTTGCTTAGGAGAATACTACTTTGCCAATTAAAACTTGGAAAACGCATCCAGTTCATTATTTTCTTTTAGAGATTCTAAAAAAGAAAGGGGCGGTTGTAGACACTGAGCTTTTTGAAGCATTAACTGAGGAGTATAAAGATTTGGGCTTTAAGGATTTTAACGAGTTGCTGATGCGTCTAGAAGTCAGCGGAAGAATACGCACAACTTCGCTGGTTCGCGGAAAACGGCGTATAGAACTTGTATCATAAGCAACCTGCCCTAAGCTAAATCAATGTGCAGTTCATGAAACCCTTTTCAGACGTAATAGTTGTTGGTGGTGGACCTTCCGGCTCCTTCACAGCGCTTAACCTTGCAAAACTAGGCGCAAGCGTGGCGGTTTTTGAAGAACACAGCAAGATAGGTGTGCCGTCGCATTGTCCGGGTCACTTAAGCATCAAAGGCTTAAAAAAACTGGAACTGTATCCGCTTTCTGCAGAGATTGTTGAGAATATTTTTTATGGCGCAGTTTTTCATTCATCAAAGGGCACTAGTTTTTCGGTTCGTTTTTCTCAGCCTGTAACTTGTGTTGTCAATCGGGTTCTTTTCGATAAATACATTGCAGAAATGGCTGAAAAGGCTGGGGTGCACTATTATCTAAATTCGAAAGTAGAGTCCTTGATTGTTGAAGATGGTTTTGTGAAGGGAGTGTATGTAAGAAAAAAAGGCAGAGATGAGAAAGAAGAGTTTCTTGCTAAAATTGTCGTTGACGCAGAGGGAATATCCTCTAGATTCTTGAGGTTGGCTGGTTTATCTGGTCTTAATCGTCAGATGGTTGTTAATGGTGTGGAGGCAGAAGTCGAAAATGTGGAAAACGTGGACCTAAACATGGTTGAAGTGTTTTTTGGAAAAGATTATGCTTCTGGCTTTTACGCATGGCTTATTCCTAAAAAAGACGGAAAAGCGAAAGTTGGATTAGCCGCAAAAACTCGGAATCCACATGAACTTCTGCAAAAGTTTATGCTTAAACATCCCGCTGCAGAAGAAAAACTGCGAACTGCAAAAATTTTGCACGTGGCATTTCATCCTTTGACGCTTGGTGGACCAATAAAAAAGGCTTATTCAAACGGTTTTTTGGCTGTTGGAGATGCTGCTTCTCAAGTGAAGCCTACGACTGGAGGCGGCGTGGTTTTTGGAATGACCTCTGCACGGATTGCCGCAGATATTGTATATGAAGCTTTAAAGGAGAATGATTTTTCTTCTGGATTTCTCGGTAGATATCAAAGACGATTTGAGGAAGTTTTGGGTTTTGATGTGAATGTTATGCTTAGAATTAGGAAAATGCTTGATGCCATGTCTGACCAAAAAATAGACGACGCCATTTCTTTGTGTAAAAAGCTTAAACTGGATGAAACTCTTCAAAGTTTTGAGGATATAGATTTTCAAGGACAATCTCTATTACGCCTTCTGCGAAGCCCGAAAATGTTCGCTGTTCTTTCTTATTTCTTTCTACTCTATTTGACTGCAAATGTCTGAGTTTTTTTAACTTCGCAGTCTATCAATAACATATGCACTATTGTCTCGATACGCGTGCCTTTGTTTGTTGGTGTGCGAGAACTGTTATATAGAACTGGAAAACAAAAAGAGAAAACGAAAATCTCAAAGATGACATCTGTTTGAACAAGATTTCTGTAATTTTCGTTCTATGTGTTTTCTTGGTAGCCTCAGCATTGTGCAAAAACGTAACGGCTGCAATTCCAATTCACATCAATGCCAAGTACAGTCAAAACTATCCGACTATAGACGGATTTCTCGGAAGCTCGGAATGGAATGACACAAAGCGATACAATATCACTCTAGTTGGTGACACCGACATTGAAGCTTGGCTGTATGTCAAGCACAACGGAACACACATGTATTTTGGAATCCTCGTATGGTCTTACGCGACGCACGCTACTGATGAGTTTGCAATAGCATTTGACGAAGGAAACGACGGAGGCAGTGGAAGCGGGACTCGCGACTTTGCGCTCACGTCATTGCAGGAAGACCTGAAAATATGTTACAGCAGTGATGTGCTTCAAGATGGCTATTACAACGTTTCATGGTACGCGAAGGATGTTGAAATAGACTTTGACGCTGCTTGCGACCACGAAACCGATCATAGCACTTCACCTTCAGAAATCGAATATTGGGAAGGTTCGGGATGGGTTGATGATCATTGGGAATGTGAGTTTGCGATTCCATTTGTTGGTAACGATGACGGAACAAGTGATGTAAGCGCTTTGTCATGCAACGTTACGGACGTAATAGGCATCAAGATTCAATATTTCTACTCAGCACCGGCAGAGAACTATTACTATCCTGCAGGTAGCAAGTCTGAAGTCCTCACCTACGCTAATCTCGGTTTCGTTCCGCCAGCTATTGAAAGCTGCGATGTGACGGGAGAGAAGAAAGACACTTTCAGCTTGTACGAAGATATCCGTGTAAACGGAACTGGCTTTCTAACATCCGCAACTTACGACTTTTACATTGTGGAAGACGTTGTGACATGGATTGATGGACTAGTCATCCCAACAAGGGTGCCGGGCACTTCATTGTCTATAACTTCAGACACAGACGGAATCGTCTTACCTACAACAGTGTGGAGCGACCCGTCCACAATCGGCGCATATGACATAATAGTGGATATCAACGGCAACGGTCAATACGACGAAGGAATAGACGCTCTGGACAACAACGATGAAGTAACCGCCGGATTCACCATTCCAGAATTCTTGTCCGTCATTACTCTCCTGTTGACATTCAGCCTTGCAACGATATTGGCGATTGTCGTTCGAAGAAAACACATAATCTAACTTTTTTCTCTGTTTTTCTGCTGCAAATCCTTTAAACATACGAATAACAAATGATAAAAGCGGTTGGAAATCGATGTCGGAATTTCGCTACAAGCAAGTTATTGTTTTTCGTTCTGATCTGAAGCTGAGTAGGGGCAAGATTGCAGCTCAGGCTGGACATGCCGCTGTTTCTGCGGCAGAAGAAGCCCGCAAACATCATAAGGAATGGTGGAATGAGTGGCTAGATGAAGGTCAGCGTAAAATAGCTGTTAAAGTGGAAGACGAAGGAGAACTTTTGAGTTTGGAGAAATTGGCTAAAGAGTTGAGGTTGCCTTGCTATCTGGTCGTTGACAGAGGTTTAACGGAAATTCCTCCTGACACAATAACATGCCTAGGAATTGGTCCCGCACCAGCTGAGAAAATGGATAGGATAACTGGAAAACTTCCTCTACTCTAACTAGATATTATAAAAAAGATTTTCCCTTTTGCCATTCATGAAATCCTAAGCGGATTCCATAAAACATTTTTGGTTCATCAATCACTCTATTAAGGCGGCAATTTTATGTTTGTCCCCAAGCTGGAAAAAAGCATAGGAATAGAAGCCTATGCCACAAACTCATTGGGCATCGGTGGAATCATTAGGCAACACGCTGAAGATTTTGTTGTTAACGAAGTGCTTGTAGACGGCTCTATAGCCGAGACAGACTCTTCTGTTAAGCGTCAAGTGTTGGGAGCATCTACCTCAAAGAACCATTATCTGCTATGCGCATTGTCTAAGCGAAACTGGGACACATTTTTGGCTCTTGAAGTCATCGCTAGACAACTAAACATAGACACAAAACGCATCCAGATTGCAGGCATAAAAGACGCTAAAGCAGTAACTGCACAGCATATCACAATAGAAGACATGTCGGCAGAAGAAATTGCAAAAATTCAAGCTAAAGACATAAAAATAAACCCGATAGGCTACCTTCGCAACAAAATTTCAGCATACTTCCTCCTAGGAAACAACTTCCACATAACTATCAAAACCATAACCCACTCAAAATCCACAATCAAAAAGCGAACAGCAGAAACTATCAGTCAAATCAAAACAATAGGCGAAGTTCCAAATTTCTTCGGACATCAACGCTTTGGCACTACTCGCCCAATCACTCATCTCGTTGGAAAAACCCTCGTCAAAGGAGACTTTCGAAAAGCTGCAATGCTTTTCTTGGCTAAGCCCAGCTCCCATGAACACCCAGAGACGAGGCAAGCCCGAGAACAACTACAAGCTACGCAAAATTTCAGAGAGGCTTTGAAAAATTTTCCCAGAAAGCTTCATTACGAACGTCTGATGCTTAGGCACTTGGCCATAAAACCAGATGACTATGTTGGTGCTTTTAGAAGACTACCAATAAAACTGAGGAAGCTTTTTCCTCAAGCCTATCAATCTTTTCTGTTTAACAGATTCTTAAGCAGAAGAATAGCAGATGGTATTCCACTGAACAAAGCTGAAGTTGGAGACTACGTAGTAAATGTTGAGCGCAGTGGACTGCCAATGCTGAACATGTATAGAATAATGAATGCACAGACAATAAAAGAAATAAATAAAGCGATCAAAGCTGGGCGAATGCGCATAGCAATACCTCTGATTGGCTTCAAAACGCATCTTTCAGAGGGATTGCAGGGAGAAATTGAAAGAGAAATTTTGGAAGAAGAGTGCATTTTGCCAAAAAATTTCGAAATTAGCGCAATGCCAGAAATCGGCTCGCGAGGAGAACTTCGAACCGTCACAGTGCCGTTAAGCAATTTCTCGATTGATAAGATATCGAATGATTCTGCAAATCCTTCAAAGAGACAAGCTGAACTAAGTTTTATGCTATATCGTGGTTCTTATGCCACAATAGTCCTAAGAGAAATCATGAAACCTCGTGACCTAATAGCTGCTGGTTTCTAAATAATATGTAGCGAACGTCATTAAGCTATTATTTTAAGAAAGTCTGAACGTGTAATTATACCGACGATGGCTTTGCCTCTTACAACTAATACTCCTTGATGTTTTCTGAGCAATATGCGAACATTATCTATTGGTGTTTCCTCGAAAACCATCGGTAAGGGTGGACCTATAATGTCTTTAACTTTTTTTTCTGCTATGTTAGAGCATAGATTTTTGATTATTCTTTCTTCTGTTATTGTTCCAACAATTCTGCTTCCTTCTATTACTGGCATTTGAGAAATGGCGTGTCGAACCATGACTTCGCTTACCTTTAGGATGCTATTATTCGGTTTCGCGAGAAGCACTCCTTCTGTCATTATGTCTTTGCATTTTGTCTTTTTTCCTACCGTGAAGACTTGCAGAATCTTGTTTATTGTTGACAGTCTTGGATCAACTTTTCCCTGCTCTATTTTCGCTATGTGCGCTTGTGACACGCCTACAAGTTCTGCTAGTTTTTCCTGAGTTAATCCTGCATCAGTTCTCAACTTTTTGAGCAAGGCGTTTGTTATTGACAAAATATAACCGCCAGTTATTTTTCTATATAAGAGCATACAGTAAAATATATATCTGTTGTTGTGCATACACCCTAAACTTCAAAAAGAAAGGAGAGCTAGAATGCGAAATATAATCGTAGAAGACTTAAAACAGACACCTCTTGAAAAACAACGCATTGAAATAGTTGAAAGAAAAGGTCTGGGGCATCCGGACTATATATGCGATGCTGTGATGGATCACATTTCTATACACTTAAGCAAGGAATATTTAGAAAAAGCTGGCACAATACTACATCATAACGTTGACAAGGCTCTTCTTGCAGCCGGAGAAGCTGAATCAAAATTTGGCGGAGGCACAGTCAAACAACCAATACTTTTCGTATTCGGAGACAGGGCAACATCAGAATTCAACCACATGAAAATAGATACAGGCGAAATAGCCATAAACAGCGCCAAAGAATGGTTCAGAAAAAACATGCGCTTCATAGACTCTGAAAAACACGTTAAATATCAAGTCGAACTAAAACCTGGCTCTGCTGGTCTGCAAGACATTTTCAAACGGAAAGGCAAAGTATTGGGAGCTAATGATACTTCTGCTGCTGTTGGATATGCGCCAACGACCAAAACTGAAAAAATAGTCTTGAAAACGGAAAAGTTCCTGAATTCCAAAGAGTTTAAACAGCGTTTTCCCGAATCAGGCGAAGACATTAAAGTCATGGGTTTCAGGACTAACAGCAACCTTAACTTGACTGTTGCAATGGCTTTCGTAGACCAGTTCGTGGACAGCGAAGAAGATTATTTCGAAAAGAAAGAAAAAATTCTGGAAGAAATCAACAAATTCGTTAGGGCAAATACTGATTTTGAAAACATTAACGTGCAATTAAATACTTTAGACGTGCGCGGAAGAGGCTTAGGTGGAATATACCTGACTGTTTTAGGTACAAGTGCAGACAGTGGTGATTCAGGACAGGTTGGAAGAGGAAATCGTGTAAATGGTTTAATATCGCTAAACAGACCTTTCTGCTCAGAAGCGGCGGCGGGCAAAAATCCTGTAAGTCATGTTGGCAAGATTTACAATGTTCTTACATACAGAATAGCCAAAGGTGTCTATGAAGAAGTGCCAGAAGTGGAAGAGGTATATGTCTGGTTGCTCAGCAAGATTGGAAATCCCATCGACCACCCAGCAGTGGCAGCAGCGCAGGTAATTATGAAGGGCAACAATTCTTTGGACAAGGTTAGACGCGAAATAAGCGACGTACTGGATTGCGAACTTGAAAACATCGATAAGTTCTGCATGGAACTAGCCCAAGGGAAAATCCAAACCTACTGATTCTGGAAAAATCGCTCATACTTTGAAACATAAATATTCTTTTTCTGCCTTTAGTTTTTATTGTCCAGGGTGTGAAAGTGCAAACTGTCTCTTTGAAGACATTGGCATTCGTTGTCAGCATATTTTTTTCACAGGCAGTCTCACAGGAAGTTTCCTTCCAGTTTATTACAAAGAAATGGGTCTAACCATAGGAGAGATTGTAGAAATCTTATTTATCACTTTTATAGTGATAGGACTGCTTCCGCTTGTCTTGCTAAAGCTTGTCAAAAATTTTGAGCGAATAATAAGCTATGGCATATTCTTCACAATGCTATTTTTCATCGTCCTAATCTATGTCAAAAGCCCCATAGTTTTGGGATTAGCCTACGGGCTTAGCATAGCAACTTTCTGGCCTAGTTTCAACCTTCTCCAATTCCGATTGAGCGAATCAAAAATGCGGGCTAGAACTGTTAGCTTGTTCTCTTCCATAATTCCTTCCCTTGCTGGTATAGCAGGTCCCGCAATTGGAGGCTTAATAATATCCCATTTTAGTTTTCAATTGCTTTTCGCAGTTTCAATAGTTTTATACCTAACTGCTTTTCTCTTCTCCATACGCATAAAATTTAGACCAGAAACCTACAAATTTTCAATTCCGAAAACAAGAACATTCGCTATTTTCTTTTTGACCTTCATTTTCTTGGGTTTGGCTGAAGCCTACTGGCTTGCTTATCCGCTATTTGTGCTGACTCTTGCTGAGACAGTTTTTCAGATGGGCCTAGTTCTGACAGCAAGCGCAATTCTAATTTGTATAATCACTTTTTTGGTCAGTTGGCTTTCAGACATCAAAGGGGTACGTGTACAATTTGCTATTATAGGCGCTATTTTAAATGCAGTGTGGTTTTTTGCAATAGCTTCAGCATCAACAACGTATAATATTGTGGCGTTATCCCCTCTTTCAGGTTTAGCAGGCGCCTTTCTCTTTCATGGTTCGCACATTATGGTGATACTTTCAGCAATGGGAGTTATGCAAGCATCCTCGTTCTGATGGAGATTGGATTAATGCTAGGCAGAATCGCCAATCTTATACCGACTTACTTTTTTGTAGAAGCTCGATACCCAAGTTATTTCGTGCTTCTAGGCGTCGTTTCACTGTTTTTAGCTCCTTTCTATGCTCTCTCGAAAAGAACCCGCTAAACCATTCTAAAACCTTATCACCTAATTATTAATTAACTAGCATCGAGTTGATAAAAATGGAAGCTTGGAAAGCAGCAAAAAACGCGTTAGAATGTGTTTTGGAAGCAAAGAAAGGCGAAACTGTGGCAATTTTCTGTGACGATGTAAAAATGGAAGTCGGTTCAGCATTTTCAAATGGCGCCCTCAAACTCGGACTTCAAACAAAATTAGTACCATTAAAAACCAGCCCAGACGTTTTTCGAAAGGAAATTCCACAGCAAATCATGGAATTAATGTCAAAACAGGCCTCTGATATTTACATTAATCTCTTTCGAGGGAGTCGCGAAGAAACACCTTTCAGAATCAAACTAATCCATATGGAAACAGAAAAACACAAGGCACGTTTAGGTCATTGTCCAGGTGTCACTTTAGACATGCTAACTGATGGTGCTTTAGCCTTAGAAAACAATGAACATAGGCAGATGCAAGACTTTGCAAAGAGGCTAATGCAAAAACTAAGCCAAGCAGCAAAAGTGAAGATTACCAATCCATCTGGCACGAATATTGTTTTACATGTTGAAGGAAGACCCTTTTTTACAGATACCCAAATCGATTGGGAGCATATGAAATGGATGAACCTGCCCACAGGTGAAGTCATCGTTGCACCATTAGAAGATTCTTTAGAAGGCACACTAGTGTGCGACATGGCAATTGGCGGCATTGGTCCATTGAAGCATCCTGTTAAGTTAACTGTCAGAAACGGAAAAGTTCAAGACTCTTTTTCTGAGGACTCAGATGTGTTGAAGAGGATGCGGAATTCTCTAGATACGGACGATTGGTCAAATGTTGCAGGCGAGTTTGCCTTCGGAATAAACTCCAAAGCAAGGTTTGTCGAGGAATTTCTTGAAGCAGAAAAAATGCTAGGCACAATCCACATAGCATTCGGCAACAACTCTGACATGCCAGACGGAAAAAACCAGTCAAAAAACCACATGGACTTTCTAGTTTCAAAGCCCACGGTCAAAGTTTACAACAAAAACCACTCAGAAATGGACATTCTTGTCGAAGGCGTTTTCCAGCCTTTAGAGCCTAGCATTCTAAACGCTTAAATGATTAAAAGCTAAGCTATGAAGAGCAGAGGCATCAATGATGACTGAACAAAGTGAAAAGCTACCCATATCTGAATTCTACAAAGTTATCGACTATGTCACAATTTTTAAAAGCGAAAAATGGTGGGAAGCAATAGTTGTCTTTGAATCATACGGAAAACGTTCAATAGGGTTGTATCTTTGGCAAAAAAGAGAGGATACGTGGAAAAGAAAGCACAAATTCAACGTTAGAAATATGGATGAATGGAATAAAATTAAGAATGCGATAGAACAACTTGCACCAAAGCTTGGTTCAAAGTAGCTACTTCTGCAAACTTGTATCCAAGATTCTTATTCAAAATTAAAATCTGAAATTGAATAGTTTTATTAATTTACCATAATAAACAAAAACAGAAAGGTGCATATTATGGGAACTGAACAAGAAGAACCATATGCGGATACACTTCAGCCAGAGCAAGAAGAAAGCCTCATTGCAGACGAACCTATCGAAACAAACGACACAAATCCGCGTATGAACTCGAAAGAATTGGATAGAGGTCATTTTATTCACGGGCTCGCGGTAGGCTTAGGAATAGGTTGCATCGCGACGTTTGTCATAGTTTGGATTTCCGTGTATTTCACCCCGAGGATAGCCTCACAGATTACGTATGAGAATCTGCTGTCCATATTCGTCTATCCACTCATCTATCTATTGGCAGTAGGCCTAATTGCACTAACAGCCGGCATCGTCAGAGAATATTATGCAACAAAAAACAGGGCGTAGCCCTTCTTTCAAACTCTCAGATTCAAATGTTTTTTCGTCACAATGTAATAGTTTAATAATCAATCATCTAAACTACAATTGTGAAAAACCTTATGCTCCATTCTCTAAAACAGATTTTGGAAAAAATTGCAAGTGAAAAAGCGCCAGGACCCCCCCCAACGTTTTCCATATTTCACCTATTATGTGCCATTGAGCTTATAGCGGAGAAACCAACAGGTCGCATTCAGCTAGCCAAGAATCTGGATTTAGGTGAAGGCGCCACTCGCACCATAATAGACCGGTTAAAGGAAGCTGGTTTGATTAGCATTTCGAAAGCTGGGAATGCCCTCACAAAAAAGGGCTTAAAATTTTGGCAAGAATATAGGTCGATTTTTGAAAAAAACGTTGAAATTGGACGAAATGAATTAACACTTGCGGATTACAGCTACGCAATTCTGATCAAAAATCGCGGGCACAAAATTACGTCTGGTGTAGAGCAACGTGACGCAGCGGTGGTGGCTGGAGCAAAAGGCGCTACAACAATGATGTTCAGAAGAGGATGGTTAATTATTCCTTCTGTCAGTAGCAATGTGACTGAAGATTTTCCTAAGGCGGCAACTCAAATAATTAAACTTTTGCAACCAAAAGAAAACGATGTGGCGATTATTGTAAGTGCTGTCACCTTGAAAAGAGCTGAATATGGCGCATTAGCGGCAGCTTGGACGCTTCTGAATGATTGCTGAGAATACACGCTCGTTTTGCTCATTTAAAATGTGTACTTGTCTCCTCCCGCTAGAATGCGCTCTAATGCCATATTGAGGCTTATTATTCCTTCGTTTGTTGCGGCTGAAACGGGAATTAGCAGAAATTTTAGTCCAAGCTTGTTAATTGCAAGCATCATGTTTCTGCTTAGCAGACGCTTTGTTCCTTCAAGTTTTTCTTCAATCGAAGTTTCCAAAATCCTCGAGTTGGCTGACCAGTCCACAATTTTGTCAATTTCGTTTTTTGGAAGCAGATCGCACTTTGACAATATATGCACCTGAGGTAGGAGAAAACGGTTGTAGACTGCTGCTGAAAGGAAAAGATTTGAAACGTAATTGAGTGGGTTTACTGAGAAAACAGCATCAAACAAATAGACTATGACTTTAGGCTCTTTTGTAAGCTCACTCGCAATATAGGGACCGCTTGCTCTGAAAGCAAAGAGCTCCATCTGCCCCGAAGTATCGACTAGGACAACGTCGGAGTTTAATTCCTCAATTTCTTTTGAGATTTGTTCTATCTCGTCTGCAATCAAGTCTGCAGCCATTATTAATGCGCCATTTGGGCCTAAAGTATACTTTTCCATTAACTCTCCAACATCAACGTAGTTGCGAACGTCTACGTCTGGTGTGTATGGAAGCGTTAAGGCACCTGGGTCAAGATTCACTAACGCGACATCTTGTTTAGCCAGTTTTAACCATTCGTTGAAAGCAGCTGTTAGCTTTGACTTTCCAGAGCCAGCTGTTCCTGTTATGAAAATGACAAACATGCTCTAATCGTCCCTTTATCTCAAGCCAGTGAATATCATGAAATATCAAAACTCTGTTTAATGGTAAAAGCTTTTTCTGTTATGCCATAGGAACTTCTGGCGGTTGAGGTTCTGGAATCTGTGGTTGATTCTGTCTTGATGCGAGAAATATGGCGATGCCAACACCGACTAAAATTGCAGTCATTGTTACCAATAAAATGAAGAATGTGGATAGAATTGTTATCGTTTGGATTGTGCTGTCTGCTCCTGCGTAAGTGTCATTTCCGGACCAGCTTGCACGAACATAGCATAAACCCGCAGTGTCAGCATTCCAGATATAGCTGAAGAATCCGTTATTGTTTGTTGTTACCGTGTCCAGAGCTTTCCAGGGTGAAGTGTTTACTTTGATGTAGATTGTGATTGTTGTGTTTTGTAGAGAAGGAGATAACTGTCCAGAAAGTGTGACTGTGCCGCCTTGGATTAGGTAGCCTGTTGAGAGCGCAAGTGACAATGTTGACGAAGATAAAGTCTTGTAGCTTGCTGACACTTGTCCTGGCGCCCATGATTCGCTGTTTTCAAGAGTTATCACCTGTACTGGGGCGTTTTTTAGGTCGCTTGGGCATTCGCCAACTCTCCACCCGTTCTGCCAATCTCCGCCTGTGGCTTCTGCAACGTAATAGTGTATATTATTGTATGTAACGTAGTAGGCTTGTTCTCTAGCGTCATTGGGCGGATGTGAAAGGCTAACGCCGATGTTCATGTGGGCTTGGGTTTCGTAGTATAAAAGTACAACATCCATTCCGTGCGCTTTTATGATTGAAGCAGCTATGTAGGAGAAAAGGTCGCAGTCTCCTCTGTTTTCTACAATTGTTTCGACGGGATATTTTACGGGTCCGGTCGCCTCGTAAGGTATCTGATGCACAATCATTAGTACACCGTTTGTGAAGTCTTCATCGTCTGCGTATATTGTTGCGAGGCTGTTGGCTATGGGCTGCAAAGCGTATGGTGTGACAAACTTGGCAAAATCAGTGTCGGAATATAGAGTATGCGTTTTCTCCACATAATAGTCATAAAGCGATTGCTGAACTGTAATGTTTATGCTGTAATGTGTGGAGCCATCTGGCTCATTTAACAACTGGTAGGATTGACTGTAATACTGCGAAAAAACGTATGGAAGCAAATGAGAAATTAGAAGCAAAGCCACTATCAGCAGAAGAGTCTTGGATTTTTTCATAGAAACTTTTGTTGCAAACCAGATTTAAGGCATTTATGAACTGCAAATCAATAGCCATAAACAGTCTGAATTTCTATTTATTCCAAAGCGATTCAGTCCATCCTTAATCGTAGTTATTTTGTTTAATAGGCTTCAAATATTGTGGAAGTTGTAGGATGAGGGACTAGTGAACTATGTGTGAGGCATGAGCACATGGCTAGTTTGGTGTTACTGTGAAGTTTTGTATGCGGCTGTTGTGTGTGGTTGTGCCCCATCTGAAGTAGCCAATGGTTTTTCCGAGTCCGCCTGGGATGTAGTTTCGTTTTGTCCAGTAGTAGACTGTCCATGTGGTTGGGTCTGCTGCTTGAGCGTTGAGCTGCGTTGTGG
>JACAEK010000050.1 GCA_013388895.1 Candidatus Bathyarchaeota archaeon | reverse complement strand
TGATTCTTATCACGCGAACCCGCACACAACACAATCGCCACCCGCTTAACATCACCACCATCAGCACGCTTTACATAACCACCAGTAGGACCAGTAGCAGAAACAAATCGCTCCAAATCCATCATGGTAATAACATCCTTATACGTGCCATAACCATAAATATCCAAATTCTTAGCATCATACAACTTGTAACCAGTAGCCAAAATAATGGCGCCCACATGCAGATCAACAATCTTACCCGCATCATCAATGTTTATGGCCTTAGCTGGACAAAGCTGCTCGCACTTACGACACTTCGTACAAGCGTCAAAATCAATACTGTAAGCAGAAGGCACAGCCTGCGGAAACTCGATGTAAGCAGCTTTCCTCTGCGTCAAACCTTCGTTAAACTCGTCTGGAACAGACTCTGGACAAACCTTAGCGCACACACCACAACTTCGACATTTCTCGACATCAACACCACGAGGCTTCATAAACACTTTAACATCGTAGTTCCCCGGTCTGCCACTCACCTCCTTCACTTCGGCATAGGTGAGCAAATTCACATTAGGATTACGTCCAACTTCAGCCATCCTAGGCGTCAGAATACACTGCGCACAATCAAGGGTTGGAAATACTTTTGTCAATTTTGCCATGTTGCCGCCGATGCTGGGTTTCCGCTCCACAAGATGAACCTTAAAACCTAAATAGCCAAGCTCAAGCGCAGAAGTAATTCCAGCGATTCCACCACCCACAATAAGGATTTCTCTAGAACCTTTCTCACTTACAGTTTCCAACGGCTCAAGCTCGCGGCTTCGCTCATATCCACCTCTTATGAGGCTTATGGCTTTTCTCGTGGCTTCTGCTGAAGCGTGCGGTCCATGAACCCAAGAGCTTTGCTCGCGGATGTTTACAAACTCGAGCATGTAGGGATTCAAGCCGGCTCTTTCCAGAACACTTTGGAATGTGGCTAGATGCATGCGGGGTGTGCAACTTGCAACCACGACTCTGTCTAAATTGTTTTTCTTAACAGCTTCGAGAATCATTTCCTGAGCTGGTTTTGAACATAAGTATTTGTGATATTTTGCAACGGCGACGCCTTCCCATCCTTTAACTGTGTCAACAACGGCCTTGACATCTATAACGTCGCCTATGTTTCCACCACATTCGCAGACGAAAATGCCAATTTTGGACTGTTTCTTCTCCATGACGCGAAATCTCCATTTTCCATGGTGCGTTTTGAATGATACAGAGGAAAACACTTATTAAAAATCTTACTCCCCAATTTTAGTAAAAAGTGATGTTGAAAATGGATATTCAGGAACTTGTCCAGAAACATAAGCTTCTCGAGTGTATCCAATGTGGAATGTGCACTGGATGCTGCCCAGTGGCGAAGAAGGCTAACTTGAATGTTAGAAGGTATATGCGTGAAGTTTCTGCTTTGGGTAAGTTGGATAATCATCCGCAGGACGAGTTGTGGAGTTGCACGAACTGTTCTACGTGTGCTATTCGTTGTCCGAAGGACATGTTTCCCTACGAGTTTTTGATTGATATTCGCAGCATGGCAGTTGAGCAAGGACAAATCGCGCCGACTATACGTGATGCTTTGGAAAGCATATTTAAAAATGGTAATCCATGGGCGAGAATCCGCAACAAACGCTCCGAATGGAGCCAAGGCTTAAACGTTAAGCATGTTTCGCAGGGTGCAGAATTCCTTTACTATGTAGGATGCACATCAGCTTATGACCCCAGAATTCAGGGCGTTGCCAAAAGTCTTGCAACGTGTTTTGAAAAGGCTGGTTTAAACTTTGGAATTTTGGGCGATGAGGAAAGCTGTTGTGGAAGTGAAGTTTATGGCATGGGCGAGAAAGGCTTGTTTGAGTTTCTGGTTGAGGAGAACATGAAGCTTTTCAACAAATACAACTTGAAGCAAATGGTGACCAATTGCCCGCATGGCTTTCACGCATTTAAGAATCGGTATAACCAGACAAGCATTGAAGTGCAACATCACACGCAACTGTTAGCAAAGCTGATTGAAGACAAAAAGCTCAGTTTCTCAAAGAAAGTAAACAAGAAGGTTATTTATCATGACCCATGTTTCTTGGGCAAGCAAAACAACATTTACGATGAGCCACGGAAAGTTATTGAAAGTATTCCTGGCGTGAAGCTGGTGGAGTTTGACCGTTCAAGGTCGAGGAGTCTCTGTTGTGAAGGTGGTGGTGGGCGAATGTGGGTGGATATTCAAGGTCCCCGTTTGGCAGAGATTCGTGTTAAAGACGCTGTTGCTGCTGGCGCTGACATTTTGGCTGTTGCATGTCCATTTTGTTTGCTAACTATTGAGGACTCTGTGAAAACAACGGGTAACGAAGGCAAAATCCAAATAATGGACATAGCAGAATTGGTTGCACAAGCCTTATAGCCTCTTTTTTGTTAAACATTGCTCGCAGTTTTTGCATCGTGGTCTGGCAGCATATCTTCTGCGTTCCGCACCGTGCGAATAGCATATCCGCCCAAACCAACAGATACGCCCAAGATTCCAGCAATTACAAGCATAAGTGCCATGCCAGCACCATCTCCAATACCAACCAATCCACCAAATACTCCTTCTAAACTGCCTCCAGACATCAGGGCTGGTTCGAAAACTTGATCAGCTAAAGGTCCAGCCAGCAGCATTGCGATTGGCACAGATATCTGTGCGATTAATAGTCGTGTGGCAAAAACGCGACCTTGTACGTCTGGGACGACTTTAGCTTGCCAAATGGCTTGATTTGAACCGTTTACGATTGGAAGGAAAATCATTGCAAGAAACATACTTAAAGCCCAGACGTAGGGTGTTCTGCCAATTCCCATCAAAAAGCCTCCAAATAGGCTGATGAATACCATTCCCATTAACACGCCATTCACTTTACGTTTAGGGCCACCCCAAAGCGTTAATATCCCGCCGCCAACCAATCCACCCACACCAGCGGCAGACAGAACGCTTCCTAAGACTACTTTGTCTTCTCCGGTGCGTGCCAAAATCATTGGCGTCACCAAAGTATTGCCAAAACTTCCAAACAGATTAACACAGAAAAAAACCAGCTGCAAGGCAAGTAGGCTTGGGCGCTCTTGAATGTAGCGGAATCCGTAAAGTGATTGCTTCCAAATGCTTCCCATGCTTCGGCGTCCAGCTTCGCTTATTGGAGGTTGAGGAATGTGCACTAGAAACAGCATTGAAACTGCTGTAGTGAAAGTGATTATGTCGATGGCTAAAACGCCTTCAATTCCAATTATGCTCAGTAAAAGTGCCGCAACGATTGGTGCAAAAATGGTGGAGGCGAATTGGGCTGTTGAAAGCATGCCGCTAGCGCGACCGTACTGCTCTTTCCGCACCATCATCGTAATAGCCGCAGAATAAGCAGGAAAGTGAAACGCTTGAAAAGCTCCTGCAATCGCTCCAGTTACAAAGAGATGCCAAACCTGCAAATTGCCAGTTACATATAGCAAAAGAATAGCTATTGTGGGCACGCCAGCCGCGAAATCTGCAATCATCATAATTTTCTTACGGTTATAACGGTCCACAAGCACTCCCGCAATTGGGCTCATCAGAATCAACGGTGTGAAACTGAAAAAACCAACCAAGGCTAGGGCAGTTGCTTCTCCTGTAATTTGCCAAACCCAAATGGAAATTGCAAATTGGGACATTGTTGTTCCAAGAAGTGAAAACATTTGGCCTATCCAAATAACGGTGAAGCCTACCATCCCAACTAGATAAGGTCTTTCCATCGTTGACATCTCTTCATCTTTAATCCCTTTATGGAATTAAGTTTTTACAGTTAAAGTCTGCGAATACTTGATAAACACGCTCTTTACTAAACTAGCCTTACTCAGAGAGCTGTTTCGTATGGAAAGCTGGGATTTAATAGTTATTGGTGCAGGTGTAGCGGGCTTATCGGCTGGAATTTACGGCACAAGAAGTGGACTGAAGACGCTTGTTTTGGACGAAAAAATGGCTGGAGGCACAACAGCCGACGCTCCTTCAGTCGAGAATTATCCGGGTTTTCAAAAAATAAGCGGAATGGAATTGGCCCAAAAAATGACTACTCACTGCAGAAACGCTGGTGTAGCAATTCACGAGTTCGAGCAAGTAATGAGCTTAGACCTCAAAAGTGAGAAGAAACAGGTAAAAACGAATAGAACAGTTTACGAGGCTAAGGCAGTCGTCATTGCTTCGGGTTCGCATTACCGTGAAATTGGTATTCCAGGTGAAAAAGAGTTTCGCGGAAGAGGCGTGAGCTACTGTGGCATTTGCGACGGACCATTATTCAAGGGTAGGCGTGTGCTTGTTATAGGCGGCGGCAATTCAGCATTAATAACCGCCCTCTACATTGCAGAGCTTGCGTCAGAAGTTAAAATTGCCCATCGACGCGACATGTTCCGTGCTGAAGATGCTCTTGTCAAAGCTTTAGAGATCAAGAAAAACGTGGAAGTTTTGTGGAGCACTGAAGTGAAGGAGATTAAAGGTGAGAAACTAGTCAATAAAGCGACAATTGTTGACAGAAAGACTGGAGAAACCAAAGAACTGCTCGTCAACGGGGTTTTTGTTCAAATAGGTGAAGCGCCAAACAGCCAACAAGCCAAAGAGGCGGGTGTTGAGGTTAACGAAGACGGCTACATCAAAATAGACATTAGACAGCGAACAAATATCGCTGGAGTTTTTGCAGCAGGCGATGTTACGAACCATCCAGTTAAACAGATTGGAACGGCAGTAGGTCAGGGCATAACTGCGGCTTTAGAAGGGTATGGCTATATTAAACGTCCATATCATTACAAATAGCCGAAACATCCCAAAAGCATTATATTTTCGGAACTGCCATGACAAATCTTCTAAGCCCTAATTAGAAGTAGATATATCGCCAGAAGAATGGCGGACAAAACATTGGAGAGACATCAAAATGAGTGAAGAATGCGCCGCCGCAGTAAACATCAATCAAGATTATTGCGGTAAATGTTCAATTTGTCATTCTATATGCCCATACGAAGCTATAAAAAAGGATTTGGAAACGGGCAAAGTAGAGATTGATTTGCAGAAGTGCCAAGTTTGCGGCATATGTTACAGTGCATGTCCAGTCATGGCCATAGAAATCGTCTACTACGATTACGATAGCCTGATGAAATATGTTGATGGCATGCGAGAAAAAAACGGAAGCGAAACGCTTGTTCTGATGTGTCGGGGAAACTCGCCAGCAACATGCGAGATTGAAGAAATCTTGCAGAATAAAGGCTTAAAAATAAGCAATTATATTCCACTGCGTTTACCATGCTCGGGGCGAATTCCAACAGAATTTGTTTTCAAAGCCTTGAATTCAGGCATAAAAAACATTGTTTCTATCCAATGTGAAGATGAATTTTGCAGATTCAAAGAAGGCACGAAAATTAACGCTCGAAGGATTGTGCTTGGTAAGGCTTTGCTTGAACAGTTAGGCTTCAACGAAGACGCCTTAAAAGTTGTGAAGTATTCGCGGAAGGCAGTTTATGAAACAGAAAAATGTGTGGGCTGTGACAAATGCGTCTTCATATGCCCGTACAACGCAATAGAGGCAGAAGAATTCGCTACGCCTAAGATTAATTACGAAGAATGCGTTGGCTGTGGAGCATGTGCACTTGTTTGTCCACATTTGGCAATTGAGATTAAGGGTTTCGAATTTGAAGACGTTTTAAAGCGTTATGGAGAATCCGCCAAAAAACTGAAGACAGAAGGCAAATTCCCGTTAATTCTCGCTTTCTGTTGTCAATGGTCGGAATTTTCGGCTTTAGATGACGCAAAAAGTCTATTGCTAAAGAAGAAAGCAATTGCTTTTGAAATTCCGTGTTTTAAAGCTCTTGACCCAGTTCACATCGTTGAAGCGTTGCACAGCGGCTTTGACGGTGTGATGGCGGTTGTCTGTTCGAAAGAAGACTGCAAACTTGAAGAAGGCAGAGAAACTGCTGAGCGCAATATGGATGTTCTACGAGATGCTTTGAAAAAGATGAGCATGCATGAACGTTTCGAGTTGTTAACTGCTTCACCCCGTTGTGTCGGAGAATTTAACCAGAAACTAGACGAGTTTACCAAAAAGATAGCGGCTATGCCACCTTTGAAATTGGCAGTTGCGGAGACAAGAACCCATGTATAAAATCTTGGTCACAAAGGAACTGGCACCAAAAGTCAAATTATTCGAAGTCGCCGCGCCAGAAATAGCTGAGAAGGCTAAGCCTGGGCAATTCATAATCTTAATCATAGGCAAAACAGGCGAGCGCATACCACTAACCATAACTGGTTATGACCGCAAGAAGGGAACGATAAGCTTCGTGTTCAACGAGGTTGGCAAAACAACAAAACAGCTTGGGCTAATGGAAGAAGGCGAATGTATAGAAACCATCACGGGACCACTTGGGAACTCTTCAGAAATCAGAAATTTTGGAAACGTCTTGTGCATTGGCGGCGGTGTGATGATTGCACCGATGTTTTTGCAAGTTCAGGCTTTAAAAGAAGCTGGAAACAAGGTCACAACTGTTATTGGTGCAAGGATTAAGGATTTGCTCTTTTTTGAAGATGAAATGAAGGCTCATAGCGATAAACTCTACGTGACAACAGACGACGGCTCGAAAGGCTATAAAGGACTGGACTTTTTGGGGAAAATCCTTGCAAAAGAAAAATTTGACCACTGCGTCGCCATGGGACCAGTTGTCATGATGAAGAATATTTGCGAAAAAACTAAGCCGTTTGGCCTACGCACAATTGTGACTTTGACGCCCATAATGGTTGATGGAATGGGAATGTGCGGCGTCTGCAGAGTCACAGTGGCAGGAAAAATGAAGTTCGCATGTGTAGACGGCCCAGAATTTGACGGACACGCTGTGGATTTTGACGGTTTGATTAAGAGGCAGAGGCTGTTCCTTCCAGAAGAGCGGTTAAGCTCCCTCTTATGGGAGAAACTTGGAGGCTGCACTTGTGGCGGAAACTAAGCCGAAGCCAAAAATTCAAAAAGAAGCAGTGCCGATTCCAAAGCAAAAGCCAGAAGACCGCAGAAATAACTTCAACGAAGTTGCTTTGGGCTACACTGAAAAGCAAGCCTTAGCAGAAGCAAATCGTTGTTTGCAGTGTCCAAAACCGCAGTGCATTCAAGGGTGCCCAGTGGAAATTGAAATTCCAGCATTTATCAAGCTTATTCGGGAAGGAAAGTTTGAAGAAGCCATCAAGAAGCTTAAGGATAAAAATAGTCTCCCAGCCATTTGTGGACGCGTATGCCCACAAGAAGAGCAGTGTCAAAAATTCTGCATAGTTGGAAAGGTTGGCGAACCAGTCAGCATCGGACGACTCGAACGGTTCGTGGCTGATTGGGAAAGAGCAAAAGGCGTAAAGGTTTCTGACAATAGCTCACCAAAAAGTAAAAAAGTGGCTATAATTGGTGCGGGTCCCGCTGGACTCACGGCTGCGGCTGACTTATCTAAGCAGGGACACAAAGTAGTCATCTTTGAGGCGTTGCACTTGCCCGGCGGCGTTTTGGTCTATGGGATTCCTGAGTTTCGTCTGCCCAAAAGCATAGTACGAGCAGAAGTGGACTACATTGAGAAGTTGGGTGTTGAGCTGAAGCTTGGCTATCTCATCGGCAGAACTCACACGATTCCAGAACTGCTGAAAGAGAGAGGTTTTGACGCAGTTTTCATTGGCACAGGTGCGGGTTTGCCAGCGTTCATGAACGTACCTGGCGAGAATCTGGGCGGAATTTATTCTGCAAACGAGTTTCTGATTAGAGTTAACCTAATGAAGTCTTATGCTTTTCCGGCTTATGACACGCCCATACGAATTGGCAAGCATGTTGTTGTGATTGGCGGCGGCAACGTAGCCATGGATTCTGCCCGTTCAGCCTTGCGTTTGGGCGCTGAGCAAGTCTGTATTGTTTATAGGCGTTCACGTGAGGAGTTGCCAGCCCGAAAAGAGGAGATTGAAAATGCTGAGGAAGAGGGAATACTCTGCAAGTTCTTAGCAGCACCGACGAGGTTTATTGGTGATGAGAAGGGCTGGGTCAAAGCCATGGAATGCATTTGCATGGAGCTTGGACCGCCTGATGAGTCTGGAAGACGGAGACCTGTTCCTGTGAAAGGTTCAGAGTTTGTTATGGATGTTGACACGGTTATCGTGGCTATTGGGCGAACGCCGAATCCAATTATACAGAGTACGACTGAAGGCTTAGCTGTAACAAAGTGGGGTACGATTGTCACAGACGAAAATGGGAAAACAAGCATTGCGGGCGTTTATGCTGGCGGAGACATAGTGACTGGCGAAGCCACGGTTATTAGCGCTATGGGAGCAGGCAAAAAAGCCGCAAAAGCCATACATCAATATCTAATGAAGACGTAAATGGCTCTTCTAACGCTAAGCTTCGCTAGACTTTGTTGCGGGTTTAGTTGCCGAGACACTGATGCTCATTGAAGCGGTCATAGCTTCTATTGCAATTTCTTTTGTCTTTTCATCCAGTTCGGACAAGCTTTTCAGTTCTTCTGCATTCTTCTCAGGATTGAAAACGACAACTTTTGCGTCTGGGTCGCGCAAGACATCTTCGGAATATGGCACTTTCTCAATGATTTTTACATCTTGAAATCCAGCTTCTTTAATTGTTTCTATGTATTTGTCTTTCATTATCGCTCCTCGAATGCAGCTTTCTGGAGGTGCTCTTTTCTTTAGGGCTTCTGATAGTTCTCTCAGTAAGACGATGTCGGAAACCATTAATCTTCCTCCAGGCTTTAGAATTCTAAATGCTTCTTCGAAGACTTTCTTCTTGTTTGGCACAAGGTTAACCACACAATTTGATATTATCGCGTCAGCAGTGTTATCTGCAACGGGCAGATGTTCTATCTCGCCAAGTCTGAACTCAACATTTGTATATTCGCCTTTTCTAGCGTTCTGTCTTGCCTTGTCTACCATTTCAGATGTCATGTCCACGCCTATTACCTTGCCTTTTTCACCAACTCTCTTTGCGGCAAGGAAACAATCAAACCCTGCGCCAGAACCCAAATCGACCACTATATCTCCTTCTTTCAAAGAAGCTAACGCAACAGGGTTTCCGCATCCAAGCCCCAGATTGGCGCCTTCAGGAACCGATTGAAGCTCCTCTTCAGTGTATCCTATACTCTTGCCAGTTTCATCTGCTGCAGTGGAACCACAGCACGAAGACGAATTCGAGGCTATTTGGGCGTAGCCTTCCCTCACTTTTTTCTTAACTTTTTCTTCTCGCATTTCTTTCACCTCCAAACTTTTGCTATTCTTTCTTAGTGAGCTCTTTCTGAGCTTGCTCTTTCAGTTCTCTTATTTTCTTCACTGTTGGCATGACTTTCTCGAAAAGGTCCTTGCTAGCTTGTATTCCTTGTCTGATGAAGAAGGCTGCGGCTTCTGAGCGGCTTTTGAAGGCTTCAACTTCGACAAGAGCGTCAATCTGCTTAAGGTCTTCATCGTCTAGCCTTGTCATTACAACGTTGCCCCGATCTCCAAGTCCTTTTCCCAGTTTCAGTAAGATTTCGTCCTTCAGCTCCTCTGATGCAACTTTGGTTTCGCCTTCTGGGCAGCACGCTACCATTACGACCTTTTCTTGTTTCTCGTCATCTTTGCTGTTTGCTTCTTTCTTCTTCATTTTCTTGCTCATCATCTCCACCTCATGATGCATAGGTTGTAATCCATAATTTGTAATTTGTAATTCGCTTACTTAAGCTTTCGCCCATCCTAGATAAACGCCCATATCGAACGTTTTGCATATATTTCCAAAATGAATACTTACCTTTGGGTGCTGGTGCAGTGGATACTGAAAGATTGATAAGGGCGCTGCCTAAGGTTGAGCAACATGTTCACATTGTTGGTTCCACAAAGCCAGAAACTTTGCTTTGGCTTATGGAAAAAAGCGACACAAAGCCATTCAAAACTGTTGATGATGTTCGCAGTTTCTTTCAGTACCGAGACTTTCCACATTTCATCTCCATATACTGCACAGTAATGGCATGCATTACCGACGAAACCCAGTTTGAACGCTTAACTTACGAGATGCTCGACTCAAATGCCAAATGCAATGTGCAGTATGTTGAGGCGAGTTTTTCTGCGCCCGACCATGTATTGCGAGGCTTAGATTACGGCAAAATGCTAAACGCAATTAACAGAGGCGTTTCCAGAGCTCGTAACGATTTCGGCGTTGAGTGCAATCTCAGGATTGATCTGGTTCGCAATTATGGTCCGAAAGTGGGCATGCAAATCCTCGACTTGATAGAGAGCAAAAACGACAACATAGTTTCCGTTGACATTGGAGGCAGCGAAGAAAGGTTTCCCCCTAAACCGTACGTGCCAGTTTTTCAGAGAGCCAAGAAAATGGGTCTGCATCTGGTTGCTCATGCGGGTGAAGCTGCTGGACCCGAAAGCGTATGGGAAGCAGTCAAACAGTTAGGCGTAGAACGCATAGGACATGGAGTTGCAGCGAGCACAGACCCAAAGCTAATGCAGTATCTTCTGGAGCACGGCGTAGCCATCGAAGCGTGTCCAACCAGCAACGTGAAAACAGGCGTCGTCAAAACATTGGAAAAACATCCGATTAAAACTTTCTTCCAAAAAGGCATAAAAGTCTCAGCGAACACGGACGACCCATCCATGTTCGGAACAGACATGAACAACGAATACTTGCAACTTTATCACAGATTAAACTTCACAATCCCGCAACTGTTCAAACTAACCCTAAACGCAATTGAATCATCTTTTCTTTCAGAAAAACACAACGACAATTTGCGAGAATCATCCACCCGACAGTATCAACGCCTAATGAACAATTCTAACAAGTAATTGAAGGAAAAGTTCAATGTATAAATAAGGGGGCTAGGTCTCCACAGAGCACATACCCTCAGCTTATTGGTTAAACAAAAGAAAAATTCCAGTGTTAAACAAATCTACAAACATGATTTCAGTGCGGCCGCCGGGATTTGAACCCGGGTAACCGGCTTGGGAAGCCGATGTCCTAGACCAGGCTAGACTACGACCGCTACTATGCCTAGGCTATAAAACAGAATCGACATAAATTTTGTGCACAGATAAAAAAGATGAAGAGGGATAAAACGTTGCCTATTTGGATTTGGTTATGTGCACGTCTTTGATTAATGCGTATGGTGAAAGCGATGGCGGATCTGCTTCTCCCCACCAGTGTACGTGCTGGCGCTCCTTTGAAAACGCGGCTATGTTGTTTAGCATGTTTAGAATGTTGTCGCTTATGCGCAGATCCTTCAACGACTGCCTTACTTCGCCTTTTTCAATTAGGAAGATGCCGTCTCTGGGAATTGTTGAAAAGTCTCCTTTAGCATAGTTCTGGAACCGCGTGTACCAGGTGTTCGTCAAATAAAGCCCGCGTTTCACTTCTTTAAAAAGCTCGTCTTTGCGCATGTTGCCAGGCTCAACTTCAATATTCCATGGATTCGGAAAAACCAAACCAGCATTGCTAGTTGTCTGAGTTTTAAACATTTTTGCAGTAGAAGTGTTATGAAGATATGTTTTAAGCACACCATGGTCGATGAAGACGTTTTCTCGTGTTGGGACTCCTTCATCGTCGAAGACGCGATTTGATATGGAATAATCGGCTGGATTATCCTTCAAAGTGACAAATTCAGGCGCCACTTTCTGCTCCAGCTTGCCAACAAAGACGCTAAACTGAATCATGACTTGGAAAGCAGAAACCATCGAACCCCAAACACCAAGCGACGAACCGAAAATCAGAGGGTCAAATATAACATCATAGACGCCTTCCTCGCCAATCCTAGGATTCTTAGCAAGTTTTGCAATTTCTCCCGCTTTAGCACCAACTCTAGACGGCTTAAAATCTTTCAATGATGAGCTACATTCTACGCCGTGGCCTGAGGCTTCCCTTTCAGAGAAAGCTCTTATAGAAAGTTCAATTGCAGAGCGACTGTCAACGCCTATTGGCCCTTCGGAAGACACCAAGTAAACGTCTTCGAATTTCGTGAACAATATGCCTCCACTGTCAACGTGAGAACCCGCTTCTTTTTCAGCAGCCCCAATCGCTTCAGAAACATAACCAATTGGGTCTTCGAGATTTTGAAGTCTCTTGTCCGCATTGCTTTTTGCATATTTGAAATTACCTTTCGCAAAGCCTCCAAACATTGGGTTTTCTTTGGACACTTTAGCCAGTTTCATTAGTTTTTTGATGTTTGCGTCGACATCCTGAAAGTTGCGTATCTGCGTAGCCACCATGCGTTTTTTCCAAGCTAGGGCAACATCTGTAACGTAGTCGTTCCATGCAACAGTAATATCCACTTGATTATTGCTGAAACGCACCTGCCTATACTTGCCAAAAGTTGTTTTGGCGACAACCTCGTCTGCTCCTAAGCCTTTTGCTTTCTTGACTATTTCTTCTGTCTTGTTAAGTATGTCACTCATTTCACATACACTCCTCTAAGCCTAATGCACGGACCACCAGTGTCAGCAGGAACACCTTGCATAGGGTCGCCTTTTCCGCAAGTTGCAGAGTCAAACTCGAGCTTCTTAGAGACAGCGTCAACAGCAGTCCAGAACTTCGGCGTAGTAGTTTCAATCACTGGTCTGGCAACTGGATGTTTCAGCTCGCCTTTTTCTATCAAGTAAGCCTCTCTACCCACATAGCGCTGGTTAAAACGTTTGTCATCTATGTTCCACTCTGTGAAGGATTTCATATAAATACCGTATTTAACATCTTTAATCAATTCTTCTTCCGTAGCATCTCCAGGCATTACGAACGTGTTCGACATGCGCACAATGGCTTCCCGATCATAATTTACAGCTCTAGAAGACGCGTTGCTTCTTGTGCCAAGCCTTGCTGCTGTTTCTCTGTTATGCAAGAACTCGTTGATTAATCCATCCTTGTACAAAAACCTGCGTCGCGCCTTAACGCCCTCGTCATCATAAGCAAAAAAGCCGTAGCTATTCTCTATTGTGGGGTCATCAGCAATGGTCACGCAGTCGCTTCCGATTCTCGTGCCAATCCAGAACGGACCGTCCTTGTATATGAAAGACCTTCCAGCCTGACTCATTTCACGCCCCAAGATTCTGTCCGCTTCCATCGGATGACCGCAAGATTCATGCGCTGCAATTCCAGTAACTTCAGAACCGCAAACCAAATCCATATTGCCTGGTTTCACAGTTTTCGCTTTTGTTATAACATCCCTGAGGACTTTTGCGTTGTGAATCATCTTTTCTTCGACGTTCCATTTGCGAAAAGCTTCCCATCCTCCACTATATCCGAATTGTTCGTATGCCTGCTCAGTCTTTCCTTCTTCTGCCACCGTGATTAGGAGAAGAGCGCCTATTTTTGGAACAGTTGCAGAAATTCGTGAACCTTCAGAGTTAACGTAATACTTTGAAGTCAAATTTATGGTACACTGAGACATTGTAGCCGCAATTTTCACACTGCATGAAGCTAAAGCCTTGTCAATATCCACAAATTTTGTAATTTTTTCTTCTGGTGACACGTCTTCGATATTTTCTTTTTGCTTCACAATCCATTTTGTTTCTACACCTTTTTCTTCGGCAAAAGTTATCTTTTCTTTTCTGTTCGCAGCTTTAGCATATTTTAGGGCCAGATCCACTATACCCTTGGCTTCTTCTTGAGCCCATTTGTTTGTTGAAGCAAATCCTATTCCGCCGTTTGCTATAACACGCACACAAAATCCGCTGTCCACAGCCGACACGTATGTCTCTAGAATTCCGCTTCTAAGCAAAAGAAATTCTTCAATCTGGCTCTGTGCTCTGACTTCAGCGTATTCAACACCCCTCTTCTGCGCATAGTCTAAAGCATAGTCAATAATATCTTCGTTCATCTTTTCTTTACACCTTTGAGAAGTATCAATCAACGAAAGCAAAAGATAAAACCTTTTAGGTTAAAGCCTCAAGCCTTGTCTAGAGGAGAAAGCAGGTGAAGAAGCTTCAATCAGAAAATATTCACTTCTGGCAAGGCACTGAAGCATGCGCCGAGGCAGCATTAAAGGCTGGATGCCGCTTTTTCGCAGGATACCCCATTACCCCTGCAAGCGAAATAGCTGAACATTTGGCGAGAAGACTGCCTCAATTTGGCGGTATAGCCATACAAATGGAAGATGAAATAGCCTCAATAGGAGCGGTGGTGGGTGCAAGCTGGGCTGGTTTTAAGGCTATGACGGCTACGTCTGGACCAGGTTTTGACCTGATGCAAGAGACGATTGGTTGGGCGTTCATGACAGAAACGCCCTGCGTCATAGTGGACGTTCAAAGATTGGGACCAAGCACGGGGCAAGCAACTAAATGTGGACAAGGAGACGTCATGCAATCGCGCTGGGGAACACACGGCGACTACGCAGCAATTGTGCTCGCGCCAAATTCTGTGCAAGAAATGTTCGAATTAACAATCAAAGCCTTTAACCATGCAGAAAAATACCGCACACCAGTAATTCTTCTGGCAGACGAAATCATCGCCCACATGAGAGAAAAAATAACCGTTTCATCAACAAAGGGCATAAGGATAATTGACAGAAGAAAGCCGAAATCTTGTGATAAAGCGTTTTTTGGCTTAGAAGAGATTCCGTCTATGCCAGCTGTCGGTGAAGGATTTAATGTAGCTGTTACAGGTTCAACTCATGATGCTTATGGAATACGCTTCACTGCAGACACTCAAGTGCATAGACAACTTGTCGAAAGACTCAACAACAAAATCCAAAACCACGTTGCAGATTTATCAGATGTGGAAACCTACAACATTGACAACTGCGAAGTAGGCATCGTTTCCTATGGCTGCACGTCACGAGCTACATATGAAACTGTCGAAGCTGCAGAAAATAAAAAGCTAAAGGTCGGATATGCTCGTTTAAGAACCATATGGCCTTTCCCGGAAAAAATTGTTAGACGGTTGGCTGAAACAGCTGAAAAGATTATAGTTCCTGAAATGAACTTGAAACAAATTTTCTACGAAGTAGAGCGAGCTTCAAGGGGCAAAGCTGATGTTATATCGCTCAACAAGATTGGTGGTGGAGAACTAATCACGCCAGAAGAGTTGCTTAAAAAAATAATGGAGCGTACGAAGAATTGAGTGGACCCTTTTCTATTAGAGAATATTTGAGACCCTTGCCACTGCCATTCTGTTCAGGTTGTGGCGGACTTACTGTAATGAGTGAATTCTTGAGAGCTGCCTACGAATTAGGTCATAAGAAGCTGGATAAATTTGTTTTTTGCAGTGGAATCGGCTGCTCTTCGTGGATTCCATCACCTCACTTCATAGCAGATTCGGTGCACACTTTACATGGAAGAAGCATACCTGTAGCAACTGGACTCAAACTTATGCGCCCAAATTTAAATGTGGTCGTTTTCGGAGGTGACGGCGACATAGTGGGCATCGGTTTAAGCCACTTCATACATGCAGCAAGACGAAACTTAGATATTCTTGTCATAATGGTCAACAACATGGTCTATGGAATGACTGGAGGACAAGTTGCCCCAACAACACCATATAAAACAAAAACAACAACGACTCCTTATGGAAGTTTTGAATATCCACTAGACGCTGCGAAACTAGCTGTAACAGCAGGCGCCTACTACGTGTCACGTTGGACAACAGCGCACTCAAAAGAACTGAAAAACTCGATAAAAAAGGCACTGCAAATGCAAGGTTTCAGGTTCATAGAAGCTATAAGCCAATGTCCAACAGCCTACGGAAGACGAATAGGATTCAAGGATTCTGGAGAAATGCTGAAATGGTTTAAAGAAAACGCTATTGAGAAAACAGAAAAAGCAAACGAAAAAGACTTGGCGGGAAAAATTGTTGTTGGCGAATTCATACAAAGAAAGCGGCTAACACTCGGCGAAACTATGCAAAGGGTTATTGAGGAGGCGCAGAAAAATGAAAACTGAAGTGCGAATAAGCGGACTAGGCGGACAAGGCGTGGTCTCAGCTGGACAAATATTAGGCAGAGCTGCAGTCTATGACGGAAAGAACGCTGTTCAAACACAAAGCTATGGAGCAGAAGCTCGAGGAAGCGCAGCCAAAAGCGAAGTTATTATTTCCGACAACAAAATCGGTTTTCCAGCCGTCAGGAAATGCGATGTGTTAGTGGCGATGAGCCAAGAGGCTCTTGACAAATACGTGAAAGATCTAAGGAAAAATGGAGTGCTAATAGTCGACAGCACATACGTGAAGAAAATTCCAAAGACAAAAATATGCAAAAAAATTCCAGCTACTGAAGAAGCGGAAAAAATTTTTAAAGCAAAAATGTACGCAAATATGCTCATACTTGGAGCATTAACAAAAATAATAGGCATAAGCGAAAAAGCCGTGGAGAGAGCCATAGAAGATACTTTGGCAAAAAAGGTCGTCAACACAAATAAGAAGGCATGCAGAAGAGGCAGAGATTTACCTCAATAGACTTATCGACATTTTCTACCTGTAAACAAAAGCGAAAAGAAACTGCCTTAAATCTTATCCTCCTTCTGCTGTTTCGGTTCTTGGCGGTATTTTTGCATGAGCAAATTTCGATAGATAAACAGTAGTTACCATGAAAACCGCTATTGCCACTGCAAAGATGTACAACAAACTTCGAATATTCTCCATTTGCAAAGAATAATCTAGTAGATGCTGCTGGTACGACGCGTTTAATGCATAAAAGCTTTCCAAAAGCCTACTGTAGTTGACTAAAAGAGAACTGTAATCCTCCAAAAGGTCAAAGAATGTTATGTTCAATTCGTTAAGAGATTCTTGCAGTGCTGAATATTGAGCAAGCAAGTCAAAATAAAGCTGCATAGTTCTAGAAGAAACTATTGAGATTGTGGAATTCTGGATTAGATAAGTGAAATACAGATAGGCGCTCTCACTTGAAATATTAAGTAAAGTAGGAATAATTTCACTTCCATCCATCAGCACAAAATATGGGTCCGCCATTAACTCGAGAGGAATCATTACTCTGCTGAAACCAATAGAGTCATTAGCATTTAGAACATTGTAAGATATTATCTTATTTCCTGTTTCTTCTCCGATCTCAAATTCGAAATCTGTGACTGTGGAATTGGAAACAACGGTGACTATGTATGTTTTTGTCGACAAAACAATCTTAAACGTAGAAAACATTCCCATCAAAGGATAGTTGTCCCTATTGTTCTCCGTAATATTGTGCGGGGAGTCCCCTATTCCATCTCCATTTAAATCCTGCCCCTCGTAGTCACTCCAATAGTTGCCTTCACCAATATAATCCCAATAATTTACTAGATCTGGATCTGTCCGTACGTCATATATATTGTCGAAGTCGTTATGATAGATGAGATTTTGTCTACTTGACAAGTCGATGGTCAGTCCATCGCGATTATCTGAAATCACGTTATTAGAAATCACGTTACCACTGGAAAAATAAGCGCTAACTCCGCCCAAGTTGTCTTGAAGAGTATTGCCAGAAATTGTATTACCACCTGAAAAATACAGATAAATTCCGCTGTTATCGTTCGAAATCACAAGATTGTCTGAAACTACGTTATTAATAGAAAAGGAAATGGCTAATCCTTCACTATTATTTGAAATTATGTTATTGGAAATTACATTATCGCTAGAAGAATAAACACTAATGCCTTCAGAATTGTTTATTATTTTGTTGTTTGATATCACATTGCCAAAAAAATAACGTTCTACATGCACTCCGACATACGGGTATGCACCGCTATTTCTTATAGTGAATCCTTCCATCGTGACCGAGTTGGCCTTTATAAAAACTACAGTACCATTTTTCGCGCCATCAATAATTGTGAAGTTCCTATCTTCTCCAATTATTGTCACGCTCTTATTCACCACTATGTTTTCATAGTACGTTCCTGCGTATACAAAAATAATGTCGTCAGAACTTGCAACATCTATTGCGTCTTGAATTTTAGTGAAATTTGCAGCTGGTAATGCGTCATCATTCACGGTCCATGTCAAAGGGCTCGCCGTAACATGCAGCGGATATTTCATGATAAACAATGCAAATAATAAACACAAGATTATGAAAAAGACCCTCGCAACTTTCTTCAAATAATCACCGACCACTTTGCTAGTACGCATTCTACTAAATATAGAGTTGACATTGGAAAACAATCAACCTCTCGAAAGTAGCTTGCCCAGCATTATGGAAGACATGACTCCGACCAAAAAGGCAGCAACAAAGATTATTGGGTTAATGCTAGGTTGCATGAGATCCCATACTACAATAAAATATGACACAATTATCAGGAGAGCTACTGCATAAGTCGTAATTTTGACATTTTTCTCTGGAACAGCCGTGATTTGCCCTTGTTCCTTTAAACTTGACTGCAAAAAGTCTTGTGCCTGTTTCATTTCCTGTTCTGTTGCAAAAACGACAAGGTTTTTGTCACTATCGCGGAACTTCAAACTTGAAAGAACATATCTCTGCAACTCCCAAGGTTTTTTCTTAGGCAGAATCTTGACTATGTTGCTTTTCTCCATTTTTTTCAAGATTGTTTGGATTCTTCGAATGAATTGAACATCAACTGTTTTTTCTTCTCCATACAACTTCTTTATTATGTCCTTAACATCTGGGAAAAATAGTTCAAGTTGAAAAGATGCGAGTACTTTAGCCAGATTGTATTGGTATTCCCCCTCTCTCAAACGTATGTTACAGTCTATGAAATCAGAGCTAAAAGCTTCGCGTAGAAACTTTGCTTCGTTTGATGTCAGCCTACGCTGAAGCATGCCTCGTCTCCCTTTTCAACAGTTTCAGTTGAAATAAGATAAAAACACGCTTATATATAAAATATCTTCTTGCAACAGTTTTCAATGAAGTCTACCGAAAAAACCTCTATTCTTTTCAATGTCGCTTATATGTTTGAAGGAGTCGGACTATGGCAAATTATACGAGGGAATTTAGTTTAATCTCCTTATCCTTGGATAATAAATATAGGAGCCATATCGAAATCATTGCTCTGATATTGGAAGCCTTAAAATGTGGTGATGCAGGACGTTATTCACTTATGAAGCATACCAGCGTCAACTATTCACAACTTAAAAAATACTTAAAATTATTGGGCAAAATAGGCTTCATAGAGACGAACATAAAAGAAGGTAGCGTTCTCTATAAGACTAGCGAATTGGGGATTGCCTATTTGAGGCAATATAGTATTTTAAGGGACATGTTGCTCGGCGCATACTCACGAACTAGATCACCTGATATTGTTGCAGCAGAGTGCACTTCACCGCCCTTTTCCACACATATTCTGAAGCAAAAATTGGCATAAGTTAATCGTGGAAAAACTGTCTAGATTCTAATTTCGAGTTTCGGAAAAAATCTCGAAAGAGAACACGTTATCTTCTCTAAAATAGTGAATAGCTAAGAGATTGGATTTCTCTATAACCAAAAAAATGACAAAAGGCAAAACTGTTATTTTGGTATGTATAAAGAAATAGCTTTGTTTAAATGAGAAAAGCAGATATTAAGGGAGAATAAAATTGCCTAGGAAAATTACATATGCCGCAGCCGGTGTTGACAGAGAGCTGAGGACTGAGTCTAAAAAGGCATTACAGATTTTGGAAAAAACATATAAATTTAGCAGATATGGCGGAGTTGTCAAGCTTCCTTACGGACAAATTTTCCCTCTAGGAGAAAATCGTCACTTGGACTTTGTTATAGAAGAAATAGGAACCAAAGTTCTTATTGCACAATTAGCAGAAAAATATGACACAATAGGCATTGATGGAGTGGCCATGGCTGTCAACGACGTTATACGTTCAGGAGCTAAGCCTTTTGCAATTGCAGATAATATTCACGTTCAATTTTCAGAAGCAGTCTTTATTGAAGAGTTACTCAAAGGCATCGTGAAGGGAGCGATGGAGTCTGAGTGTGTAGTACCAAGTGGAGAAATAGGTGACGTGGCAGAAATTCTCAAAGGATTGGGGGAAGATAAAGGATTTGACATTGTTGTTGCGGCAATTGGCGAAGTTGCTAACGAAAAAATAATTTCTGGAAGAAACATAAAACCTGGTGACGCCATCATAGGCTTGCGAAGTTCCGGAATCCACAGCAATGGCATTTCCCTTGCAAGGAAGATTCTTCTAAAACAGTGGGGTGGAAAATATGAACCTCATGATGTTCCAGATGGGCTTGATAGAACAATAGTGTACGAGGTTTTGGAACCAACTGAAATATACGTTAAACAACTGCTCAAAGTTGCTGAAGAGCTTAAGGTGAAAGCCGCAGTGCACATCACCGGCGACGCATATTTAAAATTCAACCGCTTGACCAAATTTTCCAACGGTATAGGTTTCAAATTTAACAACTTTAAGCCACAACCAATCTTTGAGTTGATTCAGAAAACTGCTTCTCAACTGAACGGAGTAATAACTGATGAGGAAATGTTTAAAACGTTTAACATGGGATGGGGCTTCGCAATAATAGTGGATAAAGCAGATAACAAAAGGGCACTAGACATTTTAGCAAAAACCAGAGTAGGGGCTGAACAGATAGGGCAAACAACAGATTTAGAAGGAATAAGCATAACTTACAAGGATAGAAAAATCCTTTTGAAATAATTGTTTGCCGCGTTAATGATAAAAGCGTTTAAATCGCTAAAATTCAAACTTAAATTATGAGATATCACGTGAAAATTGAAGTAAGCCTAAAGCCAGGTCACAGCGATCCGGAAGGTGAAACAACTGCTCGTTTGCTGAAAGAGCTTGGCTATAGAGTTGAAGCCGTAAACGTGGGCAAGGTCTACAATGTAGTTCTTGAGGCCGCGTCCAGAAAAGAAGCAAAAACGAAGGCAGAGGAAATGTGCAAGCGGCTTTTGGCTAATCCGACAAAAGACGATTATGCAATCGCGATAGAGGAGGAAAAATGAACTCACGCCTCTACATGCGCAGAAAAATGTCGTTTCCTCTTTTTGAGATAGCTTTGCTCAAGGCTGTGGATAAGCAGCTTCTGGAAATAAGCAACGAACTTGGAATAGGTTTAAACTTGCAGGAAATGAAAACGGTTCAGCAGTATTTTGGAGGTAAAAGGCGAAATCCCACCGATGTTGAGCTTCAAACAATTGGACAAACATGGTCTGAGCATTGTTTCCACAAAACTTTCAAGGGAAAAATAGAAGTGGATGGAAAAGAAATCGATGGTCTCTTCAAAACATATATTGTCAAGGTTGTTGAGGAAATCAATCCCAAATGGTGCTTTTCAGTTTTTGAAGACAATGCAGGAATAATCCGCTTCAACAAAGATTATGGCGTGGCAATCAAGGTTGAAACCCATAATCACCCGTCAGCTATAGAGCCTTTTGGCGGTGCAGCAACAGGCGTAGGCGGGGTTATTCGCGACATCTTGGGTGTTTGGGCTAATCCGATTGCATGCACGGATGTTTTGGGTTTCGGTCCGTTAGATTTTAACTACGAAAAGCTTCCATCTGGTGTGAAGCATCCGAAATACGTCTACATGGGCGTTGTGGCAGGCATAGGAAGCTACGGCAACAACATGGGAATACCAACTGTTAGTGGAGCCATATACTTTGACGAGAGTTATACTGGAAACGTAGTTGTCTACTGCGGTTGCATTGGTCTACTTCCGCTAAAGAAGTACCGGAGAAACGCTAATCCAGGCGACGTAATCGTTTTGGCTGGAGGAAAAACTGGCCGTGATGGCATTCACGGAGTGACTTTCGCATCTGCCGAACTGACAGAGAAATCAGAGGAAATTTCGCGACCAGCAGTTCAGATTGCAAACCCTATTGAAGAAGAGAAGCTGAAAAGAGCAATAATCACTATTCGCGACCTCGACTTCGCCTCTGCGATTACAGATTTAGGCGGCGGTGGTTTATCGTCTGCTGTGGGTGAGACAGCACGAAGGTTTGGCTGTGGTGCTGTTATAGAGCTTGAAAAAGTTCCATTAAAGTATACGAGTTTGGCTCCATGGGAGATTTACATTTCAGAATCGCAAGAACGAATGCTTCTGGCTGTGCCTACGACTAATCTGCAAAAGGTTTTGGAGATTTTTGAAAATGAAGATGTTGAAGCTACAGCTATTGGTAAATATACCGCAGACAACGCATTGCAGATTTATTATCAAGGTGAAAAAGTGGCAGACATGGATATTTCATTCCTTTTCAAACCACCAAAAATCACGAAAAAAGCTGAATACAAGCCAACAATTTTTGAAGACCCTCTTTTCCCAGAACCGCGAAACCTAACAGAAACGCTCTTGAAGCTTTTAGCTTCGCCTAACATTGCAAGCAAAGAAAGCGTCATACGTTCTTATGATCACGAAGTGAAGGGTAACACTGTGCTTAAGCCGCTTCATGGCGAACAGGCTGGACCAAATGATGCCGCTATTATAAAGCCTCTGAAAGATTCTTGGAAGGGCATAGCAATCTCGTGCGGAATGAACCCAAATTATGGAAGAATAGACGTTTATTGGATGGTTGCCTCTGCAATAGACGAGGCGATACGGAATAGTGTGGCTGTCGGCGGCAGAAGAATAGCGTTGCTTGACAATTTCACGTGGGGCAACCCGGAGAAACCTGAACGTCTAGGCAGCTTAGTTAGAGCTTGCGAGGCTTGCTATGATTTCGCAAAAGCGTTTAGAACACCGTTTATTTCAGGGAAAGACAGTCTCTACAATGAGTCGCCTCTTGGACCCATAACGCCGACGCTCCTAATTACTGCATTAGGCATCATTCCAGACATTCGTTGTGCTGTCTCGATGGATGTTAAAACGCCAAAAAATCCCATTTATATTGTCGGGCAAACTTGCGCAGAATTGGGCGGTTCAGAATACTACAAACTGAAGGGATTTACTGGAAAAAGTGTGCCAAAAGTTCGCTCAGCTAGTGCAAGAAAAACATTCAGGGCTATTACTAACGCTATTGATTCAGGTTTTACGAAAGCTTGTCACGATTTGTCTGAGGGCGGTCTAGGTGCGGCTGCAGCTGAGATGGCTTTTGCAGGAGGATATGGCTTGGAACTGCATCTACAAAAGCTTCCAGCGACAAATGTAAATCGCAATGACTTCGCCTTATTTTCAGAGTCTAATAGCCGCTTTTTAGTGGAAGTTCAACAAGAATCAAAGAAAGAATTCGAAGCGTTGATGGAAGGAAACGCATATGCAAAATTAGGCCTGGTTACGAAGTCTCCGTGGCTACGTATTTATGGGTTAAATGGCAGAGTTGTTGTAGACGCTGCGCTTAATGATTTGATGACAAGTTGGAAACATACTTTGAGCGGTGGTGTTTAAGCGATGAAGCGAGAAGAGGTTAAGGTCTGCGTTCTGCGTGTGGGCGGGACAAACTGCGACGCTGAAACGAAGCGGGCGTTTGAAGAGTTGAAAGTTCAAGCGGACATTGTGCACGCAAATGATGTTGTCAGGCGTCGGAACCTTCTCGAGTATCATGTTTTGATTTTTCCTGGCGGCTTCGCTCATGGAGATTATGTGCGAGCAGGCGCCATATGGGCTAAATGGATATTAGCTAAACTAGGAACCGAATTGAAGGCTTTCGTTGATGAAAATCGACCTATTCTAGGCATTTGCAACGGTTTTCAGGTGCTTGTTGAGGCTGGCCTGTTGCCAGGTTTTGATGGGATGAGCCTTTATCCAGAAGCTGCGTTGGCCACGAATTTGCCGCCTGGCTACAACTGCCGCTGGATTAATCTTAAACAAGAAAACCGTGGAAAATGCGTTTTTACACGACATATTCCGAAAGGAAAAACTCTGTACATACCTGTTGCCCATTCGGAAGGAAGGTTTATGTTCGTAAAACAAAAGGAAAAGCAGCTTCTGGAAAGGCTCTATGAAACTGACCAGCTTGTTTTTCGTTACTGCAGTAAGAATGGCGAATATGCTCAAGGCAGTTTCCCAGCGAATCCAAATGGCTCGTTTCATGACATAGCGGGCATATGCAATTCAGAAGGAACAATTTTCGGTTTGATGCCGCATCCAGAAAGAGCATTCTACTGGTGGCAACAACCAGACTGGACAAAACAAATGCAAATGCCACAATACGGCGACGGAAAACTCGTTTTAGAAGGCGTAATCGAATATTTAACCAAGAAATTTTAAATCCTCAAGATACGGAAGCCCAGGTCTGGCGCACATTTTCATTATGCATCTTGAAGCGACGAAATTGCCAAGACACCCACATTCGTAGAGACTTTTGTCTTTAATCAAGCCGTAAAGAAAGCCAGCGCAGAAAGCGTCGCCGGCGCCCGTAGTGTCGACAACTTTTACCTTAAATGGTTCTACATGTTGGCTTTCCTTTCCATCTGTTATGTAGCAGCCTTTGTTACCTAACTTTACGGCAACTATTTTTACGCCTTTTTTCAACAAAACTTCGGCTCCTTCTTTATAGTCTGCTTTTGCAGTCAACAGTTCCAGCTCCTTTCGGTTCGGCATTAAAACAAACGTCCGCTTTATCATCGAATCCAACGCAACGCCTTTTCTTGCATACAATTCTCCTGGGTCAAAGCTCAACTTAACATCATTCAGAAGCCTTTTAACAAGTTTTTGTTGAGCTTGAAAGGATTCGTTTCCAACAAACGATGTAATATGCAAGAAGTGTGTTTGGAACGCATATTTCATGCTAATTTCGTTAAGCTCTATTGTGTCATTAACGCCTGGGTCGACGTATAATGCTCGTTCGCCTTTTTTATCCACGAAACCCATGACCGCTCCGCTTCTGCCCTGTTTTGTGTGGATTATGCCGTTTGTGTCCACGCCTTCTTTGCGAAAATCTTCAGTCAACATTTTGCCCTCTCTGTCGTCAGCGACTTTTCCAATAAAACCTACATTGCAGCCAAGTCTAGCCAAAGCTACAATAGTGTTTGCGGCTGAACCGCCACAAGATTCTTGATAGTCTATTATGAAGCTTTCTTCTTCTGCTCCAGCTATTTTATCCACTTTGAAAAGTTTGTCAACGTTTAAGCCGCCGAATCCGACGGCGTCGAAGCGTTTCATGGGAACAGCTCACGCAAGTAAATCTTGTAGTCACCTAGTTTTCCGCCATAATTTCCCGCAGAAATCCGCACTACACCATCAATTTTTAATGCCGCTTCTATGCCTGCCTTCATGGCTTTCTTAACTGCCTGCAAAGAAATGCCGTTGATCACAATTTCTGGAATGTAGCCGACGCCTTTAGGAACTTTTGATGCCTTACCCAGTTTCTTTTTCAGAGAAGGACAAAAAGGATGATTAGTGGTAGGTCCTACTAATGGAAATTTGGTTTCGGTTTTGGAACCTGCAGAACAGATATCAAAAGGAGTTATTACGCCTTCAATTTTGCTTATAGCGTTTAGTGTTTTTTTCCCAGTTTCCACCACTGCCTTCTTTGTTTCGCACATATACCAGAAGTTGCCACCCGCAATTCCTCGTGCATACCCAATGTATCGTTCTATGAGAAAATCAGGAACCATTATCGGAACAACAATCATATTGCGTCCATAGAGCTTTTCTTCCCACTCGAATCCATCCCCACAGTGTCCAACCCTCTCCATCATGTCGAATTTTCCTTCAGGCTTCACAGATAAAGCGTCAAAGACAGCGGTAAACGGTTTGACGAGGATGTCTTGGCGAATTCTGTAAGAGAATTCCTTCTCAAAACGACCAACCATATCTTCAAAAGGTTTTCCTTTATCCAAACCTTTCCAAAACTGTAAAATTGCCCCTTTTCGCTTATCAGGCGTTTCCTTTCCGTTTAGCCATCTTTCAATTCCACTGTCAAGTCTGCCTATGACTCCAGATGGCGTTGCAGTTGCGTCTTCCGCAGCCTTTCTAAGCATCTCTGCATCATCTGCAGTGACAATTACTCGGCAGTAGAGACCAGCAAAAAGCTCCGCATATGTATCCTCTATAAAGGGTTTTTTAACCATTCTACCCCAGTCTTCCTATGGCTTCTCCTCTAACTTTTTTCCTAAATTCAGTGCTCTCTTTTGCTAGATTCTCCATATTTTGAGTTGTTATTATTTTAACTTTAGGCAATTCACCGGGATACAATCTGAAAAGGCCGTTAAGCAATGATTGATTCACTGAACTTTTCATTAATGCGTTGCGACTCCAGTTTTCCGCAAAGCTAAGAGTCGGCTGTTTTCCTAATCTGCTAAAAACATCTGCGATTACAGAAGTTACTATGCTGTTTTCAGAAAGGATGGCAATTTCGGCATTTTTTATAGCATATTGGTTACCATTAAAAGAGACAGTCAATCCGCCATTTTCTTTCACAACTTGGAAGGCTTCAACATCTGTTATACTGTCGCCAACATACATAGAATCCACCAACGCTACACTTGTCCTCTTAGCTATGTCTTCAACAGCGTTGGCCTTTTCGCTACCTCCAACAGGATTGACTTCAGAGAAAATTCTTCCACAATCAGTGCATGCAATTTCTTTCCAAAAAATCTCATCCAACCGCTGAATTATCTTTTGGTCTTCTTCTCGAAAATCGTTCAGTACTCTTGCCTTGAAAGGAATTTCGATTATGGGCATTTGGGAGATTTCCTTTGCAATATTTTGAAGTTTCTCTTTTTCTTCTTTTGTCATGTGATATTGGTCGAGGCTTAGTTTTGTGCAGTAGGTGTTCTCGTATGGAAAATCTAAAGCTTGGCAAAGAGCCATTATGTAATGCTCGTAACTTGTGCTAACAACATAAACATGAGCAACCTTCCTTAGATGGTCAAGCGTATTCTTTATACCAGCAATCAAAACCAGGTTCCGTGCAGAGAATTTCCGCATCTTATCGTCTGTAACATCATAAGCCTTCAGAAAAGGCAAAATAAGCTTCAAAGTGTCGCCAGCCTTGTAACTTGGTCTTTTCAGAAAGTCAGCGAAAACGTCGTCGTATCTGCTTATAACAGTGAAAAGCCTGTCGCCGTTTGGAACGAAATGGGCTGTCAATTCGAAGGCATTATCATTCCTTGAGATGGGTCCTTCACAGTCCGATATGAAAACTCGTTTCACTGTCGACGCCTCAACTCCTCCATGTGCTTAGTGCTTTTTTCTATGTGTTGTTTTGAAGCTATGTCAGTTCTGTACCAAAGAGCTCCGCCTGTTATGGCGTTTATGCCTTCCAAAGAGATTTGTCTAGCAGACTCAATGTTCTCGCCTACGCCTACAATCGCCACTGCTCTAGATTTGAGGGCATATGTTTCACTGTGGCGTTGTTCCATAGCTGCTGGATAAATGCGGATTCTGTCGCCGTATTTTCTGGTTAGCTCGTACGCCCTGCTCAAGTTGACTGATTTGCCAATTTCCTGCTTATCCACTTGATCAGGAAATGTGTCCATGTATTCAGCGTAGTTTGGAGGAGCTTTATATGTTACAACCGTCGCTGTTTTTTCTAGTTCTATGTGTGTTAGGTTGCCTTCCAAGATTTTGAAGCATATGTCAACGAAGTCGTTTTTTAAGATTGGCAGTATGTTGATTATTTCTGGGTCACCGGGGCGACTGTTGTTTTCAAGAATTTTCAGTGTTTTTCCGGTATGCATAAAAGCCATGTAGAAGGGTACTCCTCTGAGGGCTGTTTTGTCTTCTATTTTCAGTTTTTCGAAGATTTTAGTAACGATTTTCACTTCTTTGGTTCTATCAGTTTTTGTCATGAAGGGCAAGATTTCGCCTACATCCTTGTATGAGCCCATGCCACCTGTTTGTGGTCCCTTATCATCGTCAAAGGCTCGTTTGTAATCTCGCGTTTCAGGCAAGGGCGCAAGATGTTTGCCGTCGCAGAAAGCCTGAAAACTTGATTCTTCGCCTTCTATTTTTTCTTCTATTATTACTGATCCTTGTTGAAGATTCGCCATGAAATGTTCTAAGAGTTGCTGGCGGGTTGTGAAGTGGTCCCCCCAGACTCCTACCCCTTTTCCTGCCGCTGGCAGGTCGGGTTTAACAACCGCTTTATCGTCTAACTCGTCAAGCCACTTGTAAACAGTTTTTCTAGCTTCTTCTTGAGTTTTGCAGTCCTTAGGATTGAATATCTGGAAGCGGGGATTTACTTCTGGCACGACTTGCTTGAATAGCAAGCGTTGCTTGATTTTGCTTGCTTCTATAGCGTATTCTTTTGTTGGGCAGATGACAGGTATGCATGTTTGTTTTTCAATGAGGTCGCGGACGCCGTCTATTATTGGTTTCTCTGGTCCGACAATGCAGAAGTCGATTTTATCCTTATTCGTTTCTGCGAATTTACAGATTTCTATTATGTTTAAGTCGGAAATCACGACATGTTTGGTGGCTCTTTTCATGTTGAAGGGATTTCGCTGTTTGTCTGCAACATAGATTTGCACATCATAATTCGTGCTTCGTGTGAAAACGTCAACTATGGCGGTTTCTCGAGCACCGTATGATATTACAAGTATCCCAACTTTCTCCATGAGTTAGGCTCCTAGATTAGACGAATAAGCGTGAAAAACTTATTTGCTTTTACCGCTAGGCTTTTTGGATGGCTTCCTCTATCTCGTATAGCCTTCCTGCTTCCTCGTAACCTTCCATGAACCTCTTCTTCATTTCATCCGCTATTTTCTGCGCTAATGGCGTGGGATATTTTCCGGTTACACACGCTAGGCATAGCTGATCGCGAGTGAAGCCTGTGGCTTTCACGAGGTTCTCTATTGATTGATAACATACTGCGTCTGCACCGATGACATGCGCTATTTCTTCAGCGTTATGCTTTGAGCCTATCAACTGTCCATAGGTCGCCATGTCAATGCCATAGAAACATGGTCCTATTATGCGTGGAAAAGTGACGAATAAATATACTTTTTTGGCGCCCATTTTGCGCAGTTTTTCTATGACGACCTTGGTTGTGTCGCCGCGAACGATACTGTCTTCGGTGATTATGACATGTTTTCCCTTTATTTTTGATGCTAGAATATTGACTTTTTTGTCGATTGTTGCGTGGCGCTCTTTGTTGAGGAGGATGAAGGCTCTTTCTGTAACGTAACGGTGCCTTCTGGAGGCTCTTTCCCATCTCAAGCCAGAGGCTTCGTGAACGCCCATCGCTGCGTCATCGCCAGTTTCAGGCACAGAAATCACTATATCCGCATTTTTAACAATAGTTGAGTTCTCTTTGACAAGGTTTCTTCCAAACTCTTCACGCACTTCGTAGACATATCTATCGTCAAAGCACGAGTCTGGTCTGGCGAAATACGCAAATTCAAACGCACAAGAGGCTCTATGTCCGTTGGCTAATTGCTCTCTGTGGAAGCCGTTTTTTGAGACAGTTACGAATTCGCCAGGCTCGACTTCAAAATCTCTTTTGAAACTGTTTATGTCTAAGCCTACAGTTTCTGATGAAAAGGCGTACGTAGCCTGATTCTCGCTATGTCCAGCGCATAATGGTCTTACGCCGTTAGGATCTCTGAAGGCGAAGAACTCGCCGTCTTTTGTTATACCGACCACTGAAAATGCTCCTTCGATTTCTTGCATGCACGTTTCAACTGCTGATGCTAAATCGTTGCTTCTCATTAGTTCGATGAGCATTTTGTGTGAAATTAGATCTGCATCGCATTCGTAGCTGAAGCTGGGAAATTTTTGGCATATTTCTTTTTTGAGTTGAAACGTGTTGACGACATTTCCGTTGAATGAAATAGCGAGTTTCAGTCCGTTTTTTGAAGCTGTCACGGGCTGAGTGCCCTTTATGAGGGATTTTTCATCGCATTTTCCAGAAGTTGTATAGCGAACATTTGCTATGCCAACTTGTCCGGGTAAGCGTCCGAACCATTCTTGGATGGCGTTTGTTTTTATCTTTGGAATGAGGTCAAGGTTTCTGTAAATGTGAAATTTTCCATTATCATAAGTAAGGAAGCCGTGGGACTGATGCCCTCGATGGTTTTGGGCTCTCATACCCCAGTATATATATGGGAAGACGGGCTGTTTTTCGAAGTTTATTGCTCCGAATACTCCACAGCCTATTTGGATTCCACTCCTACATGCGCCAAATAAGAAACCCCTCATTTATCAGCTTTTATGACAATTTTGAATAAATTTGATGTAAGATGAAGACTGCTTTCTCAGGTCTTCTAGCTCTATAAAAAAAGAGGGAGGACTAAGTGATGACGTGTCGGCTGGTTTGTTGGATTGCTACTGAACGCCAATATTCTGCGGTTGACTGTTCCTTTTGATAGACTTTGCTTGCTTCATCGGTTTGGGCTTCATTTTCAGCCGTTTCAGCATAGCGTTGTCCTGATGTATTGAAAGCTCTGGTCAATGCATCATACTTCGCTAGTTTTTCAGATTTTGTCTGTGGGTTAATTTTGCTTGTTTGTTCACGTTTACATTCCATTTCAATCACCATTTTTATATTCAAATCCTCATTTTAATACTTATATCTCAGTTGCTTATAAAGTTTGCGTTTTAATAAACAAAACATTTTTATACTGAGTAAAACACTTACTTTATTGGTAGGCAAACATGAAAACCATAAAAACCATCACTGATCCAGAAGCATTTCAGCTGTTAGCTGATGAAACAAGACGAAAGATTGTATTTCTCTTACGAGTCAAAGAAATGACAGTCAGCCAAATAGCAGAACAACTAGACTTGTCTCCACAAGCAGTCTATCACCACATAAAAAAACTCCAAAAAGGAGATTTAGTTGAAGTAGTACGCGAGGAACGGTTAGGTCACCTTATTGAGAGCTATTACAGAACAACCGCGGAAACTTTCAATCTTAGTGTTGGAAAAACATCCACACGAACTCCCAAAAATCGAAAACTAGCCAAGCAACGAGAAGCGGAGATACTGGACGCATTAAAAAAACTGGGATTCAACGTCAAATATGACGAAAGTAATCTTGATCAACTTGTCGACTTAAGAACTGAACTAAACCAATGTTGCGGCTTATCAGAATATGAAGATAAACTGTCTAATATGGAAGATCTTGACTTCATAACAAAAATTGAAGCAACAGAGTATGCAGAGACAATATCCATGTCCGAAGAAGAATTCGTTAGACTGCAAGAGATAAAGAAGAAACTAAGGAAACTGTTGAAATCTCTCGTTAAGTGAAAACATTTTCCATAGAGTAAGGCTGTTTTCTTCAGTCTACTGTGCTGGATGTTATTGTTAGTTCTGCGCCTGAAGTCACGTGTATCCACCAGTCTATTGCGTTGAAGGAATCGTTGTAGTAGACTATGAGTCTTGCAACTGAATCAACTTGCGCATCGCATGGAACAGTGCCGTTCCATGTTAGCGTCTTTGCTTTACTGGGCTTGAGTGTTAGAGTCTGTGGTGTTCCGCTCCAGATCCAAGCTTCGCCTTCAAAGGCTATGTTAACAGACCATTTGCCCTCGGTCTTTCCAGTGTTTTTGAAGATAATCTTTACCTTGAACGATTCGCATGGCATTTTATCGACAACACCACCTTCAGCTTCACATGCCAAACAAGTCAGGGCTTTGTTGCCTAAGGTTACAACAGAAAAACTAACGAGAATTAACATAGTCACTGAACCAAACAATAAGACATGCTTTCTCATGATTCTCTCCTTCGCCATCTCTCCTCAAAAATATTAAGCAGTTGTACGCTTTATGCATTCTGAAGAAAACTTCTGTAAAACAACTATAGAACAAAGAACTCTTCACATAAGAAGAGGCTAACTACAGACACACAACCGGAACATGGATTTGACAAATCAAAACTACAATAGAATCTTTATTAAAGGGGAGTCTCTAGGCTCAGCAGAGCGGAAGAGCATTAGAATAAAAAAATGGACAAATTGGGCTTGCGGTTTATGCCCTTCGCATGAGCAGTTTAACTTGGCTGGCGAAGTCGCATTCTTCCTGCGTTCTCTCCAATTCTAATCTGCGCAGTAAGCCATAACTAGAGTATATGTCCTCCAGAATCTTGCGTTCAACAACGTACGCTCCAGACCTCAAAAACTCCTCCAAACCCGCAGCAAACACATCAATCTTCTCAGCAATCTCATCACGCTTAACTGCATAATTATTCTCCAAATGCCTGTAAATCAAACGCGTAGCTTCTTCACCAAAAACCTGATTCAGAACCTTATCAATAATCCTCGAAATCTTATTCTCTTTCCTGCCCATCTGCTCAGTTAGATTTTCCATTTTGTCAAGCCCAAATATATCTGGCATATTACGACTTAATAAGTCTTGTCGTACACCCGCTTAACGCGTAGACAGTTAAAGACCATGAAAAAACGGCTATATAAAATCTGCAAGATTCATCTGTTGAACTCTTTGCGAGGGAGCCTTCTCTGTGTGCGACTCGTCAAAAATTTTGATTTGCCCGTAGACGCCATCATATCCAGGCATCACTTTGACGCGTCTTTCTCTGACCCTAATTATTGCTTGAGCAATCTTTTCGTCTACTGCTCTGCGTAATGTGTCCTCAGAAGCGTCTATGAAAACAGTATACTCGTTACCAAATTTCTCAATTAGCAGGTTGTAGATACTCCACACATTCTGACTTGACGGGGAATCAACGTTCAACACGGTTGCTATTATCTCGGAAAGCGGAAGCAGATGCATGAAACCTATAGCGCCGTCAGACTTGAAATTTGCTGGGCGGTCAGCCAACTCTTCTACACGTTGCTCAACGCCTCTAGTAAGATTTCTACGACAAACTGGACAGATGTTTCCAAATTTTATCGCCTCCTGTGGAGAAAACGATACATGACAATTTCTATGACCAGACCAGTGATACTTTCCGTAGGCAGGGTCTGTCTCAATAGTAAATTTGAATTTTCTTTTGTCTCTAAAACGAATTGCATCCACAATTTCGCGGTAACTTGGTCTGTCGAGCTCGAAAACGTTAGCTTCTCTACCGATACGCCAAGGCCAAAAACTATGACTATCACTATTCGACACCAAAGTGTAATTGTCAAGTTTGCTTAGGCGCCAATTCATGGGAGGATCCGAAGATAATCCTGTTTCTAACGCGCGAATGTGTTTCGTCATGTCTTGATAACAGTCTTCTACGTTGTTGAAACCACTGTATGCACCGAAAATGCTGAACCACGGCGTCCAAGCATGAGCTGGAAAAACCATGTTTTCATCTGAAATTTCCATGATTTCTTCGACCAATTGTGGAGCATTCATATCTAACGTTGGTCTACCATCAGCTTCCAAGTTACCGTAGTTTGCTAATCTGTCGTTGATTTGGAGGGCTGTTTCTATATTGGGCGTTAGAATAACGTGATGAATCTTTTTAACATCGTTTTTGAAGGTGAATACAGTGCACACCTCTGTTGTCATCATAAAATACACAGGCGCTCTCTGGACCCCTGCAACTTCATGCAAGCCGGCACCAGAGGCAGGCACTAAGGTTTCCCGCAGTTCTTTAAGCCATTTAGGATGAGTAAAATCTCCAGTGCCTACAAGATTCAAGCCCTTAATACTTGCAAAACGAGCTATTTCTTCGATGCACATTTTTTGGCTTGTAGCACGGCTATAACGACTGTGAATATGCAAATCAGCTATGACTCTCAATTTTATTCGCCACTACTTTTTTCGTTAACATATTTATCAAGATATTTTTCCCAGTTTACTTTAAACATTATTACAAATACTATGATTAACAAAATTATTGCAAGAACCATCCCAATCAACGCAGATATCCAATCGTTTTCAACACCAAAAATATCTCGAATAATCTGTATTGAGAAGCGACCACTGTATGCGACAATGAGATTCATGCAGAATTTTCCAATCAATGCTGGAATAAAGGTTCTAATAAGATTATAACGCATAACTCCCAGTGGAATAAACAGCAAATCATCTGGCAGTGGTGTTAAAGCAAAGAGAAAAATCACGATTGGACCAAACCTATTAAAAAGCCTCACTAACAAGTCCATTCTCTTCTCATATCTTTCATTAATGACTTTCCTTCCACCCACACCAAGCAGGTATCCAGAGAATTCTCCAATAGCTGAGCCTAAGCCGGCTGCAACGGCAATAAGCAAAGGCTCAAAACCTTCAACCCCTCCCAGCGTAAAAATAATAACTGTGTAGGGAATGGGAAAGAAAATTGATATTGCTCCAACGAAACCGATTAAGAAAACTCCAAAATATCCATACTGAAGCGCCAAATTTTCCATCCAAGCAAACATTTGTCGAAGGATTTCTGAAAACTCCAAACTAGAAAGCTTCTCCTTTCCATTCCATTAGAAAACATCAAACTTAAAGAGCTTACCATAGCAATGCACGCAAGCGTCACATTTAAATCGATGCAAATTCACAGACATTCTTCTAACCTTTTGGGAAAGACTAGAAATTGACGACAAAAAAAGAACCTATTTGGATAGCAAGAGACTTAATCAAATGCAGCGGATGCAGAAAATGCGAAATAGCATGTTCATTATATCACGAAAATCGCATATGGCCAGAAGCCTCAAGAATAAGAGTCTTCATGCCAGTTCCAGGAGCAGATTTCCCGCACTTTTGCACTCAATGCAAGAACTATCCATGTGTAAAGGCATGCCCAGTAGACGCCTTATCAATAAGCAAAAAAACTGGCGCTGTTCTGGTAAAAACAAAGGCGTGTATTGCCTGTGGAAAATGCATAGAAGCTTGTCCAGGCAGAGTTCCCCACATGCACCCTGCGAAAAATCATATTGTAATTTGTGATTTGTGCAATGGCAGCCCTCAGTGTGTGAAGGTCTGCCAAGAAGGCGGCTGGAATGTGCTAACTACTGTTCACAGAAGGGCACGTCCATACGAGCTTTATGCACGAACGCCAGAGCAAATAGCAAAAGATCTGGCGATTAAAATGTATGGTGAACAAGCGGAGGATTACATATGATTAAAGGATATGCCGGAAAAATTCTCGAAGTTAACCTCTCAACACAAGCGATTAAAGACATAAAAATCGGAGACAATATTCTGAAAGATTACATAGGAGGCAGAGGTTTAGCAACAAAAATTCTTTGGGACAGACTTGGCAAAAAATGGGAAAAAATAGACCCCTTAAAATCAGAAAATATACTTCTGTTCTTAACTGGTCCATTGACGGGGTATTATCCCGGTGGAAGAATTTGCGTTTCAGGCAAGTCACCACAAAGCAATGGTGTCATAGGCTCAACTGTAGCTGGAGAGTTTGGCGTTGAGCTGCGATGTGCTTGTTATGATGGTATTATTGTAACTGGTGAATCAAATAAGCCTGTTTACCTTTTCATCAAGGATTCCGACGTGGACATCAGAGATGCTAGTCATATTTGGGGAAAAGACGCAAAACAGACAATGGCAACACTTGGAAGAGAATGTAGAGAACTTCTGAGAAAGCGCTATCCCAAATTTGGCCAGTTGAAAGAACCCTCATTTCTATATGTTGGTCCAGCTGGAGAGAATAAAGTGCGCACAGCGGTGGTTGCAGCAAAATGGACACATGCAGCGGGTTATGGTGGCTATGGCGCAGTCATGGGTTCTAAAAAGCTAAAGGCGATAGCAGTTAAAGGCACTGGACCATTGCCAAAAGCGGCAAACATCAAAGAGGTAAAACGACTAATCAAAGTGGTGAATGACAACATATATGAAAATGTATTATGGAGACGGTGGGGTACAGGCTCAGGCGGCTACGAGGTTGGAGCAGAAACAAGCTCTGAACCAGTTCGGAATTGGCAGGATGAGTGGCACAACGAAAAAAGTTTCGGCGTTGACCAATTCGAGAATAGAGTGTGGATAAAACAGTCTTGGAGTGATTTTGGCTGTCCAACCTGCTGCTTAAAAGTAGCCATGATTAAGACTGGAAGGTTCAAAGGAGCAATAACTGACAATCCAGATTATGAAATGCAAGCCTACTTGGGACCAAACCTGGGACTATTCACTCCAGAAGAAAACGTGTTTCTCTCATCCCTCGCCGATGACTTAGGACTCTGCGGCATACAAACAGGAAACGTAATGGGCTTTGCCGCTGAGCTTTTCCAGAGAGGAATATTGACTAAAAAGGATTTGGATGGAATTGAACCAAAATGGGGCGACGTGGAAGCCTTCGCCGCTTTAGCAAAAAAAATCGCTTATAGAGAAGGCATAGGTGACTTATTAGCGGAAGGAACATATAGGGCAGCATTGAAAATCGGAGAAAAGAAAAAGACAGATGTGCTAAAATATGCTGTTCAGTCTAAGGGCATAAGTATTGGTGCCCATGGAATCCGCAGCGGAAAAGACTATCCAGAATCAATCTCTTATGCGTGCTCAGTCCAAGGAGGAGACCACACATCCACGGCTGGGTTGCCGCTTGATGGATCGGGAAGCGAGCTTAGTGAGATTTTCAACGATTCTGGAGTACACTGCAACTTCAATGTTTTCGGAGTGCCACGCAAAGTTAAATTTGACTTTTACAAGGCAGTAACTGGCATAGAATTAACACAAAAAGAATGGTACAAAATCAAAGCGTTTCGAATACTGCAAATACAGAGAGCATTGCTGCTCTTAGGCGGACCAGACATAAAATGGAAACCAAAGACCCACGATGAAAATCCGCCAAGATTCTATGAACCTTTGCCTTCTGGTCCATACAAGGGAAAAACTGTTGATAAAATGCAAGTGGAAGAAGACAAGAGGAGATACTATAATGCGGTAGGATGGGATGAAAATGGTATTCCAAAAACAAAAACACTCGAAAAACTCGGACTCGAAGACATTGACAAGGTTTTGAAAAAATCCTGCATTTCGAAGTCAATGCTTAAATAACATAAAATCATTAAACTTATCTACCTGGGAAGTGAGCTATTTGAGTTCAAAATGGGCGGAACAATTAAGCTCAAAATGTAATATTGAGCCGAAATTCTTGCAGTATGCAATGGAAGAACTAAGCGAAAGCTGCTACGGAGACACGAAAACTTCAAAAGAAATCATCGAAGAACTGACACTGAGCTGCCATTTTAATTCGGACGAATTGAGAAAATTCATTCACCAAGTTTCCAAAAATTGTCCCATTGACGCTGCGAAACTAAGGGACGCTGTGACTAAGGCAGAGGGCAAGAAAGGTCTTGCCTACGAGGCTATAGGGAAAGCAGGGAAAGATATAGCTGAACGTGGCGCCATACGATAGCTTAAGTGCTTGTTGAACGTTTCGCTGCTCGTTCAGAAGAAATAAAATCTGGAATTCAACACAATTTATCCGTTATTGCAAAGAGAACGCTAAATTATGTGCATTTCTTTTCCGATTTTTTCGAAAGTGCCTATGGCGAAGTCTAAGTCTTCCTGTGTTAAAGCAGCATTCATTATAGTTCTTATTCGGGCTTTGTCTCGAGCCACCATCGGATAAACAATTGGTAAAGCAAAGACCCCTTCTTCGAAAAGCCGTGTGCTTAGTTTCTTTGCGACGCCGCTTTCACCAACAATAACTGGAGTTATCGGGGTCTGACTGTTGCCTATGTCGAAGCCCAAGTCTTTCATGGCTTGTTTGAAATATCTAGTGTTTTCCCAAAGTCGCTGTACATGTTGTGGTTCATTTTCTAAAACGTCAATGGCTGCTATACATGCTGCCGCAACCGCTGGTGGATGCGACCCGCTGAGAAGCCACGTCCGCGACTTGTTATAAGCAAAGTTAACTAAGTCTTTGGAACCTGAAATGTGCCCACCTACCACGCCGAAAGCTTTAGAGAATGTGCCCATTTCCACGTGCACTTTGTCACGACCAAGTTTAAAGTGTGAGACTATACCTCTTCCACTCTCGCCTAAAACGCCTTCGCCGTGAGCGTCATCTACATAAACCATAGCACCATTTTCGGCGCCTAGTTCAGCAATTTCATCGAGGGGTGCTATGTCGCCGTCCATGGAAAAGACACCGTCTGTTATTATGAGAATTCGCATGTATGGCGGTTGGTGCTTCTCTGTTTCTTCTAAAACTCGTTGCAAATCTTGCACGTTAGAGTGTTTGTAAACTGCTCTTTCCGCATGTGACAACCTAACCCCGTCGATTATGCTACCGTGATTAAGCTCGTCGCTTATGATCAAGTCGCCTTTACTGGCTAATTGAGAGATCAGACCTGCATTAGCCGCGAAACCTGTTTGATAAACAAGCGAAGCCTCTGCGTGTTTAAATTTTGCCAAACGTTTTTCAAGTTCTATATGTATATCCATGTTTCCGGCAATCGGACGGACAGAACCCGAACCTGCGCCGTGAGTTTGAACAGCTTTTATTGCTGCTTCTTTCAGTTTGGGATGGTTGCTCAATCCTAGATAGTTGTTGGAACAGAACATTAGAACCTTTTTTCCATCAACAATACACCATGGAGTACTTGGGCCTTGTAAAATTTTAAGTTTCCAGTCAAGCTCGTTCTTCACCAAATCCTCATATTCTTCTCGTAAGAACGCTGTTGGGTCGCGCATTTCCATTGACCTCGCTTTTCTAATCTTCAGTTCACGCTCTTAAACTCTTTTCTGCTTAAACCATGTTTTTGGCAAAACGTTCAGAAAGTTTTTCTATCATGTCTTTCGTCATCGAAGTCAGGTCATAAGAGGGTTTCCAACCCCACTCTTTTCTGGCTACAAAATCATCTATTGACATGGGCCATGAATCTGCAATCTTCTGCCTAAAGTCAGGCTTGTATTCGCATCTGAAGCTGGGAATATATTTTTGGATTTCTCTTGCTAATTCGCCAGCAGAAAAGCTCATTGCATTCACGTTGTAGCTGGTGCGATGGCTTATTTTTGAGGCATCAGCCTCCATTAGGTCTATGGCTGCTTTCATGCAATCTGGCATGTACATCATTGGCAGAACTGTGTCCTCTTTAACAAAGCAGACATAGTGATTTCTCCTGATCGCTTCATAGAATATCTCCACTGCATAGTCCGTGGTGCCTCCTCCCGGAGGAGTCTCGCTACTTATGATTCCTGGATAGCGAACGCTGCGCACGTCTAAACCAAATCGACCGTGATAATAATTGCATAGAAGTTCTCCAGCCACTTTTGTTACGCCGTAAACTGTTCTCGGAATCAAAACGGAGTCTTGAGGTGTGTTAACGCGTGAAGCTTTCAGCCCAAAAACTGCAATTGAACTGGGCCAGAAGACTCTGGCTAATTTGTGTTCTCGTGCAACCTCAAGTACATTGTATAGTCCATCCATGTTCACGTGCCAAGCAAGTTGCGGATTTTCTTCGCCGATAGCAGATAGAACAGCAGCCAAATGATAAATTGTGTCAACATCATATTTCTTGACAACTTTTGAGATGTTTTCCCTATCAGTAGTGTCAACATACTCGAAAGGCCCAGACTCCGACAATTTGTCACTAGGTTTCTTTTTGTGTCCAGCAGCAATGACACTGTCTTTGTGACCCTTTTTACGAAGCTCCATTGTTAGTTCAGAGCCTATCTGTCCAGTGGCGCCTGTCACGAGAATCCTTTTCATGTTTTTCGCTGACATTTTTCGACGCCCTCAATCATCTTGGGAAAATGATGTTTGAAACTTTCGAGATATAAGAATTTTCGGACTGAAAAAACTCTTTTCACATTGCTACTGCAATTTCAGCTTTCGAGATAACGCTTCAATAGGATTTTGTGAGAGGCAATCTTTACCTCTACTTCAACTTTTTCAGCATCGACCACAATCAGTGCTGCTGATTTTTCGCCTCGCTTGTCTCCACCACTTTTTCTTCCAGCTCTCAATGCATTCATCATTCCCCAGGCTAAACTGTCACTAGAGATTTCAAATTGTTTTGCCATGGCGCTGATTACTGCACTTCTTGAAAGCAGGTTTCCAATAACAATGTAATTCTCTTTCATAATCTCAGCACTGAACTCTTGAACGCTAGCGCCTGTGAAAACGGTTTTTCTCTTCTTAAAATCTATCATCGCTACCTGTCTAAAATCTCTTCCAGAGTCTTCTTCCAAAAGCTTACTCAACGTTTCTTGAGGTGACAAGCCCTGGATAAGCAATTCGAGCCCCTTAGTTCCGTAGGTAACGTTTGTGTAAGCTTGTGTAGCGATTACTCCTATTCCAGGTTTCGCATATGGAACTCTTTCGCTTACTGATGCAGAGCCGGAAGCCACTGCAACACCCATAAACTTGGAATCTGGTGATACAGCGCGTATGGAAAAAGTCCCGGAAGACAAGTCAGCTTTTGTCAATCAATTTCCCCGCAACCAATTCTAATAGTGGCATTGCTGAAATAGTTTATAGCATGCTTAACAAATCTTCTGATTGGACGCACAAGATATGAATATGAAGCTGGGCTTAATCGTAAATCCAATTGCAGGCATGGGAGGAAAAGTGGGACTGAAAGGAACAGACGCTGTCTTAAGAGAGGCAATTGCAAGAGGAGCGAAACCCATAGCACCGAAAAGAGCAACAGAATTTCTGCACAAACTAAAAGAAAATTTTGGAGACAGGCAAATTGAAGTTTTGACATGTCCTGGAGTTATGGGCGCAAATGAAGCGAAAACAGCAAGTTTTAATGTTCGAACTTTACCAATGAAAATTGGAAAGGAAACAAGTGCAAAAGATACGAAGAGAGCAGTTAAACTACTGACAGGCGCAAATGTTGACTTGATAGTTTTTGTAGGCGGAGACGGCACTGCCAGAGACGTTTTTGATGCTATGCGAGACAATGAGGACATCCCAGTTTTAGGTGTGCCTTCAGGAGTGAAAATGTACAGTGGCATTTTTGCAGTAAACTCTTCAGACGCTGCCGAAGTCATTTTGGCTTTTGCTGAAAAACAAACAGAAATAGCCGAGTTTGAAATAATAGACGCTGACGAGAAATCCATTCGCAGCGACACTTTTACGGTAAAACTTTACGGGTTTCTAAAGGGACCTTTTCTTCCTGCACACATTCAAGGAAGCAAACAAGTGAGCCCAGAAACAGTCGATGAGAAGGAGAATCAAATGGCAATTGCAAGATTCATAAGAGAAGAAATGCAGCCAACTGCAACATACATACTCGGTCCTGGAACAACAGTGAAATGCGTTGCTCAATTGCTAGGTATTGAAAAAACCGTCTTGGGCGTAGACATTTACAAAAAAGGCAAAGTCACACTTGACGTGGATGAGAAAAGAATTCTGAAGGAAGTGGAAGACTGGCAAAACGTCTGGATTATTCTTTCACCGATTGGACGTCAAGGAATCTTATTAGGAAGAGGAAACCAGCAAATAAGCCCCGAAATCATTAAACGACTTGAAAAGCAACGAATAATTGTTGCAGCAACTAGAAGCAAACTTCAAAGCATTGAAGGAAATGTGTTAAGGGTTGACACAGGTGACGCTAAAGTTGATAACACGCTCAGAGGATACATCAAAGTTATTACTGATTACAGAGAATGGCGACTAATGCCCATCCAGTGAACTACACTAAGCTCCAAACTTTTTAGTTTTGCCCAGCAAATTCATCAAAGTAGGCATCAAATCCATGCCTCTAATCCTGTTAAGTCCACCTTTAGCGCAACACCGTTCATCAAATCTTTCAACATCATCACGGCGAACGTATGGACCAGTTATGGCGATTGGAACTGGGTCGCCTTCATGATTCCCAGTAGCCAAAGATGTTGTGTGGTCTGCTGTTATAGCCAAGTAAACCGAGTTCAAATCAATGTTGTTAAGTATACGACCGACCATGTTGTCGACTTTTTCAATCATCTCAACTTTTTGCTTAATGTTTCTATCGTGGCTGGCGACATCGGTTGCTTTCACATGCAAAAGCACGAAATCAAATGTTCTCAACACTTGATTTGTGGCTTTAGCTAAAGCAAGGAAATCCGTCTGGGGCGTTCCCGTGGCACCTTTGACGTTAATCAATTTCATTCCAGAAGCTTCACAAACGCCTCTAATCAATGATGTAGCAGCTATGCATGCAGCCTTAACTCCATATAATTCGGATAGAGGCTTAATTTTCGGAATCGTTCCCGCACCTCTACACAGAATAATGTTGGCAGGCAACAATTTCCGTTTAACTCTCTGCTTGTTAACCGAGTGGTCTTTCAGAACTGTGTGGAATTGATGTGCGAGTTCATTGAGAATTTTTGCTGTGTATTTTGCCTCAAAGCTTGTATTTAGAGGTTTTATTTCTAGAACTTTCTCTCCTGTTTTTTGAGGGTCTGAGTCGCTAACGGCAGTTGAAAGTTTCGGTCCTCGAATTACGAGTACTGCGCGGTGTTGTATTGTGTTTTTGAACAAGAATTTAACAGAAGGTGTTTTCAACTTGATCTTCTGAAGGCTCTGTGCCAGTTTATCTGCGTCTTCGTTTTCAATTCTTCCAGCACGTCTATCCAAAACAACCAGTTTTTCGTTTGCTGTTGCAAAGTTGCATCTGAAAGCAACATCACCTGGTAAAACCTGAACGCCCGAACCAACGGCTTCAAAGGCGCCTCTTCCAGAATAAACCTTTAGGGCATCATAGCCGAGGAGCGCAAGTGTGGCTGAATCGCTTCCAGGGGGAATTCCAGGCGCTATTAGGTCCATGATGCCGCAGATTCCAGTTTTTGCTATTTGGTTCAGTGATGGTTTGTAAGCCGCTTCCAATGGTGTTTTCCAGCTTAACTCCTTTACTGGTCTGTCAGCCATTCCATCACAAATAATCAGAATTGCCTTCAATTTAATCCCATGTCTGATTGAGGAGACTAAATTCAAGTTAGATGCTATTTGGTTAAAACACTTACGTATCTAGCCACTTAGGAGTTAACCAGAAAAATGAAGAAAATATTTAATAGGTTCCTTGTACATTCTTATGGGAAGTGGTGCAAAATGGGCGATTGCGTTCCACATTGCTAATTTCTCGCGCAGTTTAGCCCATGTTAGGGTTGGTTTTTCATTAGAATTATATTCAACTAGGATTAAACAGTTGGAGAGAGATGAAAATGTCTGACATTGGCGTTACTGTCAAAAAAACAGAAGACTTTTCAGAATGGTACACTCAAGTTGTCACAAAATCGGAACTTGCGGACTATGCTCCAATCAAAGGCTGCATGGTCTTCAGAGAACATTCCTATGCCATCTGGGAAAAAATCCAAGAAGTCTTTAATCAGAAAATAAAGGCTACTGGACATAGAAACGTGTACTTCCCCATGTTTATACCTGAAAGTTTTCTGAGGAAAGAGGCAGAGCATTTTGCAGGCTTTGTCCCAGAAGTTGCATGGGTCACAGTGGGCGGAGAAAGCCCATTAGAAGAAAGACTTGCAGTAAGACCCACGTCAGAGACAATAATGTATGCTATGTATTCGAAGTGGATTAGAAGCTGGAGAGACTTGCCATTAAAACAGAACCAATGGTGTAACATTGTAAGATGGGAGACAAGCGCTACTAAGCTTTTTCTTAGAACAAGAGAATTTCTGTGGCAAGAAGGACACACAGCCCACGCTACAGAAGAAGAAGCAGACCGAGAAGTCATGGAAATATTAGGCGCATACAAGGATTTGATGGAGAATTATTTGGCTATTCCGGTGCTTACTGGAAAGAAAACAGAGAGCGAGAAGTTCAAAGGTGCCCTATACACAACAACGTTAGAAGCGATGATGCCGGATGGAAAAGCATTGCAGATGGGAACCTCGCACAATCTTGGACAAAACTTTTCGAAAGTGTTTGACATAAAATTCATTGGAGAAGACGAAAAAGACCATTATGTGTGGCAAACTTCGTGGGGCATAACCACACGCCTCATAGGTGCACTAGTGATGGTTCATGGAGACGACAAAGGCTTAGTTTTGCCACCAAACATTGCCCCAATACAGGTTGTCATAATTCCTATAACCTACAAAGATGTAGACAAAAAAGTGATAACGAAAAAAGCGAGAGAAATTTTTGAAGAATTACAAAAGAAAGGAATAGCCATCACCATTGATGACAGAGCGGAATATACACCAGGCTGGAAATTCAACGAGTGGGAACTGAAAGGTGTGCCTATAAGAATAGAGATTGGCCCCAGAGACATAAAACAGAAACAAGTAACACTAGCCAGAAGAGATACCTCGAAAAGAATGACAATTAAAAACGAAGAGACAGCAACCCGCATAAGTGAAATGTTGAAAGAGATACAGACCAACCTTTTTGACAAAGCCAGAAAGGCTCTAGACGAGAACATCACTACAGTGAAAACCTACGACGAATTCAAAGAGACCTTAAAGGAAAAGAGTGGATTCATAAGAGCATGCTGGTGTGGTAACTCAACATGTGAAGAAAGAATCAAAGAAGAAACAGGAGCAACAATTAGACTGATACCTTTCGAAAAAGAGAGGACATTTACAAAATGTGTACACTGCGGTGAAGACGCAGACGAAGTAGTCTATTTTGCTAGAGCATACTAACACAGATAACCGCTTTGAGCCTTATTCTTAATTATTTTTTGATTGAGCCTATGAAGAGCTTTATTCGTATAGCTTCACATGCTTTTTGAGTTGATTAGCAACATCTTCTAATCCCAGCTTTTGAAGAGTTGTCTTAGTTGGTATTCCGCGTTCGTCCCAGCCTCTCTTGTGATAATAATTTTGCAGCATAACGTCGTATTTTGTTCTATTGAGGCTTGCACCTTTTAACGGACCTTTAGTTAATGGTTCCTCAAACCATCTTGCTGGTGGAATATCCATACTCTTAGTCCAATCGTTGCCATATTCGCGAATCCAGAAGGCGCGAATCAGATTGAACGTTCTGTCGGCAATCCAGTTCAAATTATCCCAAGTCAACTCTAAGCCAGTGGCAGCGTGCAAAAACTTTACGTACCATTCAAGTTCGAAGCCAAGTTCGATCCATGGAAGCCTACAAACAGTGAGTGACTCGAATACTCCCCCGCGGACACGTTGTAATTCGATGACTTTGTCAACTTTTTCTTCACTGTAGCTTTCACGTCCTGTTTTGACTTCCCAAGATATGACCCAAGCGTCTTTGTGGTGAGCTCCAATGCAGCTTGTTGCAAAAGCCAAAGCCATCGCTGGCGCGGTGTGGCAATCATAAGCTGAAATCTCTAAGCCTTTTACATGCATGGCCCAGCGAGGTGCATCGTCGTTAATCTTCTCAGCAAAGGAACGGACTCCTTCAGCCAATATATTGCCTAAACCGCGTCGATAGGCTATGTCTTCAATCATAGTCTTGGTTTCTTTGAATTTACCCCATTGGACTTTCTCCTTGATTAATCCTTTTTCTGAAGCCTCCATGGCAAAGCCGAGTACATTGCCCAAAGAGATTGTGTCTAAGCCAAATTCGTCAGCGGCTCTGTTAAGAACTGCAACCTGCTTTAGATTGCCTAATCCTATGTTTGAACCTAGCATTGCAACGTTTTCGTAATCAAGCTCAGATTCTTTGCGATCAGAACCTTTCACTACGTTTCCGCAGGTCATGTTGCATTGTGGGCAACCGCGATTAGAAATTTTAATCTTTTCCATAGCGAAGCCACCGATGGTTTCTGCCTTGTCGAAGACCCCTTCGCTATAATTGCATGTGGGTAAGACGCTGTTTTCATTGCTCCACTCAATAGTCATCATTGTGCCTTGTCGCTTCCAAAAGGCATAGTTTGGCTTAGTCAGAACCTCTCTGTACGCGTCTAAGCCGAATTCCTTCATTTCTTTCGGATAAGCGGCGGGCAATTCGCTAGATCCGATGAAGACGACGGCTTTTACGTTTTTGGAACCCATAACAGCGCCCATTCCAGGCCTTCCGCCGGCGCGTCCCTCTTGAGAAACTATATTAGCGAATTTAACGAGGTTTTCTCCGGCTGGACCAATACATACTATTCCAGATGCAGGTCCATAAATATTTCTCAATTTTTTTTCTGTTTCAAACGAGTTTAAACCCCATAGGTCTTTGGCATCAAGAAACTCCACTATTCTATCCTGAATGAGCACAACTGTTGGCTTTTTGGCTTTACCTTCCAGGATTACGGCATCGTAGCCAGCCTTACGCATTTGAACAGCCACATGAGTCCCAATGTTACCATCTCCATAACCACCCGTTAAAGGGCTCTTTGCAGCCACGACAAGTTTGCCACTACTTGGCAAAGCGAAAGCTGTCAATGGGCCAGCCGCGAAAACTAGCTTGTTCTCAGGAGATAGAGGATCAATTCTTGGTTTAAGCTCGTCCCAGAGAATTTTGGCAGCAAAGCCTCGTCCACCAAGAAAACGTCTTGCAATCTTTGCCTCGTACTCTGTTGCAACCGCCTTTTCTTTGCTCAAGTTCACACGAAGGAATTTACCATTCCAACCAAACATTGCTTCTACACCTGAATGATTGATTTACTTAACTGCTGAAAGTAGATAAGAATGTTGGGGTCGTAAAAGATTTCGCAAAGAATAAGGAAGCAAAGGCTCGCTCTAAGGAGAGTCTACCCCCTATTATATAGATTGAATTGTTGATTTCCTCCGATTCAGTGCCACAACTACTGAAACTTTTTCACAAGCTCCACAACGTCTGGAGTATCTATCCCAAGCTCTCTGACCTTCGCTAGTGTTGGAACGCCTTTAGAATTCCAGCCTCTCCTCTTGTAGACTGCATCTTTGAGCTTCTCATATTCAGCTTCGCGATACTTTCTCAAGACTTCTAGTTTTTCTTTTGTTAACTTGCCATCTGGATTGAACTTGACCTTTTCTCTGAGCTGCTTGTCATAACGTTCCGCACGACTCTCATACTCTTCCTCTGTCACTGGTCCAACAGCTCTGTATGGTATCTCATCGTATTCTCGCGTCCCCAAACCCATTCTAAGGTTAAAGATGCGCTGAAAGTTGTACACTTTTTCACTCATGCTGATGATGTCGTTACTTGTTACCTTTCGACCAGTCACTGCAAAGAAATATTTAACATAGTTCTCTACATGAGCCATTACTTTGGCAGGTTCTCGTGTATTTTTGTTGTCTTCAGGTACGATATCGTTCCAAGGAAGCTTGCATAAGCCGTTCAGACCAAACCATGTACGGAACATCGGGAACCAATGTAGAGCTTCTGCCTTTTGTTCGAAGGTTGGCATAAGGTTGTGCACCATATCTAGGAAGATCAGCCAAGCCTCGTCGTGTTGCGGTCCCTTCAACGCAAGTCCGTAACCTCCCTGCTGTGCAAGTGATTCTTTAGTAACATATTCAGAAAACTCTAAACCTTTCGCTTCCATGCCGATATCCTGCATTTTTTTCAGGTCAGCATGATACTTTTCTGCAAAATACTTCTTCATCCAACGTATTCCTTGCCCTACTATTACTCCGAAGCCCTCATCTCTCGCCATCTGATGAAGTAACTCCATCGCCGCATCTTTGTTCCCAAAATTAAGCTCAAGACCGTTTGTAACGTGCTTGTTGATTAACCCCATTTCGTAACACTCCATAGCAAAAGCAGTGGCCGTACCTAGCGAAATAGTATCTATTCCATATGCGTCACAGTAAAAGTTAACCTCAATAACATGATCAGCGTCAAATATTCCGCAGTTGCTTCCTACGCCTGCTATAGTCTCGTACTCTGGGCCATTCACGAAAACATGTTGACCCTTGTATGGACCTGTTTTTAATACGAAATCTTTTACGCCATGAGCACATGCGACTGGGCAGCCGACCCAACATCCGTCATATCCAGAATGAAACTTTTTTCTGTACACATCTTCGCCAAGTTTCAGAGCATCTGGATGACAACCAAACTTGAAGTTATTCGTGGGAAGAAGGTCGAAATCGTTCATTATATCCACAAGATGTGTTGTTCCTACGATTGCCATCTTATGCTGTTTGGGGTCAAGTGTTCTGATTTCCGTTGTATATGCAGAGCCTACTTCCTTTAAGAGACTGAGGTCTTGAGGGTTATTTTTTTCAGGAGACAAACTGGAGAATTTGACTACTATGGCTTTTATGTTCTTGTTTCGGAGAACCGTACCAGTGCCACCTCTTCCAGCTTGTTTGTATCGCACAATTTTTCGCGGTGCATCATACCATGAGAAGTTAAGGCATCCAATTCTAGTGTGTTCTGCTCCAGGACCAGCAGAGACTACCGAAATGCTGCGTTTGTTTTCTCCGCCATACTTTTCTGTCAAAATTTCAGCAAGCAGATGTGTCTCGGAAGGAAGCCCCTCAGCACTTTCAATTGCCACTTTACCCTCGTCACCGTCAATGAAAATAACTACGTCAGATTTTGCCTTCCCCTGTATTTCAAGGGCATCCCATCCAGAGAATTTTAAATATGGACCAAAATATCCGCCAACATTTGAGTCCATCACTGAATTTGTTAAAGGAGAGATCGTAACAACTATGCTTTTTCCGCTGCCAGGGTATATAGACGTGCCACCGAGAGGGCCACCAGAGATACATATCTCGTTTTCGGGATCATCCCATTTAACGATGCGCTCTTTAGGCAAAGAGTTCCATAAAAGCCAAAGGTTGAAACCACGTCCGCCCACAAAAGTGTCTTTCATATATTAAGTGACGGTTTTGCTTTCAATCTGGCTGTTTGTTAGGTTGATATATAATGTTCTGTTATTGTATCCCTTCTCAACTTTCCCCAGCAGATATGTGAGTTCAGCAGATTTCAATGCTCTTCACCCTTGGGAAGATTAGGCTAATTTATCCGAAGCTATAAATGTTGTCTCTAAAAATTGGATTTCTTTAATGTTGTGTTCTAGAGGTCCCTCTTGTTTTTGGTGGAAAACTTTAATTGCTTAATACTAGACACTGAAAGAGAACGAGGATGAGTCATTTGAGTAACGATAAGGCTAAACTGGCCATTATTGGCGCAGGCAAAATGGGCGAAGCCATTATTGCGGGACTTCTAAAATCAGAGAAATATAAACCGCGAGACATACAGATATTCGAAATTATCGAGAACCGCCGCAAATATGTAAGTCAAACGTATAAAGTGACATCTGCAAAGAGCATAGGAGATGCCGCATCTTTTGCGGATATTACTATAATAGCTGTCAAACCAGGAGACATGAAAAGAGCCTTAGAAGAAATCGGACAAGTAATTAAAAAAGGAAAAATAGTTGTTTCAATCGCTGCCGGAGTAACACTCGAGTTTCTGAGGAAATATCTGCCCAAAGATGTTTCTGTATTTAGAGTTATGCCTAACATGGCATGCATGGCCAGAGAAGCTATGATCGTGATTAGCCCATCAGAAAACACGGCAAAAGAGAAACTTGAATTAGTGACTAGCACTCTTTCACTTCTAGGACGTGCCATAGTACTAGATGAGAAATATCTGAACTTGGCTACAGGTTTGGTGGGAAGTGGGCCAGCATACATATATCTAATCATCGAGGCTTTAGCGGATGCAGGTGTGAGATTGGGTCTTCCAAAAGACATTTCAATAATTCTGGCGGCGCAAACGACGCTTGGCGCAGCAAAGATGGTTACTGAAACTGGTGAACACCCAGCGAAACTTAAAGATATGGTTACTACGCCTGCTGGCACAACCATTGAGGGGCTTCTGGCTCTTGAAGAAGGCAAATTGAGAGCAGTAATAATGAACGCTGTTACGAAGGCCGCTGAAAGAGCTAGGCAACTTCAACCAACTTAGATTTCTGCCTTTTTCGTTATAAGAGCATGTTGATGGTTTTGATAAGAGAATACTTATTTATTCCCGTTAAATATGAGATAGAGCAAACATTTCACAACGGGGAGACGATATGCGCATACAAATTGACAAAAAAGCGGTTTCAACTTTTGTATTGATAATATTAATGTTAAGCTCTGCAGTTTTTGGAGCCACCATAGCATACTTGGGAGTTATCACCAGCTATTATAACATGCCTGAAAATACTTCATTTCTTATAGTGGAAAATGTTGCTTTTCAAAGCCCTCCAGATTCGTCAGTTCTAGACGCTACTTATTTTAACGTAACAATTCTAAATCCTTCAAATTCAGCTTTAGATATCAACATAACATCAATCCTTCTAACTGTGGAAGGGAAAAATCAGTCATACACTATCGTAGATACGGAGCCGCAACTTTCCTTAATTCAGAGGGGAACAAGGCAAACTTTCAGATGCGAACAAAATTGGAGCGATTTAGCAGGAGAGACCGTTAGGATAGAACCAGTGGCTGAAGAAGCTTCAATAAAAAGTCAAACATACCTCGTACCGAAAGTCAAATTGGAATTAACGCCCAACTTCAACCCGTCAAAAAGCATTGAGCACTTCAATCTTACAATACAAAATCCTTCAGACTCAATTTCAAACCTCACAGTTTCAGAAATATTCGTGTTTGCCGTTTCAATGAATACAACTCAAGAGCTTCCATATTTCTTACCAATAAGCGAATCTGAAACGTTTCAATGCAACTATAATTGGAATAGTTTGAGGGGAATAAATGCTACGTTGACAGTCAAAACGTCAGAAGGATACGAGGTGAGCTATACGACAGATGAACTTGCGGGCGCCTTTCTGTCAATAGATGAGATCAAGTTTGACTACACAAACGCAATGTATTTTAACGTGACAATTACGAGAACAGGTGAATTCACTGGATCTTTGAAAGTCGACGAAATAAATGTGACATTGCCAGATGAGTCCGTCGCAACATCTAATGTTACGATTTCCCTTCCGTTTAATCGGACAATCTCTTATCAGCATTATTGGGACTGGAATGCTCAACGCAATAAAACGATCACTGTCAAGATTCACACTGAACCCGGCTTCACGGCTGAGAAGACTGTGGTAACACCGCTTGAAGTAGTCTGGAACATAACAGACGTAGAATTTGACCTAGATGATGTACAACACTTTTTATTGAACTTGACCAATACCGCCGTTTCTCTTCAAAACGTTACTCTTACAGGCGTGAGAATCGTGAACGGAACAAGAACCATCATAGTAAACCAGACAACGCCCAACCTGCCGTACATTCTTAAAATTGGTGAAAACACACTAGTTAACTGCACATTAGATTGGAAAACCTTAGATTTGAGAGGCAAAACCATCACAATCATCATCATAACACAAGAAGGACTAAATCTCTCAAGGACTTTCACGGTGCCTTCTGTTAAGATACAGATTCTCGGAGACGATTTTATGTACGGTGACTTGCGCGACCAGTATCCTAACATTACAATTCCAATCCCAGTACCATACTTCAACCTTACAGTTTCAAATTCAGACAACTCTCTCACTAATGTGACAATAACTAGAATAACCATTAAGACAATGAACGCCACCTATGAGATCGACTATAACCTGACAAACCCAGTACTGGGTTCAAGCGGATACATTCTCAGGACAGGAGAAATAGTTACGATTATGTGCTCATGGGACTGGACTAGGTATTTGAACTCAGACCCAGTAGAAGTTACAGTCTACACCGCGGAAGGCTTTCAAACATCGAAAACTTGGACCCTTAGCCCATAACCTTTATTTCTTTTTTCCGTGCTAGCTAGATTCTAACAGGAACGGAGAAGGCCTTGACAAAGGTAAGAGTCACTGAAAGAGTACATAGCATTGAATACGCCATCCGCGATGTTATTGTCCATGCAAAGCAATTCGCTAAAACAGGTAAAAAAATTTACTATCTGAATATAGGAGATCCAGTAGCGTTTGATTTTGACACGCCGCAGCATATTAAACAAGCCTTGATAAAGGCTGTTGAAGAAGGCGCCAACGCTTATTCGCCTTCTGAAGGATTGCCAGAGCTTAAAGAGGCCATAAGCCAGAAAGAGAAAAGAGTTAACAACGTTAATGTTTCCGCTGATGATGTGATTGTTACAGTTGGGATTTCTGAAGGCATCCAAATGATTATGGCCGCGCTTATGGATGCCGGAGACGAAATTCTCTTGCCTGGACCAACGTATCCGCCTTATATTTCGTATGCCAGATTTTTCGGTGGAAAACCAGTCACATACGAAACTGTCGAAGAAAACGGTTGGCAACCAAACCTTGACGACTTGGAAAGCAAAATCTCCAAGAAGACTCGAGGAATCGCGATCATTAATCCCAACAATCCTTGTGGTGCACTTTACGAAAAAAAAACTGTGAAGCAAATATTGGACTTAGCTGGCGCACATGACATTCCAGTTTTGTCAGACGAGATTTACGACCAGATAACTTATGAGAAAAAGTTTGCCAGCACAGCCAGTTTAGGAAAAGATGTTCCTATAATTGGATTAAACGGATTTTCAAAAGCATATCTAATGACTGGATGGAGACTTGGCTACCTATATTTCCACGACGAAAAAGAACGATTACAAGAGTTGAAACAGTGCATTGAAAAAGAAGCAAGAATCAGGCTGTGTGCAAACACACCAGTTCAGAAAGCAGGCGTAGCAGCTCTAAATGGACCACAGCAACACATAAAAGAAACTGTGAAAAAACTTCGGCAACGAAGAGACTACGCCTGGAAAAGACTGAATGAGATAGAGAATGTTAGCTGTGCCAAACCAGAAGGAGCATTCTACTTCTTCCCAAAAATTCACACCGTAGGACGAAAATGGAAAACTGACATGGAATTTGCATTGGCACTTTTAAAAGAGACAGGAGTGCTGTTAGTACATGGCTCAGGATTTGACACAATCTATGGCGCAGGACACATTAGGGGAGTTTTTCTGCCACCAATAGAAACACTTGAGGAAGCCTTAGACAAGCTTGAATATTTCTTGAAAGAAAATAGATAGGAACTAGTTCAACTGGCTTCTGGTCTAGCTTATTTGTAAATAAGCATGCCCTCTTTGGGGTCCCGAACCATCTTCGAGAATTCTACCATCAATCTTTTGGTTATTACACCAGGATCGCCATTGCTTATTGTTCTCTTGTTTATTTCACGTACCGGCACAATTTCAGCTGCAGTACCAGTAAAGAAGACCTCATCTGCAGTGAACAATTCGTAAGGTGTTATGTTTTTCTCTTTAACCTCGTACCCCAACTTTCTTGCAAGATTCATTATTGCTTCGGCAGTAATTCCGCGCAAGGCACCTGTATAGCTGGGCGGCGTGAAAATCTTTCCTCGTTTGATTATGAATATATTTTCTGCTACGCCCTCGCAGATGAAACCATTTTTGTCAAGACATATGGCCTCGTCCACATTGCTTATGTTGGCTTCAATTTTGGCTAGTATACTGTTAAGGTAGTTAAGTGACTTTATCTCGTGAGACGTTGCGTCGACCGGGTCTCTCTTGACCCATGAAAGCATGGCTGTTACGCCCTTTTCTTTGGCTTCACTTTTGTGTAATGAGATAGTGTCGGTGATCACGATTACGGTTGGTTTTGCGCATTTCTTTGGATTTAATCCTAAATCCCCTGCTCCTCTGGTAACGACTAACCGAATGTAAGCGTCTTTCAAGTTGTTCTTTCGTAAAGTCTCCAAAACAGTTCCTATCATTTCTTCTTCAGTCACGGGGATTTCTAGCATTATGGCATGAGCAGAACAATAAAGCCTCTCAATGTGCTCTTTCAGTTTAAACACTATGCCGTCATAGGCGCGGATGCCTTCGAACACTCCATCACCATAGAGAAGCCCATGGTCATAAACAGAGATTTTCGCTTGAGATTTTGGATAATATTTCCCGTCTACATAGACCAATAGCTCTTTTTCCAAGATTGCACCCTCATCCAATTGGAGAATTTAGTCTATTAGATTATGGTTTGATATAGTTTTTGCCAAAACTTATTCGATTTTGTTGTTGTTAGCCATAGAATTGTGGTCTTTTAGATAGCTGCCGTGGTAAGGGCAATGGTTTGAAAGGTTTTTCTTTCACTATTTCTTCAACATCAGCTATTAGCTCTTCAAGTTTCATTTTGAGGATTTTTCCAGTTTTTCTATCTCTTATGGGAAGCACACCAGATTCAACTTCTCGCTGTCCGACAACAATTACGTAGGGAACCCAATCCATTTCTGCTTCGCGAACCCGCTTTTGCAGAGTTAATGGGCGCTCATCAATATCCACGCGGATGCAATGTTTCTCTGTTGTGTCAGCCAATTTTTCAACGTATTCATGGAATTTGTCTGACATTGGAATTATGCGTATTTGTGTTGGTGACAGCCACGTAGGAAGCATTGGCGGTTTGCCAGTTTGCTGCTCTTTGTAGGCTTTTTCCAGTAATGTGTATACGCATCGCTCGATTGCTCCACTGGGAGAGCAGTGAAGAATGAGTGGAAAAAGTTTTTCGCCTTTCTCGTCAACATATTTTATGTCGTATCTTTTTGCGTTTTCAAAGTCTATCTGGTCTGTTGAGAGCGCAGCCGCCTTATTTTGATTGTCTACGAAGTTAAAATCCCACTTCAGCCTGAAGTAGAAGAAGGGTTCGCTCCACATTTCAGCTAATACTGGTTTGTCGAAGATTTTTGCCAAAGAATTTATGAATTGTCTATTTTCTTCGTAGAAGTCTTTTGTGAATCGTACTGCTGCCTCATAATCTTGTTTAGATAACCCTATTTCTCCCAGAATTTGTATGCATAGTTTGAACCTTATTATGAATTCTTTTTTGGCTTGTTCCAAATCGGTACAGAACGCATGACAATCTGGCATGGTGAACGCTCTTAAGCGTCTTAAACCTACAACTTCCCCACTTTTTTCCCTTCTAAAGCTGTATCGCGTTAGTTCGTAAACTTTCAATGGCATGTTTTTGTATGAAAATTGTGTATCATGAACCATTAGAAACTGTCCAAAACATGCGGCAAACCGCAGAAAAAGCTGTTTGTCCTCTGATTTTAGCAAATATTGCCTCGCCGGAAAACGGCTTATGTAGTCTGCGAGGCTCGGATGTTGAAAATCGTACATAACTGGGGTTTCAACTTCCATGGCGCCGTATTCAATCATTTTAGCTGTGACATATTGTTCAAGTAAAGATTTAATTAGTCGCCCTTTAGGATACCAGCGAATATTTCCAGGATCGCTTCCAAGCTCGTAATCAGCTATTTCTAATCTCTTCATTAAGGGCACATGAGGTGGCATTTGTTGGCTTGCCCTCACCTTAGAGCTTTCGTATTTTGCGAATCGCTCTAGATCCTTTTGCTTGTTAAAATTAAAATCTTTGACAGAAATCAGTTTGCCATCAGGTTGGAGAATGTACCAAGATGATTCTAGCTTTTCTTCAGCCTCTACTGCTTCTGAAACTTTTTCCTCTTTTACTTCTTTTTTGGCTTCTGTTGGCAAAAATACACGGGATTGTTCTGCAAGCGGATGACCTTTTATTGACACTGTGAATTGTTTGTTCCATCCAAAAGGTGCTCGGTATGTTTCTATGCGTTTTTCTTTTGCATACAACTCCATAGCTCTAACTACTTGCAATGCTTCTGACGGCTTCGCAAGATTACTGCTCAAGTGTGCGTAGGGATAAATTAAAATTCGATTCACTTTTAGCTTTTCCAGAAAGGCTTTAACCTCATCTATCGCTTTTTGGGCTACTGAGATATTGTCGCCTTCTTCAATTGCCGTGAATAAGACGACGATTTCTTCTAAGCGATTCATCTTCTTTTCGGCTTTTTCAGCCATGGCTATTTCTTTTTGGATTGGTTTATACTCAATGAAGTTGGAGTGTAATTGTAATATTCGCATTAGGCATTTTCCTCTTTTCTAGCCACTGTATCGCCATTTTTCAAGCTGTTTATCCTTTTTTGTTTTCTTCTTATAATCTTTGTAATGTTCCTTGCATAGATAGGAACGCCTTTCGCTGCTGCCTACGTTTAATCCAGCTGGTCTAACCTTCTCGGTAGGAAGTGAACGAATGGCTTCTTTGCTACAGCCAGACACGCTACATTTGACCCCTTTGTCAACACGTCCCAAATTCTAAACCTCTCACATGTTTACGAGTTTTTAACGCAAATAAATACGCATCATTCCTTAATTTCTTTTTCATAAAGAAAGCGAGCTCTCCGATAAATTTCCTCCTTCTCACCAAAAAAGGTTGGACCAATACCTTCAACGACGAGCGAAGCGGCTGCAGAGCCCACACATGAACACCATGAACAATCTTCACCGTAAGCATATTCGGCTAAAAAACCACCGATAAACGCGTCTACGGCGCCAGTTGGATCGACAACCTTTCCAGATTTGTAGACTGGAACAGTGTGAATTTTGTCTTCGACAAAAACTGCCACACCTTCTGCACCCAAAGTGGCGATTACTATTTTAGGACCGTAATCGTGAATTGCCTTTATGGATGAATTAATGTCTGCGAGACCCGTGATTGTTCGAATCTCGTTTAATGACGACTTGTAAATGTCAACAAGCTCCAATATGCGCGTGTCTGTTAATGCTTGCGGGGTCATGTTTCCATTTTCGTCAAAATTTCGTATTAATCCTTGTGGATCGAAAGATAATATTTCAGTGCAACATCTCAGTTTCTCTGCTACGTCATATGATATTTCGCCCGCTATAGGTGCGATGTGAATGGTTTTGGCTTTTAGAGCATCTGGCAACTCTTCAACGGTGATGGAGGGCGCTCTAGTTTTCAGCTGTAAAGTGCGGTTAGATAAATCAGAGTTGTATTTTAGTTCGAAACATGTGGTCGGTTCGTTTTCAGCTTTAATGACTCTGGATAAATCGATTCCTTCTTGCCTCAGCCACCACATGTAGGCAGCTGGGAAATCATTGCCAACCTTGGAGACGACAGCAACTCTGGCATCTAAACGTCTAGCAGCAAAAGAGGAGTAAGCTACAGAACCTCCAAGAACAATACAAGGCGTGTTCCTTTCTGGCAAGTAAATGTGATCTATGCTTAAATGCCCCACAGAAACAATGTCAAACAGTGCCTTTAGCCTCCACTTCGTCCCCATATACTATAGCTATTCATACATTAAGTTTTTATCCATAAAATAACAAAATTATCTGCAGCCTCCGTTGGGGGCGACCTAGATGAAATCTTCATAACTGCTGAGTGTTCACATTCGAGTTCGCCCAAGATTAGTCTTGAGTGCCTTTTGAATATTTAACCTAGTTTAGAGGAGGTGATGTTAATGAAAATTCGTAACATGAAAGTTAATGATGTAGAAACTGTTGCGCGCATGGTTGCTTTAGACCATGACAACAGTTTGGAGAAGGGCTATAGAGAAGCTAAAGAACATACGATAAATCATTTAAGAATAGTGCCTCAACACTGCTATGTTGTGGAAAATAGCCATGAACAGATTGTTGCAGTCATGGTTTTGCATCCACAAGACAAAGTTTTTGAAGTCGAAGATTTCCACGTGAAAGAAATCCAACGAAACAAAGAGGCGTTAGCCCTGCTTAAAGAGAAACTGTGGAAATATTTGGACGACGTAAAAACAGAAGTGTTATGCTGTCCTTACGCCATAAAACGCCTTATAGAGTCGCATTAGATCTTTGACTGAAGCAGAAGAATTGCTTTAGCTAAGTCGCCTCCGCATTCTTCCAGTGCTTTTTTTGCTTCTTCAAAGCTTTTTCCTGTTTGATCTGCCACAAGCCTTGCATCTTCTTCAGGTATAGCCACGGCTGTTTCTTTGCGTTCTGCGGTCTTTTCACTTATTTTTCCACCAGTTATTTGGAAGATTTTTTGTCCTTGCATTTCAAGGATTGACACTTCTGGTTTTTCAATGGTGACTTCTTTGGTGCTTGTTTTGATGATGACTTGTTCTACGTCTGCTATGGCGTCCATGTTCAGTCCCATGCGTTGCATCATGCGCTTGGCTTCTCGCGGACTTACACGCCTATGCATAAGACTTGCCTTCCACCAAATATTTACCATTCAAACCTCATATATTTAACTCTCTTCCAAACAACCATGCCTAACCTTAACAGCGACACCAGTTTTGAAGGCCTTCATCTCCTCGCCGGATAACACTGCTCGCCCAACAGCCAAAATTTTGCCAACTTCGTCAATAACGACAACCTCATTTTTGGGACGAATTTCGCCGCTAGCCTCAACTACATGTACTGCAAATACATCGCCACCTTCGGCAACAAACTTGGATACATCATTTTGGACTTTCACAAAGCAGTTCGCAGAACCCTTATCTTCAGTAATTCTTTTTGCACCAGTGACGCTTAAAGAGAAAAAGCCGTCTGTGGGACGAAGAGTTGCAAGCCTTTTGCCATTCAGATAAACGTAGCGTATTCTGCCAGTTCTCTTTGAGAGTGCTATTTCTACATTTCGTGGAAAAAGCCTAGTGCCTATGCCTTTTCCAAACTGATAATCTGCTACGCTTCTGATTCGTTTAAGCGAGTTTTCCAAGCGCCGCAACACCATTATTAACCTTATTGCGATTCGACAACTATAAACATAACCAAACAATAAAAAATAGTTTAGGTGCTCGGCAATTGCGGTGTGAAGTTTGCGGGCGAAAAATCTACGGTAAGTCCCATAGAGCCGTAATCGAAGGGGCAAAGCTAACAGTATGCAGTGAATGTGCAAAACATGGAACAGCAACATGGGAAGAACCAATACCCAAAATCCCAGCGTCAAAACCAAAGGCCACGCATCAACCGCTAAAAATCCAGAGCAAAAAACAGACAGAAACAGCAATTGACACATCGCTGGAACTTACAGGAAATTTTGACCAGAAAATAAGACAAGCGAGAGAAAAACTTGGACTCTCCCACGAAGATTTAGGTAAAAAAATAAATGAAAAAGTCTCACTGCTCAGAAAAATCGAAACAAGAAAAATGACACCTGACAATAAACTTGTAACAAAGTTAGAGTATGCACTGAAAATCAAGCTATTAACTCCGTTTACAGAAGAGAAAATTCCACAAAGAAACATTCCTAAACAAACAAATCGAGAACTGACCCTCGGAGATTTAATTGAGCTAAACAAGAAAAGAAAGGGGGAGCCAGAAGAACGAAAGCTATCATAGTTCAACGCCGAAAAAACTTCGAAACTTCGAGCCTAGAAGAACTAAAAAATCTTGCAGAATCTGCAGGATATGCTGTGGTTGGCAGAATGGAACAGGTTAGAGAGCCTGATTCCCGCTATCAGATAGGCGCAGGAAAAGTGAAAGAACTTGCAAAGCTTGTTAAAGAAACATGTGCCCAAAAGATGATTTTCGATAATCCGCTGAAGGCTGTTCAAGCCTACAATTTGGCAAAAGTGATAGGTGTTGAAGCAATTGACCGTTTTCAGCTTATCCTTGAAATTTTCACAAGAAGAGCCACAACAACCGAAGCTCAACTGCAGATTCAGTTAGCCCAACAGCAATACGAGTTGGCACACGCAAAAGAAAGAGTAAGACTGGCGAAAAAGGAAGAACAGCCGGGATTCATGGGATTAGGCGCATACGAAGTAGACATTTACTACGAGGCTGTGAAGAAGCAAGTCCACACCATACGCAAGAAACTAAAAAAAATCGGGGAAAAACGGCTTCTACACCGCGAAAGAAGAGCAGAACTAGGGTTTTCATCAATCTCCTTAGCCGGATATACAAACGCGGGAAAAAGCTCACTCTTTAACGCCTTGACTGAAGAAAAAGTGCCCGCCGATGAAAACCTATTCACAACACTTTCCACAACAACTAGGCTTGTCGAGTTTTCCAATAAAAAATTTCTTTTGACAGACACCGTTGGTTTTATAGATCGTTTACCTTTAACATTGATAGAAGCTTTTCATTCAACCCTCGAAGAGACAATATATTCGGACTTGATATTTCTAGTGGTAGACATAAGCGAACCAGTAAGCCAGATCGAGAAGAAGCTTGCCGTCTGTTTAGAAACAATAGAGCGCATAGGAGCATCCGGCATCCCAATAATAACAGCCTTGAACAAAATTGACTTATTGCCAAAAACAGAGATTCAACAGAAACTCGAATTGCTCAAAGAAAGAGCTCCAAATCCCATACCAATATCAGCAATACATAGAATTAGCCTTGACATACTAAAGCATCAAGCGCTCAAAATTTTGAAGAATTATGTACAAGCCGCGTTCACCATACCACTAACGAATGAAAACATGTCTTTCATTTCATGGCTTTTCAAAAACGCAGACGTCCAATCAATAAAATATGCAGATAATTCTGCCCACATAGTTTTTGAGGCTGCCCCATGGTTTGCAGAAAAAGTGAGAAAGCATGTGGAAACGTCAAATGGAAAATTCGAAAAAGTCTAAGCAGATGCCCCAAGTTGTGGTACTAAGGTGGGGTCATCGACTGCAGCGAGATGCAAGGTTAACCACTCATGTCGCATTAACGGCTCGGGCGCTAGGGGCATTGGGCATTATATTATCTGATGTGGAAGACAGAAAAATTAAGGAAACAGTTGAAAAAGTCTAAAATGATTGGGGTGGAACATTCTTTTTTGAAATGGGAACGCCTTGGAAAAAAACTGTTAAAGATTGGAAAGCAAGAGGCGGAACGACTGTTCACCTAACAGCCTATGGAGAAAACATTCAGACAAGCAATGTGCTACAACGAATTATGAACACTGGAAAAGACATATTAATTTTGGTAGGAAGTCAGAAAGTTCCAAAAGAATTCTTTTCAAAAGCCTTTTCAGACTTTAATGTCGCTATCGGAAATCAGCCTCATTCTGAGTGTGCAAGCTTAGCTGTTTTCTTAGATCGTTTATTTGAGAGGAAGGAACTCAAGAAGAGATTTGAGAGTGCAAAGTTGAGAATAATTCCCCTTAAAAGAGGTAAAAAAATAGTGAGAAAGTCGTAGATTTCATAAAGAGATTTAAATCAAAGCTTTACAGATATATAATAGAGAAACTAAGTTCAAGAGCTAAGCAAAAGGTTCACCATGTTATCAACCATAGACGATGCTACTCTAATGAAAGTTGCAGAAGCATTAGGTGAGGAAGAAGCTATTAAACTAATTGAAAATTTGAAAAACCTAGATGAGACAACAGACGACGAAATAGCCAACAAAACCGGCATAAGGCTGAACTCTGTGCGCAAAATTCTCTACAAACTCTACGATCATTCACTTGTTAGCCTAAGAAGAACTCGCGATCCAAAAACTGGATGGTTCATATTTCACTGGAAGCTACAACCAGACCAACTAGAAGGATTTATTCTAAGCCAAAAAAGACGCGTGTTGGAGAAGCTTGACATAAGATTGGAATATGAGATGAAACATGACTTCTACTACTGCTACACACCAGGCTGTAGACGCATTCCCTTTGAAGAAGCTGTGGAACTTGTTTTTAAGTGTCCAACATGTGGAAAACCATTAATGCACTACGAAAATGGTAAAATGATTCAAGCATTAGCGAAGAAAGTTGAGCAATTGAAGAAGGAATTGGGTGAGTGAAAAATCTTCCTTCTAGAGAACAAGCACTACAGTTTCTCTATCAAAGCGGTTGTTTAAGAAATGTTGTGAGGCATTGCGAGGCAGTGTCTGAATTTGCAGTAGAAATCGCAAAAGCCTGCAAGAACAACGGAGTTCAAGTTGATTTAGAACTTGTGGAAATAGGGGCCCTTCTACACGACATTGGGCGGGCAAAAACCCACAGTGTTCATCATGCAATAGTGGGAACTGAAATTGCAGAATCGTTGGGTTTACCCCAACCGCTGATTTCAATAATAAAGAGACATGTAGGCGGTGGAATTACGACAAAAGAAGCAAAAAAACTAGGATGGCCAACAGACAATTATATTCCGCAAACCATCGAAGAAAAAATTGTTTCCTATGCGGATAAGCTAATAGAAGGTTCAAAAAGAGTGTCTATTGAAAAAACTGTTGAAAATTTCTCTAAAAAATTGCCGCCTTCAGCAATTGCAAGAATACGCAGACTGCATAAGGAAATGCTGGCTTTAATGGGCGACTGCAGATGTCCACAGTGACTTTGCTTGAGAAAATTTATAGTAATTCGCAACTAAAACTTGCTAACAGGATTTTGAAATCTAAGTTCAAAGGCTTGCAAGTAGAAACCAAGATTAGCGGAATCACTTCTCGTGGTTGGATTCAAATTGATATTTCAGGTGAAGATGCAAAAGTAGCGTTACATTATTTTACTGACGAAATAGGACTGTGCCCAGCACACATAGATGACGTGAAGAAATTTTCGATGATAAGAGGTCGTGTCACAGCCTTGGACAAAAACAGAGACGAACTGTACGTAGATATAGGAGTCTCCTCGCCTAAGATCATTTACGCCAAAATTGCCTTACAACATCTACAAGCACAACTTGTTGACGGAAGAAAACTTGCATTTAGAAAATTAGGTGAACTCTTTGGTTTATGCAAAAATTTGCCATTAACTGTCAAAATTCTCAACATAGATAAAGAGAAAAAACATCTTACAGCAATGCTTTCGGAAAAACAGCTTAGCCAGTATGGGAACTGGATAAAATCTTTGATGGATCGATTAGTAATCTTGGGTTCTCCAGATTATGAGCTTAAATTGGCCTTAAAAAGAGCAGGTTTAAACCGAGACGTGTTAAATGTGGAGCATTTAGGACTATTTGAATTTGCGCTCACGTGCAAACTTGGAACAGATGCTGCAGGCTTAATTCCGAAACTTGGCAAGAATCTACAAAACGCAACTTTTACGGTGTTTAGTCCAAAAAAAATCCTGCAATCTCTAGATTATTCAACAACGTTCATTTCCTTATGACCAGGTATACTCCTATGAAAATTAGAAAAGCTCCTAGGGGAATGAAAATATCTAGCGTTTCTCCCACAAATCTGATGGCGAATAATGCGGTGACTAGTGGCTCTGCAAACAAGAACGAACTTGTGATTGCTGCTCCAACTTGTTTCATCACGTAGAGCCAAATATAATAGCCTAACAATGAACATGTAAAGGCTAAAAAGAGAATTGCTAACCAGCCACTGAGACTTATTGTAAGAATCTGGCCAAGAGAGTGTTCAGCCAATGAAAAAGGAACTAGGCATAAGCCGCCTAACATGTTTACGTAAGCTACAACGAGAAAAGGACTGCGTCTGCTTATTAGTTTCTTTCCAAGAAGGCTGTATGTAGCCCAAAGAACAGGAGTGGAAAGCAAAATCAAGCTACCGAGAAGGAATTCTCGGTCACCAGAAAAGCTCACAGTGCCGCCGGTTATGACAATGAACGTTCCTAACGCGGCAATTCCAATGCCGGAAACGTGCTTCTTTGTCAAGTGTTCCTTGAACATTATTGCAGAAAGAACAGTTATGAGAATTGGCGAAAGGAGGCAGACTAGAATAGCAGCGATAGAGGCGCCAGCCATCTAAATGCCTGTATATTGAGCTGCGAAGAAGAAGGTCACACCAGTAAGCGCGAGAACTAGCAGAATGGGAAGCTCTTTCCTTCCAACAAGAAGTCGATAGTTTCTCCTTCTTTTCTCAATTAAAAGCGCAATAAGAAAAAACCCTCCCGCAATGAGAAACCTAAAGGTTGCTATTGAGATAGGAGTCAATCCCTCGTTTAATGCGATTTTGACAACCACAAAAGAGCTTCCCCAAAATAGAATTAGAGTAAGCATCAAGAAGGCGTTTAAGCGGCTGATAGCCATTTTATCCATGGAAAACACTTTCTGTTCTATGCCTATAAAAGATTAGGCTAGAAATAATTGAAAATATGTTCTAAAAGCCGAAAATGGACCGGACTTGAACCAGCGACCCTTGGCTCATGGGCAGTTTTGCCTTCGCTTCAGTTCATTCCCCTAGGCGGCATAAAATTTGTTCGTATTACTTTGACATCCGGCGCGCTACAGCGCCCATAGCCTATTCTTTTTTCTATAGATGAAATGACGTTTAAATACCAGTCTGCATGGGGCAATAGCCCGCATAAGAACCATCTTCATTTATTAGTGAATCAACGCATTTTTGGGAACGTGGGTTAAGATGGCGCTTCCGTACGAATCTAGACTGACTCAAAGACTGACAAACAACCAGCTCGCAAAAACCCGTAAACTCAAAACCATGCCCAAACATTCTAACAGCACACAAGAAATTCACAAACTCACAAAACATATTTGAATCCTAATAGAGGGGCCTATCAGCGTTTCACGCACACACGCACACGTCACAACATAATGGGCCGGGCCGGACTTGAACCGGCGACCTTTGGCTCGTAAAGCCAATGTCCTAACCAAGCTAGACGACCGGCCCATACGTCTTATCCGAGTCACCACATTATTCTTTAATTTTTTGTTACACCAGCCTTTTTCTGCACCACTTTCGCTATCATGTCTACTGGATTCTCTAATTCATCTAGCTTTTCTTTCACATCCCACTTACGCCCCACATATTTTTTCGCATAATTCATGACTTCTGAAGAATCAACAATGAACAATGGAAATCCTTTTCTAGCAACGTACGCGTTGACATGAGAACCTGTAAACGTGGAGATTACTATGCTTGGCGTTCCTAAAAGGGCGGCTTCGCGAGCCATAGTTCCACCCATATTAATGATAAGGTCAGCATAAGCTGCAAGATTGAGGGAATCAACAAAACCTCTCATAACCAGCAAGTCCCTTCTTGGGCGGAAATCGTATCTTGGAAGCAAAAGAACAGTGCCAATAGACGCTAACTTTCTCGCTAAAGTTTCCGTTAAATCGGCTTTATCAACTGCGTAAGCCGCTCTAGTTTCCATCTGCCTAAGAACAATTAGGGGCTTCTTGAAATCGAACTTCTCAGAAGGCACAAAACTCCTTATCCAAGCCACCTCGTCAACACCTTTAAACTGAACAATTTTCTTGGTTCCAAAATTTCTGAAAAACCGTTGTGGGATAGCATCAGACACTACTAGAGTGTCTGCCAACGGAATAGTCAATCTATTAACTGCGTCTGCGTATGGTGTGTCCGCAGTCAAAATTATTGGAACCTTTAACCCAAAGGCCACACGACACAACTCAACAGACTGATGCGCAATCGCCAAATCTGGAACAACATCTTGAAATAGGTTGGACATTTCAAGCACTCGTTGAGCACCTGCTTGTAGTCGCGTAAAAAGTGACGAGGGGTCATATTTCCCTATGACTTTGAATTTTTCTTTAAGGTAATCGGCTAATGGCAAAGTGTCTGGATGTTCTCTCGTAGTGAGCGTTACGTCATGTCCCAATTTTCTAAGTCTTTTCGCAATTGCCACAGCATATCTGACTTGTTTCCCAGTGCAAGCATCATACCAGACGCGCATATTCACCACCTAAAGTCGGCGATATTTCGTTTCATTTTTTGCCTTCAACAAAAGCCTTTTTCTTTAATTCATATTCTTTCCGCGTCATCATCTTTTTCGCTGGCACGCCCGCAACAACAGCTTCAGGCGCAACATTTTTAGTGACTACGCTGCCTGCGGCAACTACCGAGTTTTTATCAATTACGATTTTGGGGAGTATCACCACACCACCTCCGATTACTACGCCATCCCTAATCGTGGGCGGTGCAATGTAATTGCACTGTGGAAACTTGTCGTTTAGAATTGTGCTGTTTGGACCTATGAAAACTTGATTGCCTATCTTGCACGAGTTAGAGATGGTTACGTGTGCTTGTATGTTGCAATTGTTGCCTATTACCGCGTTTTTTCCAATATCACAAAAGCTACCTATCCTTGTTTTGTCTCCGATTTTAACGTCGTCACCTATGACAACATAATTCCATACAACCACGTCTTTCCCAACATGAACATTATCCCCAAGGACTACGCCTTTACCCAGTTTAGGTTTAAGTTGCACCATACTTCCAACTCTTTACCACTGCAATAACTCAAAATACAAAATTGGACAATACATATTTAACACTTCATCACTATTAAAACCAAAACAAAGAAAAACGGCAACATTATGAAACCTAAAATCATCTTGATAGGCGCAGGAAAATTCGGCAAAAACCATCTACGCGTACTTAAAGAGCTAGAAAAAGAAGGACTATGCACATTCTATGGAGCAGTTGATAAAAGAAAAGAAATATTGAAAAACATTAGAAAAACCTATGGTGTAAAGACAACCCCCGATCTAGCTGAATTCTTAACTGATATTGACGCTGTAGATGTGGTAACCCCTGCAGACACGCACTTTGAAATGTGCCAGAATTGCCTATCAGTTGGGAAACACGTTTTTGTGGAAAAGCCCCTAGCCACAAATCATGCTGACGCAATCAAACTTGTTCAGCTTGCCGCTGAAAAGAATCGGATTTTGGCAGTCGGACTCATATATAGATATAACCCAGCGGTTAGAAAAATAAAAGAATTGACCTCTCAGAGGGAACTAGGCAAAGTTTACTACATGTTCGGGCACTATATGGGCTTCAAAGAACCGCGAACAGATGTTGGTGCATTACTAAATTTTGCGGTACATCACATCGACATTTACGACTATTTGCTGGAAGAGATTCCAGAAGAAGTCACATGCAGTGTAGCCCACTTTTTAGGAAGAAAGAACTTCGAAGATTTTGCACTACTCGTCTTAAGATATAGGAATGGGGTCGTAGGGGTCATTGAGGGCGGCTGGTTGCCACCAGGCAATTATAGGGACTTAGCAGTTGTAGGAAGCAAAAAGAGCGTAACCTCAGACATGGGAAAACAGACACTAGTTCTTCACGATATCTTTATGAAAAAGAAAAACAACGTCTTCAAAGCCATGAACAAAGGAACAAAGAACATAAACGTAAAATTTGAGGAACCGCTTAAACTAGAGCTTAGAGACTTCTTAGAATGCGTTAAGACTGGAAAATCACCCATTGCAGATGGACATGCTGCCTCAAGAAATATTATGATTGCAGAAAAGGCGCTAGAATCTGCGCGTTTGAAAAGAAGTGTGAAAATAAATGAAACTAAATAAAAACGTAATTGTTTACGAGGCGGTTGATATTGGAAAAGACCCAATCATCGAAGATTTTGTGGTTTTAGGTAAACCCCCTGTGGGAGTCAAGACCAGCAAGATGAAGCTGATTATAGGTGATTTCCCCATTATAAGGTACGGAACCATAATCTACGCGGGAAACACAATTGGAAACAACTTTCAGACTGGTGATAATGCCAGGATAAGGGAGAAAAATCGTATAGGCAACAACGTCAGCATAGGCGCGGGATCGATAATAGAACGTGATTGCGAGATAATGGATGGTGTGGAAATTCATTCTAGCTGTTTCATACCAGAATATACGACAATTAAGAAGAATGCGTGGATTGGACCAAGCGTAATCATGACAAACGTACTGCACCCACCATGTCCAGCATTTAAGAAAAATGCTCCAGCCAAAGGCCAAAAATGCTGCATCGGACCAATTGTGGAGGAAAATGCCGTCGTCGGCGCAGGCGCCGTAATCTTGCCTGGAATAGTCATCGGCAAAGACTCTCTTGTCGGCGCTGGATCTGTAGTTACCAAGGACGTTCCGTCTAGTCGCCTTGTTGCTGGTAACCCCGCTAGAGCTGTTAAGAAGATTGAAGAGATTGATTGCCCTTTAGGATTTTACAAGCGTGGAGAGGTTTATTCATGGAGAAAAAAATGACCATACCACTGGTTAAGGTTTACATGGATGACGACATAAAGAAGGCAGTTCTGGAAGTTTTAGATAGTGGCTGGTATATTCTGCATGAAAAAGTGCGCGAATTTGAAAGGAAAATTGCTAATTTCTGCGGTATAAAAAATGCTGTTTGCGTCAGCTCAGGAACAGCCGCAATTTTTCTGTCATTACTAGCCTTAGACATCAAACGTGGAGACGAAGTGATAATTCCATCCTTCTCGTTTATAGCTACAGCTACGCCCATTATCGCTGTGGGCGCTAAGCCAGTTTTCGTAGAAATTGACGCAAAAACATACACCGCGAACCCTGAAAAAATAAGACAAGCAGTGACTAAGCAAACTAAAGCCATTATGCCAGTTCATTTGTACGGGCATCCAGCCAACATGAACCCGATTTTAGAAATGGCAAAAGAAAACAACCTCTACGTAATTGAAGATGCTTGCCAAGCTCATGGCGCAGAATATGAGGGAAAAAAAGTTGGCGGAATCGGACACGTAGCATGTTTCAGCTTCTATCCGTCAAAAAACATGACAGTTTGTGGCGACGGCGGTGTTGTTGTAACCAATGATACGACGATTGCAGAAAAAGTTAGGAAGCTTAGAGATCATGGAAGACTAGACAAGTACGTCTTCGATTTGGTGGGCTATAACCTAAGGTTTAACGAAATTCAAGCAGCCATTGGAATAAAACAGTTGGAAAAGCTTCCACAGTGGAATGAAACTAGAAGGAAAATGGCGAAAATGTATAATGAAGCTTTGGACGGTTTAGTGATTACGCCAATTGAGGAGCCGTGGGCTAAGCATGTATACCACGTTTATGTGATAAGAATTGAAAAACGTGATGAGCTTATGGAATTCCTAAAACGTCACGGAATATCCTCGCTTGTGCATTACCCTGTTCCAATTCATAAACAACCAGCCATAATCAGTGTTCTAGGCGTCCAACCAAAAATGAAGGTTACCGAAAAATTAGCCAATCAAGTGCTTTCGATACCTATGCATCCAAAGTTAACAAAAGACGAAGTTGCATATGTTTCTGATAAAATAACAGAATTTACAAAAAGCCACAAATGATCATTCTTTGACTGCTACTGATTTCAACATAGCCAAGTAAGATTCAGCCGTTCCTATATCTACTCTTTTCTCAGCGGGACTCAGTTTCAAACCATAAACCTTGCAGTTCCATTCAACCAAAATCTTGAGAGCGTCTGCCAACTGCATTTCACCATTCTTGTCAGGTTCAACTTCGCTGATGGCCTTATAGATTATGGGTTTGAAAAGGTAAAGGGCAATTATGGCTAGGTTTGATGGAGGTTTTTTGGGTTTTTCAATGATGTTTGTGACTTGGAAAATGTCTGGCTTTATCTCTTTTCCAGTTATAACACCATACTTCCCAGGATCTTGAACCTCTTCGACCAAAAATAGAGTGTCTGCATTGTATTTTTCGAAGATTTGGGTTGCTCTTCTTAAATGGCTATTGTTTTTGGAGAGTATCAAGTCATCGCCTGCTTGCATCAGAAAGTTTTCGTTTCCAGTGAATATTGCAGCGCGGTTGACTGCATCACCGAAGCCCTTTGGTTTTGGTTGGTTTATGAAAACTATAGTTGACTTGTTTATTTTGTTATAAAATTCTTGCAATTCACATGCAAGGTCTTCTTTATTCTTATCTTCTAAATTGCGTATAAAATCTTCGTCAGGTGAAAAGTGATCTTCTATAGCCCTTTTGCCTCTTCCCACAATGAAAGCAAATTCTCTAAAGCCTGCATCATACAGTTGTTCAAAGATTGCATGCAACATAGGCTTTAGACAAGGCTGTCCATTTCTCATCAGAGCAACTATAGGAAGCATTTCCTTTGGCAGCTCCTTTGTTATTGGCAAAAGCCTTGTTCCGAGACCAGCGGCTGGGATCACTGCTTTCTTAAGCAAAGTTAAAGCCTCAAGCTAGTTTTTATTTTTAGGCGAGATTAAGGTTGCGGTTTCAAGGGTTCGCCTAAACCCACCGCAATGTAGCGTAATTTTTTAGAGAACTTTTCTGGGTCATAGATTCTTCTGCCATCTACCAAAATGGGTCTCCGCATGTTTTCAGTAAATTCTTCTGGCTTTAGCTTTTTGAATTCGTCCCACTCTGTCACCAAGATTGCGCAATCCGCGTTCTTCAAACATTCAACAGCAGAAGAAGCATAGCGTATTCGTTTCTTCAGAATTTTCTTAACATTTGATATTGCCATTGGATCATATGCAGTTACGGCTGCTCCTTGTTTCAAGAGCTGACTGACTATTTTTAGTGATCTAGCCTCTCTTATATCGTCTGTATTCGGTTTGAAGGCTAAACCCAAAATAGCGATTCTCTTTCTTTTTGGCGTCTTCAGTTCATCTTTCACTTTCTGTATGGCGAATTTCACTTGGTCTTGATTAGTTTTGTATGCTGCTTGTATTAGAGTCGGGTTATAGCCGAGTTTTTTGGAATAAGCGATGAAGGCTTTCAGGTCTTTGGGAAAGCAGCTTCCTCCCCAGCCTAGACCCGCATTTAGGAAATAAGGATTAATCCTATGATCTTTTCCAATGGCTTCAGCAACCTTTGTTACGTCAGCGCCAGGCGTCTTTTCGCATATGTTCGCGATTGTGTTTATCAGGCTTACCTTTGTCGCCAAAAACGTGTTGTTCACGTATTTTATGAGCTCAGCAGTAGGAATATTCGTTTTAACAATTGGCGGAAGATTTTCACCATGAAAGTCTTTATAGAGAGTTTCTAGCGGCTTTGCAGATTTTTCGTTATATCCTCCAATCACAATGTAGTCTGGGTTAAATGTGCCGTTGATTGCATTACCTTCACTCAAAAATTCAGGATTGACACACAAAAGAAAGCCGTTGCCGCATTTTTTGCCACTGTTTTTCTCCAAGGTAGGTATAACAATGTCCAGAGTAGTACCAGAAGTCACAGTGCTTTTTACTGCTATGAGTTGGGCAGCCTTTTTCTTTCTTAAGGCTCTGCCAATCTCTTCGGAAGCTCTTGTCACGTGTTGAAGATTTATGCTTCCGTCACGATTTGATGGCGTACCAACAGTAATGAATGTTATATCAGACTTCATGACTGCTGCTTCATTACTTGTAACAATCTTCAGGTTTCCATTTTTTATCACTTCGTGAAGTAGCTCTTTCAAGTTAGGTTCATAGAAGGGTGGCTTTACGCTTCTTATCTGTCTAGCCTTTGCCTCATCCATTTCAGAACCTATAACGGTGAATCCTTTCTTTGCGAAGCATACCGCCGTACAAAGTCCTACAGGACCTAAGCCGATGAAAGAAAGCTTGTACATGCGTTTTATTCCTCTGTAAAGATTTCAATGCGCCTAATCATAAAGTTTTCAGTACGTAGCATTTATACCATATTTCTTTTTACGCAGAAAATGCTTTTTAGTCGATAAGTCATCATAGAATCGCAAGACAGTGAAAAACCAATGCGCATATGCTATTTAGCGAACGCTTCAAGCATTCACACACGCAGATGGGTCAAATATTTCGTTGAAAAAGGACACGAGATCCACATAATCTCATTTGAGAACGCCCAAATAGAAGGAACAGTAGTTCATGTTCTAAAGCTTCCACTACTTGTCAAAAACGCCACATTTCCAATCAAGGTGGCATCCATTTTCAGAATAAAATCGATTCTTAGTAGGATAAAACCAGATGTTTTACATGCGCATTATGTAACCAACTATGGACTTTTCGGCGCGCTATGCAATTTTAAACCGTTTGTTGTAACGGCTTGGGGTTCGGATATCTTGGCAGTTGGCACACGCATCGTATCAATGGTAAAAGCCTTTATTGCAAGATACGTATTGAGGGAAGCTGACATAGTAACGTGCGACGCTCAACACATGAAAGAAGCAATGAGGAAGTTAGGAATTGCACCAGAAAAGATTGACCTTATTTGTTTCGGAGTTGATACTCGAAAATTCAGTCCAAGAGAAAAAAGCGAAACATTAAGAACGAAACTGAGCATACATGACTCACCCACAGTGATAAGCTTAAGGAATCTCGACCCATTATATGATGTCGAATCATTAATCAAATCTATACCGTTCGTATTAGAAGAAATTCCAGAGACGAAATTTCTGATTGCTGGAAAAGGTTCCGAAGAAAGAAGATTAAAAGAACTGGCTGAATCGCTGGGTGTTTCGGACAGCTTAAAATTTGTAGGTTTCATCTCCAACGATGAGCTCCCACAATATTTGAACACTGTGGATGTTTATGTTTCTACATCGCTTTCTGATGCAGGTATCGCCGCTAGCACGGCTGAAGCGATGGCGTGTGGCTTGCCAGTGATTGTTACAGATGTTGCGGACAACAGAGATTGGGTAGAAGACGGAGTTAATGGTTTTGTTGTCCCAATAAAGAATCCGAAAGCCTTAGCAAAAAAGACTATTTATTTATTGGAAAACAACGACATAAGAAAGGGGTTTGGGAATATTAGCAGGAAAATAATTGAAGAAAGAAACAACTACTATAAAGAGATGGAGAATATGGAGAATATTTACAAAAAATTGATGGAGAGAACATAAGAAATGAGGATATTAATAACTGGCGGTGCAGGATTTATAGGAAGCTACCTCTGCGAAAAATACACTAAAGAAGGACACACGGTACTTTGCCTCGACAATTTTCTTAGCGGAAATCTGTTAAATGTTAGGCACCTCTTAGGTTGCAGAAATTTCAAACTGATACGGGGAGACATTAGAGACTTTAACCTTTTGGAAAGGATAGGGCACGATTTAGACATAATCTTTCACTTAGCTGCTCAGATTCATGTAGATAGGTCATATGTCGAGCCTAGGCTCACTTACGAAATAAATGTTATTGGAACACAGAATGTCTTGGAAATAGCGCGAATATACGACGTTAAAAAGGTCATTCACACATCATCAAGCGAAGTGTATGGTTCGGCTCAGTATGTTCCAATTGATGAAAAACATCCTCTTGATGCGCCACACCCATATGGAGCAAGCAAAATAGCCGCAGATAGAATGTGTAATGCATATGTCATAACATATGGCATGGACATTTCCATACCTAGATTCTTCAACATTTTCGGTCCACGACAAAGAGATATCGGATACGGCGGAGTAATATCCATTTTCACTAGAAGAGTTTTGAACGATGTGCCCCCAGTGATATATGGAGATGGCAAACAAACAAGAGACTACACCTATATTGAGGACGCAGCTAGAGCCTTCGATTTAGTTCTCAACCATGAATCAAGATTAGAACCTATTAACATTGGCAGCGGTAAAGAAGTAAGCATACTCGACCTAGCCAATATGATAATCGAATTGTGCGACAAAAAAGGACGGATAGAACCAGTCCATGTAGAACCTAGAATCGGCGAAGTTAAACAATTGATTGCTGACACAAGAAAAGCAAAGAAAGTTCTTGGATGGGAGGTTAAATACGATTTTAGAAAGGGACTAAAGGCGTTCATTCAGTGGTACAAGCAATTTGGGCAAGAGGAAAGGATTCAACTTTGAAAATGAAGCAACCACTGTCATCAAGTATCTCTCCAGAACTTCTGCTGAAAATGTATGTAACAATGGTGAAGATTCGGAAATTTGAAGAAAGAGTGGCAGACCTCGTCATTTCAAAGGAAATCGTCACACCCACCCATTTATACATTGGAGAAGAAGCCGTAGCAACAGGAGTATGCTCTACTCTTAAAAAACAAGACTATGTCTTCAGCACTCACCGCTCTCATGGTCATTATCTAGCTAAAGGAGGTGACTTAAAGGCTTTGATGGCAGAACTCTACTGCAAAAAAACAGGATGTTCAAGGGGTAAAGGCGGCTCCATGCACGTTGCATCGCCTGAGATGGGATTGCCAGGAAGCTCTGCGATTGTTGGAGGAACAATACCCATAGCCGTTGGAGCAGCTTTAGCGTTTTCTATGCAAAATAGTGATGCAATTTCTGCTGCCTTTTTCGGTGATGGAGCAGCTCACGAAGGAGTATTTTACGAATCCCTCAATTTTGCCTCACTTAAGAAACTGCCGGTAATCTTTGTCTGCGAGAATAATCTCTACTGCACTCACTTATCTGTGGTGGACACGCTTGCAGATACCAATATCTACAAAAAAGCTGAAGCCTTCGCAATGCCAGGAGTTAGAATCGATGGCAACGACATAAGCGAGGTTTATGAAACAGCCAAAAGAGCAGTTGAAAATGCTCGCCAAAGCAGAGGGCCAACTTTGATAGAGGCTATGACTTACCGATGGCGGGGTCATGTGGGACCATACGATGATTTGGACAAAGGCTTGAGAAGTAAAGAAGAGTTAGACTGTTGGATGCAACGGTGCCCAGTCCGAAAGTTGGAAAAACATTTACTGAAGCAAGGCGCCACATCACAGTTAGAAATAAACCAGATACACAAAACCATTTCAGAAGAAATAGAGAAGGCAGTTGAGTTTGCAAGGGAAAGCCCCTACCCGGATGAAAACGACCTTCTCCACGATGTGCACAAATGAAGACTATGAAGAGCATGAAGTGAACTTTATGCGGAAAATCAATTTTGCACAAGCAATCAACGAGACATTGTGTCAGCTGATTGATAAGAATAATCATGTGTTTTTAATTGGACAAGGAGTTACCAGCCCATGGTATGTCGGAAGCACCACAGTAGGCCTTATCCAGCGATTCGGTTCAAAGAGAGTAATTGACACGCCTACATCTGAAAACGCCGTGACAGGTGTGGCTCTAGGCGCGGCGTTAGCGAGAATGCACCCAATTTTGTGCTTTCCAAGAATGGATTTCATGTATTACGCAATGGACCAAATAGCAAATCACATCGCTAATTGGCATTACATGTTCGGCGGACAACTAAACACACCAGTAACGCTTTGGGCCATTATTAACAGGGGTGGAGAACAAGCCGCACAGCATTCACAGGCAATACAAGCCATTTTCACGCATATTCCAGGTCTTAAAGTTGTTGCACCTAGCACGCCGTACGATGCTAAAGGACTTTTGGTGACTTGTGTAGAAGAAGATAACCCAGTTGTCTACATTGACGATCGCTGGTTGTATCAGTATGAGGGTGAAGTTCCTGAAGAATTATATTCGGTTCCAATTGGAAAAGGAGTTGTTAGGCACAAGGGTGAAGATGTAACTGTGGTGGCAACTTCTTACATGGTTCATGAGGCAATAAAAGCTGCTGAACAGCTTGAAAAAGAAAAGATTAAGACAGAGGTAGTGGATTTGCGCTCTCTCAAACCTCTAGACGAAAATCTATTGCTTACATCCGTTAAAAAGACTGGTCGGCTGGTTATTGCAGATGGTGGATGGAAAACATGTGGCATAACCGCTGAAATTTCCGCCAGAATTGCAGAAAACGACATTTTCAAATCCATTAAAGCGCCTATTATTCGAGTCTCTCTACCAGATACACCTGCGCCTGCTAGTTCATCGCTGGAAAAAGTTTATTATCCTAACGCAAAAAAAATAATGTTAGCTGTGAAGAGAGTTTTGGAGATGTAGCCATGGTTTATAAGGTTCCTTTCGTGAATTATCCCGAGCATTACAGCCGCATGTGGGATGAAGTTATCAGTGCAATTTCAGAAGCATTGTCTAAAGGCGACCTATTACTTCGCGGACAGCTCAGGCAGTTTGAAGAGGACATTGCTTCATTTGTCGGAGTTAAATATGCAGTTGGACTTAACAGCGGAACCGACGCCATGCTTCTGTCACTAAAAGCCGCTGGCGTGGGTCCAGGAGACGAGGTCATAACAGTTGCCCATACATTCGTTGCAACAATAGCGGTTATCGTGTTTTGTGGAGCCAAACCCGTGCTCGTAGATGTAGGCGAAGACATGAACATGAATGTAGAGCAGGTAGAACAAAAAATATCCAAAAAGACGAAAGCAGTAATACCAGTTCATCTAAATGGGCGATTATGCAACATGAAGAAACTGATGGAAATTGCAGATGAACACAATCTTGTATTAATTGAAGATGCAGCGCAAGCTCTAGGAGCAAGTTTTGATGGCAAAAAGGCTGGCTCTTTTGAATTGACTGGTTGTTTTAGCCTTTACCCGGCAAAAGTGCTTGGAGCAGCTGGGGACGGAGGGTTTTTGACAACCAACGATGAAAAAATAAATGAAAGCATACGCCTTCTAAGAGACCATGGCCAAGATAGAAAAACAGGAAAAATTTTCTTTTATGGATTTAACAGCAGGTTAGATAACATTCAAGCAGCGATTCTTAATGTGAAACTTAAATACTTGCCAAAATGGATAGAAAGACGCAGAGATATTGCCCAGATCTATCATACGGGTCTGTCTGACATTCCGGAAGTCACGTTGCCACCACCTCCTATCAATGCAGGCTCATACTATGATGTTTATCAAAACTACGTCATTCGCACAAAAAACCGAGATGAACTAGTCAAATTTCTTGAGGAAAAAAGCGTAGAGACAATAATTTCGTGGCGCATTCCAAATCACTTCCATTCAGCACTAAACCTGGAGCATTTCAAATTGCCTGTAACAGAACAAATATCTAATGAAGTGATTTCGCTACCAATGTATCCAGAGTTGTCGGATGACCAAGTACAATATGTGATAAATGTCCTGCATGATTTTTATGAACAACGGTAAGCAGATGAAAGCGCATACGATAACAACTGATGAAGAATGGTCTATTAGACATCTTCAAGGAGAAAGTTGGATTGAGAATTATTGGAAATCACGAGATCATCCACACCGGCAATTTTTAGTTGAAAAGATAATCAAGTTCCAACCTAAAACAGTTTTAGAGATAGGATGCGCATCTGGCCCAAACCTGTACCACATTGCCAAAAAGCTTCCGGATGCAGAGATAAAAGGCATTGACATAAATCCCATTGCTGTTCAAAAGGGTAACGAATGGCTTAAGCAAGAAGGCGTCTCAAACGTTAAATTGGAGGTCGGCAAAGCTCAGAAGCTTGAGCAATACGCAGAAAAGAGCTTCGACGTCGTATTCACAGATGCTGTTCTAATTTACATTGCTCCAAACGAAATCAAACATGTTGCGAAGGAGATGCTTCGCATAAGCCATACTATTATCCTCAATGAATGGCATGTCTTCAATAAACCACTTGCATACTTCTTAAGTCTATATCATTATTTACGGACCTTAAATCGTTCATTTAAGCCAAGATCAACATCGCTGGGTTTCTACGTGGGACATTGGGCACGTGACTACGAGAACTTGTTTGAACAGTTTGTCTCAAAAGAAAAAATACGCATAACGAAACTTCCAAAGGAGGTTTGGAATGATAAAGGTTGGCGGAGATGGGGAGCAATAATTGAGGTCATTGAATAATGAAGAAAGTCTTGATTATTGCGCATTTATTTCATGCATCCCCGCGAATACCTGGTTTGGCTAAATATCTTCCCAAATTTGGGTGGCAACCGATTATTTTGACAACACCTCTTGGCGAAAATCCAGACTCTCATTTTGGACCTCCAAATGATTTCAGAAAAAATAACAGAGTTATAGAAACCACTGGCTACAGCTCGTCTTACGGCAGAAGGCGTTTAGCTTCTAAGAGATATGGTAGCATTAGACAGTTTTTGAAGTTTTTCTATAGATATTACCGCGAAATTGCGTATTATCCAGATTCTGAAAAAGCATGGAAACCTTTCGCCATTAACGCTGCAGAGAATCTACTGCAGAATGAAGAAATAGAAGCAATTATTAGTTGTTCGTCTCCAGTAACAGTGCACACAATTGCTAAAGAGCTGAAAGTCAAGCATAATGTTCCATGGATAGCTGATTTTCGAGACCTTTGGACGCAGAACCACAACTACCAGTACAGTAGTTTTAGAAAAATGTTTGAAAAAAGACTAGAAATAAAGACATTAGCACTTGCAGACGCGCTAGTAACCGTTTCTCCAGTATGGACAAAAAAACTTCAAACATTTCACAAAGGAAAACAAGTGTACACAATCACCAATGGTTTTGATCCAGAGAAAATAAGCAATGGCCCTACAAAACTGACGCCAAATTTTACAATTACATACACTGGTCAAATCTACAAAGGGAACCAAGATCCCGTGAAAATTCTAATTGCCCTAAGCGAATTGATCTCTCAGAAAGAAGTAGTTCCAAACGATATAGAAGTAAGGTTTTATGGTCCAGAAGATGAGGAATTAGCAGGAAAAATCGAAGAATTTGGATTATCAGCGGTTGTTAAGCAACATGGAACAGTCTCGAGAGAGACCTCTTTTGAAAAACAGAGGAAATCGCAAGTATTGTTGTTATTTGATTGGGAAGACCGTGTAGAAAAGGGAGTAATTCCAGGGAAGATTTTTGAATATTTTGCGGCAATGAGACCGATTCTCTGCACGGGCGGCTTCAATGGTAATGCGGTTGAAACTTTGCTTAATGAAACTAATTCAGGGGTACATTGTCCGACGATAAGAGAAATTAAAAAAGCTCTTGCAGAGCTCTGCTTAGAATATGGATTACACAAAAAAGTTGAGTATAAAGGAGATATAGAAAAAATCAGAAAATATAGCTACTTAGAAATGGCGAGAAAATTTGCAGAAATCCTAGAAAGTTCAACAAGGAATAGTGGCAAGAACTAACTAGTCATAACGTCTCTATGATCTATGTTTTAGCCATTTTCTATATTGTTCGTCTATGTGCAGAGCGCTTTCTATTAACGATTTAAACTTAGTCAACGAAGCCAGATATTTGGCATCTTTTTGCAAACAATGCCCTCCAATACCATCTCGTGCTTCAAGAATCGCTATATTCCATTTAGTATTACATGCGTCCCTTACTTCATCAAACTTTAAGCCTACTCCTTCACAAATCATTCGCAACTCTTCAGCAAAGGCTATTTGAATATAGCGATAGGCGTTTTCAGCTATTTTCGACATCTCAGCCACTTCAATAGAAGAAACTATGTGAAGAGGAATTCCCAAAACATCACTGTATAGTTTCAAACCAGCTTGGAGGCTCTCAGCGTTGACGCCACCGATAACTCTCAGCTGCTTGACTCCATGCTTGGTCGGTTTTTCTCTCCAATATCTATGTGGAACATGCACCAAACGCACACGATCCTCAAAGATATCCTGGAAGATTTTTCTACATAAGCCGGGCACTATGGTGCTTTCAATAGAAACCAATGGATGATCAGAGGATTTGATTGTTCTCTTAATTTTCTCACAAACATCAAAAATAGGCGATAGATTGGGAACTTCATCCTTAAGTCCACTGTATACACATATCAAATAAACGTCAGCCAAAGGCAAATCGTTCCAACTACTTACAGCATTCGTAATTCCAGCTTCTTTGGCCCGTTTCACAGCAGCTAAACTGATGTCATATCCCCAAACATCAAGACCTTTGTCAGAAATATATTTAGCAGCTACAAAACCGATTTCGCCCAAACCAATAACACAGAACTTCATCCTAACACTTCCATCACGTTTTCCAGATTGCTCCTTATAATAGCAACAGACAAATATACGTTACTTACCTTAGACATGGTATTTCCAACATTTTCTTAATAACGCAAAATTAAATACATACTACGAGATTACGCATGAAGCAAATTAAGGTGGATGCTTGACCAAAGAGGAAATTAGACTTCAATATTCGGGTTTCGTTATTTTTGCAGCAAAAATGCTCAGTGTAGCTACTGGTCTGATTTTTCAACTAATGATTGCGCGCGCCACTGTTGATGCAGAATATGATGTATGGTTCAACTTAAACGACATATCAACTTATTTCACTTTGTTGGCCGGGATAATTCCATTTTGGGTTATGCGGTTTGTAGCTAGAGGAAAAGAAGGTGCCATCAAAACGGGCATTTTTGCAAATTTGACAATTTCAGTAATAGCTATAATAATTTATCTTCCGTTGATTTCGCTTATAACGTCAGCCCTTAACATAAGCGGACAATTCCTCTTCCTATATCTTATGATTACTGTAGAGATAATCGAAATTTACTTGATTAACATTATAGAAATGTGTCTACGAGCAAAAATTCCACATGTGATAGGTTATGGTTTGCTAATTGCAGAAGTATGCAAAGTCATCTTGGGTTACATAGTCATTGTTGAGTTACGTCAACCCCTTTTTGGAGCTTTACTTAGCATTATAGTAGCTTTTTCAATTCAGATAATTTATTACATAAAGCTGCTCTTGCCAGAACTGAAACAAAAGGTTCAATGGGAATATGTGAAAGAATGGCTTAGGGGTTCTCTAGCAAGCATCTACAATGTTGTGGGAAACCAAATAGCAGCATTCGTACTCATATTGCTATTCATTTATGGGGGAGATGGTGGTCGAAGCAGATATGGTCTCGCAACACAAGTCGCAAATATAATCACATATTCTTCATTTCTGGCTTTTGCGCTATATCCCAAGCTTTTGACTGAAAGAAAACGTGAGGACATAACGAGTTCATTGAAAGTGGTTTTGATGTTTGCAATACCCATGACAGCAGGAGTTGTAGCGTTGTCAGACTCCTATATCATTATCATGAGAGGAGAATATGTAGATGCTCAGTTTGTGTTAGTGGTTCTGGCAATAGACGCGCTCGTCGCAACTATTTCAACTTTCTTCAGTTATGTGCTATTTGGAGTTGAGAGAGTGGATGAAAAAGCAAAGATATCCCTAAAAGAGTTACTGAGAAGCCGCCTTTTCATCTTGTTTTCTCTACCGTATTTTCATTCTGCAATAACGCTGCCCACTGCATTCTTCATTTTAGCAAACTACGCTCATAATCAACCCTTACAGGCAGCCCTTTACGTAGGTATAATAAACATGTCTGCCCGATTTGCAATGTTTCTCATTCTGTATGCTATCGTCCGCAAAATGACTGAAATAGACATCCCATGGAGAAAAATCGGTAACTACACTTTTGCTTCAATTCTTATGGCAGCATTTTTGTTTGTACTCCCGCATCCCACGAGAATAGCCATAACTTTGCTAATTACAGGAGTAGCCGGAACCATTTATCTTGCATTGTTAATTGCAATTGACGAAGAAGCAAAACAGTTAGCAAAATCTATATTGCAAGAGATTAAATTCAAAGTTAGGAAGTAGTTTAAGCATCATTGTTCCATAGTTCAAGGAAGAGCGTTTTTAGGGCTTTTATGAAGGCATCATAGTTTGTCCATAGGGCTGCGACTCTCTTTTTCTCGTTATTCTTTCTAATTAGCAACAGCAATTGCTGATTGTTGGTGAGTATGAATGTTGGTAACTCGTCAACGGCTGAAAGTGAATACTTGGCTTTTTTCATTTTGATTTTCTCGATGAAGAAGCAGCTTTTCGGAGAATAGTTAGTTAACAGTCGCACGTTTGTGTCTTCTCTTGAAATTTTCTCAAGTTTATCCAAGAAGCCGGAATGATAAAAGTTTGGTATGTCATGCTCGGAAGCGAAAACGAAAATTTCTTTTTCGGCATTGCTAAGTATCTCATCGGCTTTCAAGCTGATTTGTTCTTCACCCTCTAGTATTTGAAAAACCTCTTTTCTCTCATTTTCTGTCTCTTGTTTGGGAAGCGAAAGCCAAAGATTAACTAGATTTTCCTTTCTTTTTTCAAGCAGGCCTATCTTCATTTTTTTGGTTTCGATAAGTACATCTAGTGCCTTTTCAAAAGGTGTAGCTATGAATTTTAAAGGTTTTTCAAAAACCGAGGATATTAATCCTTTTTTCTCTAAATCGCGTAAAATTCTATACGTTTCAGTTCTATGAAGAGACAGCGCTTCTGAGATTTCGCTTGCTTTGTGCTCACCTGTTCTTGCAATGTAGACGTAGACTCTTATCTCGTTTTTTGATAAGCCAAGTCTGTGGAAGGTTCTGTCGATTATTTCCAAGGATTTGAATTGGCCTTTATCTGTTTTAACGAATCTCCATGCGCCAGTGTTCTCATCATAGAGTTTCATGATGTTTTCGGGTTTTTCCACCGATAATTCCATTTAAATCCTCCCGCAGCCTTGCTCCTTGTTCGAATTTTGAAGTGGAATCTGATTCTACTCGCCCACTATATTTTATACTTCTGAATGTCGAATATGAATCCAAAATTCATGTTTCAAAACATTTAAGTAACAAGTAACAAAACCACAAGCAGTTAAACATTGTTGGAAATTGAGGGGAGAGGAGAAAACGCAGAGCAAACGAGACACAGTGGTTAGTTCAATTCATCTACTACCCAGAAGAAACCACTGGTTAAAGAGAACTATAGTGGTTTTCGCCTTCATAATGTTTGATTACTTATCGACTCTTCTCTTTTGTCGCTCTCCAAGCGAAGAAGCTAATGTCTATACAAGGATTTTCATGGAAAATTGGGGCATACCTCTAGGGTTGACTTTGTTTGTTTTGGCGGCTAGTCTTCCAATATACGTGACTTTAACTTTTGATTCGCATATGGTGAGGCTTACGCCTAGAATTGGCATGATCATTGAACCTGTTGTGGACTTTATATTTGCATGGTTCGTTGCAGGATCACATTTTGGGGGAGGCACAAGCTGGTTCTGGAATGCTCCTACTTTGACACGGCAGGTTCTTGGTGCCTTTCTATATTTGCTCATGGCTTTTCTATTTATAAAACCTCACAAACCTAACTATGACACTTGATGGCTTGCCAGTGCGTAGCAATTTACAACATACTAACTCTATTATCTTTCAACAGTTTGATTACATTTTGCAACCGCTAATTTATCCAAGAACTGGGAAGAAAAATTCATGACAGAAAAAAATACTAAATCTAAGGAGAATACGGAGCAAACATCGCCTGAAGAAAACCAAGGCGAAGTGGCTGAAGAAGCACACTTTTTCCACCCTATGCAGCTTTCAGAAGGGAGCGAGGAAACCCTAGATGAGCAAGAAATTGAAAAATCAAAGGTTGAAATTGAACAGAAATTGCAAGAACTCTTAAAAAGCATAAACGAAGAGACACTGCAATTGAGCGAATTTTTGATGGAAGAGAGCAAGCTCATGAAGGAACTTTGTATATCGCTTAGACATATTCTAAAGAGATTGAACGTTTCCTTTAATATTCCGCCACAAGATATGCCACTTCCAAAAAAAGTCAAAAAGGTGATTCTGAATGAAGAGGGACATTTGATACTGGTCTATGAAAAAAGTGAAGTGAACTCTGCATTTTTGGCAGAATATCCACCTGAAATTGTTATGGCAGCCTTGTGGATTGTGATGCCGGAACTCGCCAAAGTCGTGATGTTATATAGAAAGAAAATAAGTACAAGAGTCAATTTCTTTGGAAAAGTGAAGAAAGAACTAAAGAGTGTTGTTAAAGCCATAGTTGGAAAAGAAGACACATCAGATACTGATAGCGAACAAATGATAGATGCGGTGCAAGAATCAGTGAAGCCTGAAAACTAGCTAAGTTGCAGGTGTAGTGTTTGGACGGATTCTTAACCTAAATACGAACGTTTTATTCGCTTAAAGAAATCAGAGAATGCGTAGAAGCAGAGATAAACCAATACAAGTTACTTCATGACGATTACAGTCAGTGGTTGGGAAGCTTACTCAGAAATCCAGAATCTGCAAAAAATAAAGATTGGGCTAAAAAAACTGCAGAGTTGCAAAGAGTTTTGAAAACGGGAGGCAGAAAAGGAACAAAAAAAGAAGAGAAAAAGACTGGCATATCCACAGAATGGGTTCAATTTAAGGATATCATGTTGTGCGCTGAGGATTTGGGAGAGGCAGAAATACTTTTTGAAGCAAGCGAGGAGCTTAGATGTAAGATTGACAAGTTAGAGAAAGCCAAAAACTCTCTGATCGATTTAGAACGCTATGGTTTAGGAAAAGACCTGCTTTTCATAGCTTATATGCATGATGGTATTCCAGAAAGAATAGTATTCAAACTAAAAAAGGATGCAGAAGCCACGGAGAAATTCGAGTTTGCAGCCGATTTTTCAATTGCAAAAGAAGCTTAACGATTAATACAAACCATAATTATACCTTCGCCTGCATTAGCCTGAACTATATTCAACAAATGCTTTAGTGAACTTTTTCATCAAATCGTAAGGTCCCTCAACAACACAGCTTGTACGAGTGTATTGCTTGACTGCACGGCTGTTAACGCCGATGCCTATAATGCCCACGCCTGTACGTTCGATTTTCTTAATATTTTCCCTCAGTTTTTCCTCAGCCTCGTCATATCCTGCCGGAAAGAAATCAGAGACGACGACTAAGACTCTGGCTTCCTGTATGCGCTTAGTTAATGCTTGTGCTGCAAGCCAAACGGCGTCAGGTAGATATGTAAAGCCTCCATGGGTTAAGCCTCCTATTCTAGCTTTTACACGTGTGTTATATCGTTCAGTAAAGTCTTTGATTACATAGAATTTGCTATTGAAAGCATACATGCCCCAAGAATTCTGATCGAGAATGAGTGTTTTTGCGACTTCAGCTAGGCATACTGCTATGTCGCGGACTTCTCCATGAAACATGTTTAGACTGTGGCTTGCGTCTATTAGTATGGACCATGCGTCTTCTCTTGTCTGAAGTTCTTCCCGCGCAAATATGTCAGTTCGTTGACTTTTGCTAGCTATGACTTGTATCGCTTCTTGCAAATCAATGAATCCACTTTCTTGTCTGAAATCTTCCCCGCCAACATTTTTCAAAAGCCTTAACTGATGAAGTACCCGCCTAATGGGACTGCTTAACAATGTTCTTTTTCTTAGGTAATCCGCATAATTCTCGACAGGAAATTCAAAATCTTCAAACCTCGTGTCTTTTCCTATTTCAGCAAAACCCTTCAAAATTTTCAATTTAGCATTTTCATACTCCACCCATCTTGTGAGAACTTGCTGAGCTTCATTTTCTTTTAGACTTTGCAGCGCGGTTTTTAATTGGTCCTGATTTGTCATTTCTGGGTTAAGAAAGGTTAATGCCTCAGGAAGAATTGGCTGTATTTCCTCTTCTTTAGGAATTGATTGTTCGTAGAAAAGATCGTTTGTTCCGTGGCTTTCTGTGTATAGAAGAGACGGAACCTCAAATGTCTCGCCATACACGGCAAGAGCATCATAAATCTTCTTTGCAGCTTCCAGCTTTTCATCAATTGTTGGATTTTCTCCCATTTTTTGAAGAATAGAGGTTGTTGCCTGAACATCCAGAAGCATTTCTTCATTTAAATCTCCCTTAACTTTTCCTAAGTTGAAATTTAGAAGAATCGAACTCATAATGCGAGATAACCTATTCGAAAGACCTCTAGTATTCTTCATCCTAAGAAAAGAAATTGTGTTCGCGTAGGCTATTTCTGGCAGCATCCATTCAAATGACCGCCTTAGATGTTTGCATATTGTAGCATCTTCGACTAAGCTGATTACAAATGTGGACAAACTGGAATGTTTATCTCTTGCCCATCCGGAATAAAGCGAAAAATCAGATAAGTGTAAATGGAGGTTTAAGTGGTATACTGAAGCTTTAAACATGTGCCAAACAAGTTTCTTATGGGTTGGATCTTGGAGGTTAAGCTTCAATCCCTGAAAGTACACTGCGTTGTTTTCCAATCTTCTGGGTTTAACGAGATGGAGAACAAATCCCGCGTTGTCCCTACCGAGATATGGATATCTCAACTCATCATGTAAAAGAATTTTCAGTTTATTACTTGGCATTTTTGTTATTTGAACTGCTGTTGACCACGCAAAATCAAAAAAGTCCAATGTTTAAACCCATATCTTATGATTTAAATATTGCTTCGACTATGTGTTTTACGGCGGCTTGGATTTCTACATCATCACTTGTAGTTCCAACTATTGTTTCGCCAGCTGCCTCTATAGGGTCGCATCCATCCGCAACCAATGTTGCCCAATTAATCAAGTCTCCAGGTGAAGGCCCATATGGCAAGTCGCCGTTTTTGTATTGTCTTCGCAGTTCTGCTCCAACGCGGACTATTTTTTCAGCTATTTTTCTCTCTATGCTGCTTCTTTTTACAAGTAGGTCTACCTCGTCGCTGGATATTTTATCGCCTATACTCAGATAATCGAAGTTTATCCATACAGACATGCGCCTTCTTAAAGCTGCATTTAATGGTTTTGTTCCTACGAATTCGGCTGAGAAAGGATTCATCGAAATAATGAGATAACCGTGCGGATGCCGCTTTATTATCTCGTTGTCTTTTTCTGTTAAGACTATATGCCCTCTTGTGTCTAAAACTGGGTTCAGCCTTGTTGCTATGTCTTGTTTCATCATGTTAGCCTCGTCCAAATAAAGCAGGCCGCCTTGTCTGCACCACATTACTATTTGTCCATCAATCCAGTTTTCTTTTCCAAGACCAATGTATCTTCCAAACAAATCGTAAGCGGATGTTTGTAAGCCGCAGTTTATCTCCCACATTGGGAGACCGCAAAGCTCTGCCACCAAATACACGATGTGCGTTTTTCCTGTGCCACTAGGTCCAATTAATGCACATTGCTTAAAATAGAATAATGCACGGGTTATTCTCTCAACATAATTAAATCCCTTATCAATATACTCGGGTGTGCCACGCGGGACAAGAGACAGTACAGCTTGCGGAAACAAATATCCCGGATGCAAATCATACTTATCTATCCGATATTTTTCTACTAGGTCAAGACGCGAAGTTGAATCCACATTCGCTGATTTTGTTATAGAAACAGACAATCGCGTATCTTTGACTGCAGTTCTTATCTGCTCTTCAACAAGGCAGAGTTCCTTGTCCTTGTGTTTTTTTCCACCTTGGAATCCGAAACCGACAGCCGCTTCCGCTGTCGGCTTTTCTGTTAGCTTTTCTTTAATGCGTGACAGAGCAATCCCTCAAAGGATATTCAATAAATAGTTTGCAGGAGTGGATTTAAATATTACTTCTCACGATTCAAGACATCAAATTAGTCCGCATAATTACAACAGCAAATCACTTAAAACTTTTTGCAGTCCGTTTTTGTCTTTTAAATTTCTAAAAATGGCTTTTCCTGTCCCGTATAGCCGAAAAGAGACGTCTTGGAAGGTTAGTTCAAAAATTATGGTTGAAATTGCCTTTTCTTTCTTCGCTTTTTGTAGGATTTTCTTAATAGCGTCGTCTTTCTTGTCGTATTTGAATATGACGATGAAGTCTTTTTCAGCACCGCATGTTTCTTCGATTCTGGCAACATAATCCTCAAGAGGTATCATTAATGCTATTCAATCTCCTTCAAAACTTCGATGAAGCTGTCAATTTCTTCGCGTGTATTGTAGATGTAGAAGCTTGCTCTAGCTGAAGATTTTAGTTTGAATATTGCGTGTAATGGTTGAGTGCAGTGGAAGCCGCTTCTAACCATGATTCCGTAATTATCCAGCAGCAACGCAACATCATGAGAGCTAAAACCTTCCACGTTAAAGGGAATAATGCCACATTTGGCAGAAGCGTCCTCAGGCCCGTAAATTTCGATTTTTTGACATTCCAGCATATGCTTCATTGCATACTCAGTTAGCGTATATTCATGTGCTTGAACGTTTTCCATGCCAAGTCTTCTCAAGTATCTTACTGCTTCCATGAGTCCGATGCCGTCACAAATGTTGGGTGTTCCAGCCTCAAATTTCCAAGGCAAATCATTCCAAGTAATGGTGCAACGTTTTGTGATGCTGTCAAATAGGACTTCTCGAATCATTTCACCTCCACCTTGAAACGGCTCCATCTTTTCTAGAATCTCACACTTACCATAAAGAACGCCTATGCCTGTTGGCCCCAACATTTTGTGCCCAGAAAAAGCGAGGAAATCCACATCTAAGTCCTTAACATGGGTAGGTAAGTGTGGAACAGATTGTGCTCCATCAATGAGAATTAGAGCACCGTGGTCATGTGCAATTTTCGCGATTCTCTTTACATCGTTTATAACTCCACTAAAGTTTGAAACATGAGAAAAACAGACAATCTTGGTTTTTTCAGAAATCAATTCCTCATAAGCTTCATAATTCAGGGTTCCATCATCACTCACGCCCACATATTTGATGTTGAATCCGTTCAATTTTGATAGAATTTCCCAAGGGACGATGTTGCTGTGATGCTCCATCAGCGACACTATGACTTCGTCACCTTTCTTTAGATTGCGTAGACCCCAAGAATAGGCAACGAGGTTTATTGCTTCAGTTGTTCCCCTTACGAAGATTATTTCTTCCATTCCATCTGCATGTATGAAGTCAGCAACTTCGTCATGCGCTCTTTCGTAAAGTTCAGATGCTTCTTGGGAAAGTGTGTGAACAGCTCTGTGGACGTTTGAGTTGTGGTTTTCGTAGAAGTCTTTGATGGCTTCGATTACTTGTCTTGGCTTTTGCGAGGAAGCAGCATTATCAAAATAGATTAGTGTATAATTGTTTATTTTTCTCTTCAATATTGGAAAGTCTTCTCGAATCTTGTGCGGATCAAACATTTTCTATTCCTCTGTTCGCATTCTTTTTGAAAGGATTCTAGCCAGTTCCTCTTCTTCTAATGCTTGTTTCTCTTCAAAACTGAGCTCTCCCGGCAACCAATTAGGGAAAAGCCCTTTGTTTCTGTAATATGCTCTGATAGCTCGTTTTAATGCTCCTACAGCTAAAATGCCACAGTGGAATTTTATGCTTGGCAATCCACCTACCGCTTCGGCTACGCTTTTCCAAGTAATATTCCAAGCATCTTCGAGTTTCATTCCCTTAATCATTTCTGTTACAATGCTTGCGGTTGCTATGTTTGCGGCACAACCGTAGCTTTCGAAGGATGCTTTTTCAATAATGTCTTGATCGCTGATTTTTAGGTAAAACGTTATCATGTCACCGCACGCTGGGTTTCCAGCTACTGCCACGATAGTAGCGTCTTCCATTTTTCCGAGGTTTTTTGGATTTCTGAAAAGCTCAAGAACTTTCGGATTATAGGGCAAAGGCATTCGCGACAAATCATTCCACTCCTGTGGAGCCAGTTATTCCTCTTATTCTTTCCACAGCGCTGGGAATCACGTCTATAACATAGTCTATGTCTTCTTCAGTATGATAGCGTGTGACCTTCATCAATATGCTTCCATGCGCCTCTTCAAAATTTCTGCCTAAAGCAACAAGAACATGGCTGGGCTGCAGAATCCTTCTTGTGCATGCGCTCCCACTTGAAACGTAAACGCCAGTAAGGCTTAATTCTATTGTTAATGCTTCACCTTCACATTTCAAAAAGCTTACACTCGCATTGTCAGGCACCCTCTTACCGCCTTTAGATCCATTAAGTCTAACGTCAGATACTCTTTCAAATATGCCATCCAATAGTCTATCACGCAACCTTTGCATACGACTCACGTTGTTTTCAAAATTTTGGAAAGCTAATTCAGATGCTTTAACAAAACCAACAATAAGCGGCGTGTTCTCAATTCCAGGCCAAAGCTTCTGCGTTCCAATTTGCCCTTCCAATATTCTTTCCACGTTTATTCCTTCCCTAACATATAGAGCACCAATTCCACGGGGTCCCAAAATCTTGTAGCTGCTTATCGTAGCTAAGTCCACACCAAGATTTTTAACATTGAAAGAGATTTTGCCATAGGCATCTGAAGCGTCAGTATGGAAAATTGTGCCCGCATTTTTATCCTTAACGATTTCCACAGCCTCTTTTATTGGCTGGACTGTTCCTATCTCGTGATTTACAGCTGACAAGCTTACGAGAACTGTTTCTTTGTCTATTGCTTCTCCTAGCTTCTCAAGGTTGATAAAGCCTTCCTTGTCTACTGGAATCTTGGCAGTTTTGAAGCCATATTTCTGAAGCAGTTCAGTAACATGTAAAACATTTATGGGCTCAACTTCTGAAATTACGATTTTTTTGCCTTTGTCTTTCATTGAAAAAGCAGTTCCCATTAACGCCAGATTGTTGGCTTCTGTTTCTCCCGGCGTAAAGTTTATTTCTTCAAGTGACTTGCATCCTAGGAACGTGGCAGTTTTCTGCGTTGATTCCATTATTGTTTCGAAGGCTTCCCAGCCAGGCTTATGCGTTAGTGTCGGGTTGCCATAAGCTCGTTGATTGTAGTATGGCATCATCGCGTCAATTACTTCTTTAGGGACTACGCTGGAATTTTCAAGGTCTAAATAGACTTCATGCTTTAAACCTTCGTGGGCTTTAAGAAGTTCTTTAACGTTTTCAATCATTTCAGATTCAATCCTTTACAGAGCAAACAGGCATTCTTTAATTTTTACTATTGATTACCTAATAAAAAAACATAACCTAAAGGAAACTGGCATCTGCATGTAATACTTTATAATTGTTTATGCGGTAAAATCAGTGGTAAGATGTAGATGGCGCATTAAAGTGAAAGTAACAGAGCTAGCAATACCAGAGCCAGTCAAGGAAATCATAATCAAATCGGGAATTATGGAGCTCTATCCTCCGCAAGAGGAAGCAGTGAAAGCTGGAGCGTTAAAAGGAAAAAACCTTGTGTTAGCCAGTCCGACTGCTTCAGGAAAAACATTAGTAGCCGAGTTTTGCGCCCTCAAACATATTTTGGAAAAAAATGGAAAAACAATCTATTTGACGCCGTTAAGGGCTCTAGCGAACGAAAAATTTGACGAATTCAAGAAATACACGCAGATACGGAAAAGTGATGGAAAGCGTATAAGGATAGGCATTAGCACAGGCGATTTTGACAGTAGCGACCCGTGGCTGGAAAGATACGACATTATTATAACGACAAATGAGAAGGCAGATTCACTGTTGAGGCATAGAGCCAAATGGATGGACGAAATATCACTCATTGTTGCTGACGAAGTGCACTTGTTGAATGATGCTGAGCGTGGTCCAACGCTTGAGGTTGTTTTGGCTAGGCTGATGCAGATTAATCCAGACATTCAAATTTTGGCGTTAAGCGCAACAATAAACAACGTAGAAGAGATTGCCGAATGGCTAAAAGCAGACCATGTCACAACCGAGTGGAGACCAATCCCACTGAAAGAAGGCGTTCTGCTTCATTACGAAATACAGTTCAAGGATGGAGACGCGCGCAATGTAGAAAAAGCGACAAAGAACACAGCCATAAACCTTGCATTAAACACTGTAAAATCTGGCGGGCAAGCGCTAATCTTCGCATCCACACGCAAAAACGCGGTCACACTTGCAAAAAAAGCTGCAGGTGAAATCGTGGAAGTCTTGTCTAAACCTGTGAAACGCTCTCTAGAACACGAAGCAGAAAGAATTCTGGCTACAGGCGAAAAAACAAGGATAAGCGAATCATTGGCAGAGCTTGTTAAGCTGGGCACAGCCTTTCATCATGCAGGTCTTGGTGGAGGACACCGCAAATTAATAGAAGATTCATTTCGACAGGGAAAGATTAAGGTTTTGACTGCCACGCCAACTTTGGCTTTTGGCGTAAACTTGCCTTCTAGGACAGTTATCATCCAAGATTATAGACGATACGAGCCTGGATATGGGTATTATCCAATTAGCGTTTTAGAGTATAAGCAGATGGCTGGAAGGGCTGGGCGCCCAAAATATGATAAGACTGGCGAAGCGATACTCATTGCAAAAACTTCTGATGAATCAGACTATCTGATGGAAAGTTATGTTCTTGCATGTCCAGAGCGCATTTGGTCAAGGCTTGCTGTTGAAAGAATTATGAGGTCTCATGTGTTAGCAACAATTGCTGCAGATTTCGCTCACGCAGAGCGAGGCATTTACGAGTTCTTTGGCAGAACCTTCTACGCTTATCAATATGAAATTGACGCCATTAAGGGCATAATAGCCAAAATTCTCAAGTATCTTTACGACGAGGAAATGATTGAAGTCAGCGGCGAAAACATTTTTGCCACAAAATTTGGAAAAAGAGCAAGCGAGCTCTACATAGACCCTGTTTCAGCAGTTATAATTCGCAATGCGTTAAGGCAAAAACCAGCTTACGTCACAGATTTGAGTCTTCTGCACATGATTACCCACACTCCCGATATGGGTCCAGTATTACGCCCATACTCACGCGAAATAGATGAAGTAGCAGTCTTTATGGAACAGCACCGAGACGAGTTTCTGATAAGCGTGCCTGACGAGTGGGAAGATCGCGTTGCTTATGAACAGTTTCTTGGCGAAGTGAAAACAGCCATAGTTTTACAGGCATGGATTGAAGAAAGAAGCGAAGACGAAATAATTGACAGATTCAGAGCACAGCCCGGCGACCTCTATAGAACTGTTGAGAACGCAAAGTGGCTGCTTCATGCTTCACACGAGTTAGCGTCGCTTTTTGGCAACAAACAAGTTCTGCCACAAACGTTGGAACTTATAGAAAGAGTTGAAAAAGGCGTAAAAAAAGAGTTGTTGCCAATAATCAAGCTTGAAGGAGTTGGAAGAGCCCGCGGACGCATAATATACAACGCTGGATACAAAACAATAGAAGACATAAAAAC
>JACAEK010000017.1 GCA_013388895.1 Candidatus Bathyarchaeota archaeon | reverse complement strand
GGAATATGTGATTTCGCGTGTTAGCCACGGTAAAAAAGGCAAAATCAAAATCATAAAGTCCCTTCTTCAAAACGAACACCCATGTGAATACGCCATATTCCTCACAAGCTTTCTTGAAAAAGAGGAAAAATGACAAATTTCAAACATAGAATCTAACCCTTCGTATTAGAACGGTATATTAATTAAAAATTCCTATACCAAAGATAGAGGAGAAAAACAGCTATGAGTTTTGAGATGTGGGCTGAGAAATACCGACCAAAAAAATTGGATGACATGGTTAACCAAAAAGAAATTGTGGAGAGACTGAAAAGCTTTGTTAAATCAAGAAACGTGCCGCACTGTATTTTTGCCGGTCCACCTGGAACTGGAAAAACCACTGCAGCGCTTTGTTTGGCAAGAGACCTTTACAGCGAAGCATATAGAGAGCATATTATGGAGTTAAACGCCAGTGACGAAAGAGGTATTGATGTTGTTCGGGAAACTGTGAAAACCTTTGCTAGAGTACGCTCTATCGGCGAAATTCCCTTTAAAATAATGATTTTGGACGAAGCGGATAACATGACTTCTGATGCTCAGCAGGCGTTAAGGCGCACAATGGAACGTTTTACTGAGACATGCAGATTTATTTTGTGCGCAAATTACAGTGGGAAAATAATAGAGCCTATTCAATCCAGATGTGCACCATTCCGCTTCAGTTTTCTGCCCAGAGAAGAGCACGACAAATATTTGAAACACATCGCAGAAAAAGAAAATGTTAGACTTCTAAAAGACGGGTTAGATGCAGTTTTTGAGGTTTGCAGTGGAGACTTGAGAAAAGCAATAAACACTCTACAAGCTGCAGCTTCACTAAATAAACCCGTAGACGCCAAAATTGTCTATTCAATCACTGGAAAAGCCAGCCCAGCAGACGTGCAAAAAATGTTAGAAATTGCCATGAAAGGTAACTTTATCGAGGCAAGAAAACAGCTCAGAGATATGATTCAAAAATATGGCGTGGCAGGAAGCGACATAATCCGCCAAATCCACACAGAAATCTTTAGAGCAGACATCCCCGAACCATGGAAAATAAAACTGGCAGACGTGGTGGGCGAAATAGATTACAGGCTAGTTGAAGGTGCAGATGAAGAAGTGCAGTTAAGTGCTCTATTGGCTAGACTTGTTGAGGTTGGTTTTGAATTAGGAAAAAATGCTTAGGTGTAAAACGGTTGTATTTTGCTTGGACTATAAAGCATAAGCCTAAATCATTGTCGGAAATTGTTGGTAATAAAGAATCAGTTCAGAAGTTTGTTGATTGGGTTAAATCTTGGGAAAAAGGTATTCCAAAAAAGAGAGCAGCTTTTCTGTATGGACCCCCAGGTGTTGGAAAAACGGTTACTGTTGAGACTTTGGCTAACGATTTTAGGATGGAGCTTGTAGAGAAAAACGCCAGTGATTATCGTACTGAAGATGCCATAAACCGTTTTGCTGGACTATCTTCACAATACAGTTCACTGTTTGGTGGAAAACGAATTGTTCTGCTTGATGAATTGGACGGGTTAACAGGAACGTCCGATAAGGGCGGAGTGAAAGCGACAATTGACATCGCAAAAAAGGCTCAATGTCCACTAGTTTTAATTGCCAACAATGCCTATGATCCGCGCTTCTCGAATCTTCGCAACTATTGCCTACTCATAGAGTTCAAAAAACCACCAGCAGGAGAAGTAATGAAGCATTTAAAGCGTATATGTGCAAGTGAAAGTATTCAAGCTGATGAAGATGCTCTTAAATTTGTTGCTCAGCGCTCCGAAGGTGATGTTCGTTCTGCAGTGAATGACCTGCAGGCTCTTTCTCAAGGGAAGAAGCGATTAACCTACGAGGATGTTTCTTGGCTTGGCTACCGCGATAGGCAAGATACAATTTTTAATGTGTTAAGAATGATACTTTACGGAAGAACCTGCGTGAGTGCAAAACAAGCAGCGGACATGGCTGATGTGGATGTTGACATGCTTTTCGAATGGATATATGAAAACGTTCCAGAACATCTGACTGACCCGCATGATTTAGCAAAAGCAATGGATGCTCTTTCAAAGGCAGACGTTTATCGAGGTAGAATCCGCTCAGCACACGACTGGAGCTTGACGCGATATGTGATAGATTTTATGACTGCAGGCGTGGCTATGGCTAGGCAAAACACGAAGGCTCACGGATGGATACCGTTCAAGTTTCCCGCACGAATACAAATGCTGTCAAGGTCCAAGGCGGAACGAGCCACGCAATTGAACATAGGGCATAAGATTAAGCGTAAATGTCACATCTCTGCCTATAGAGCCTCAAAAGAAATTCTCCCATATTTAAAAATAATTTTCAAGAACAACGTCGACATGGCAGTTGGAATAGCTAAGTGGCTTGATTTAGACCCAGAAATGATTGAGTATATGACTGAAAACAAAGAAAAAACTGAGGCTATTGTTAAACAGTTAAGCAAGTAATTATCATGCTATTCTAGTGTATTTTACTTCCTTCAGCAATATCCTTCTCTGGCTGCAGACAAACAACGTTTCCTTTATCGTCTTCTGCAGCCAAAATCATACATTGCGATTCTACACCCATCAGCTTTCTCCGCTGAAGATTCAACACAAAAGCGTATTTCTTGCCAACCAAGGTTTCAGGTTTATACCACTGCAAAAGCCCAGCAACAGCTTGCCTTTTCTCTGCTCCAAAATCCACAACCATTCTTATGAGATTCCGTGAACCTGGAATCTGATTTGCTTCTATAACTTTTCCGATTCGCATGTCAAGTTTTTGGAATTCTTCAAACGGCATCTCCATTTTCCGCAATCACCTTTTCAACTTTTCAACAGTTAAATGTTATTAAGCTTTACGTGTTTTTCTTTTGCTCATTATCTTTTCAACCGTTTTTGCCACACCTTCCCAACCTTCGACGGACTTCGAATGTATTATTTCGAAGGCTTCCTTCGAAGTTAATCCAAACAGCTCTTCGCCAACAGCTCTTCTTGCAAGAAATCTTGCGGCACTAAGGATTTCGTTGTCTAAACGTGAATCCGTTAAATCTGCTAGGTGACAAATCAAAGCTTCAACAGTGCGTGGCCTAATCGGGCCGTATTCTCCGTGATGCGCAGACACTATGTGAATCACTTCTAATGGGAAGCCTTTTCGAACAAGCTCTGAAATTACAATAGACAAGTGATCCATATAATCAGCAAGGCTTGTTTTGCCATAACTTCCATTCTTGTTCACGGTGTATGTAATGGGCTTGAAAATATCATGCAATAAAATGCCAGCTATGACAAGGTCGCGATTTACTTTTCCACCATAAATTTTTTCAATGGTATTGCACAGTGCCAGTGCCATATTGGCTGATGAAACAACATGTTCCAGGTAACCACCTTGATAGCAGTGGTGATGGGATAATCCTGCTGGTGAAATTTCCAGTGGCAAACCAGCGTAGATTTTTCCGTCTATTTCAAACGTCGGATTTTCTAATAATTCAATGACCTTTTCTCGAAGTTTTTTATCTCGAATCTTGTTCGTCAAAGTTCTAAGCTTTGGATGAAGCAAGTGAATCTCACTCTTTCTATTGTTAGATAGTCTAGGCGTTATTGATTTTTCGCTTCGCAAGCGCTGCTATTTCGTGGGCTTTCAAAACAGGTTCCGGAATCCTATTGTGATAAGTACAATGCTTAACAATGTTTATGGCTGTTTTTAAAGTGACCATGTGCCCAACGCTGACATACACGGGTTTATGTCCACGTTTGGTTGTAATCATCGCACCAACAACCTCGCCTTTATGTTTTAGAAAAGCAACATCCCTTTTAGTAAGCCTCTTGACTTCGCCAATCAACCTACTTTTTGCCACACCTATTGTTGGCCTTCGTATCACCAAACCTAAATGACTGGCAAATCCGCAACGATAAGGATGCGCAAATCCTTGTCCATCTACGAGAAATAGGTCTGGTTTTATCTGCAAGTTTCGAATACTAGCAAGTGCTGGTGGCAGTTCTCTAAAAGAGAGCAAAGTCGGAATATATGGAAAGCAAGTTTTGCAACAGGCAGTTTTTGATTCGACAAGTTTGAGAGAATCATAATCTAAAACTGCTACTGCGCTTATCGACTTTCCCTTTAAATAAGCAACATCAACACCAGCAATGAACCTGATTTTTTCGGGCAATTTATCTTCAAAAATAATCTGTTTGGATAACTGCAACTGCGTTTTATGCGCTCTTTCTACAGAAAAGACAGATTTACTTTTGAATGTGCTCATGTTTTGCTCAAACTTTAGATCTTCTTTTTTGTTGCCAGTTTCTCAAAATTCTTCAAATATTTCTCTAAAGTGCTTCGCCGAATTTCTTGCGTTACATCTCCCCGAGTGGCCTCGATAATTTTTCTGGCTGTGTCACATTTTCTTCTAAGTCCTGGAATGAGCATGTAAGCCTCGTCCATAGCCATAAGCTCGATGTAGATTTCGTCCATTATCTTTAGGCAGTTTTCGCTTTTTTTAACATCTCCCTCACGTAAAGCGTCTAGTGTCATGCGGCGGTACTCTCCTATTACGTCGGCTAGTCCCAGCACATAATCAACCATGGGTACGTTGATTTCTTTCGGTGTTACGAATCTTGATTCTTTGACTAGCCTAAGAAGTATGTTTGCTTCAGCATGTTCTTGGAGGGCTGCATTGAACAAACCACTGTAGATAATGTTTGGGTTTTTTTCTGAGGCGTCGTTAAGCTTTGAAATAATCTTCGCGGCTTTTATGACAAGTTTTTCCGCCTCTTTGAACCGTTTTTGATGAATCATTAGTATTGCTTGTTTAGAAAGACTTGTCGCCTTTCGCATGTCTTTCTGGGCATTTTCTCGCAGTTTTTCTTTTTCCTTCAATGCTTCTCTGATATTTCCCAAAATATCTTTTAAAGAAGACATGAATTTAACACCTTTTAGTTTAGAATAGAAGCATACAAGTATTTTATTGTATCACTAAAAAAGTGAGGAAATGTGATTGGCGGTGTTGTCCTTTCTATTCTGTTGGTGTTGGTTCCTTCCACTTCTCTACTAGCAGCTTGTTGTCTCCGAGTTTAAAGCTCACTTTTACGAAAATCGAGTCTGCGCCTTTGAATGGGAACATACTGTCTTCAGCAAAGTCTTTTGGCAGGTAGATTAGGAATTTGCCATCTTTTCTTCTGAATAAGCGCCCTCTTCCATCGTTGACCATACTGTTTACACTCCGTTTAAATTATTGGGTTAAATTGTAGGCAAACAAAGATAAGAATTATTTAAGTATTGCCATCATGTCATTCAGTGAAAAGTCAATTGTAATGGTAGTGTAGGTTCTGAACTGAATCATTTACAAATATTTACCCGTAGCCAAATCTTATAGGTTTTTTGTGCTTACTCAACAACACAACTCGGCTCTCTCGCGATTCGTCAACTATATTATAACTTGTCGCTGTCGCTATCTTCTCTGCAAATTCGCGAATCTCTTGATGGCTAGGCGTAGATGCGTAACCTAAACGGAGTCTAGAAAATCCTACGTGCATGTAAGCTTTAGGTTCGACATATGTTGGGTTAGCTTTCTTAATGAGCTTAGTATATCCAGTTACATCGTTCATGTTTAAACCACGAACAGACGTTATGCGAATAACGGTGGGGCACTTAAAACTGGGCAAAAGCTCTAACGTTTCAACTAGTCTTCTCCAAGCTTTTGAAATTTGAGGGCGACATATGTGCTTAAATGTCTCCTCATTTGAGGCGCAAGCAGAAATGTAAAGTTGTGTTGGCTCTTCACTCATTTTAGCTAGCACCGTAGGCATGGTTCCGTTTGATACAAGAAAAGTTGTTAACCCTCTTTTGTGAAAAGTCTGAATTAGCTCTCCTATATAGTTGTAAAGTGTGGGTTCTCCAGTTAGGCTTATAGCCACATGCCTAGGCGTTAAGGCTTCTTTAAATTTTTGCTGATCTGTCTTCGGATTGCCTTTATATCCACTTAAAATTCTAAGTTGCGCTTTGATGCTGCCTTCGACGATTTTTTCTGGAGAATCCCATGTTGGTAGTTTCATTTCATCCCATGTCATTTTAAGATCGCCGCTTTGAGCTCTCCAGCAAAATAGACATTGTTGTGTACAATAGAGAAGTGTGGGCGTCATTTGTATGCACTGGTGCGTTTTAATGCCGTAAAATTTCTGTTTATAGCATGGTCTGTCATGAATCAAAGTTTCATGCAACCATCTGCACCCTTTGACTGCTGAGTGTCGTCCAACAAAATGATATTTTTGCCTGACAAGTGCTCGTGTAAGTGATGATGGAGCTAGTTCTTCCAAATTGTCACTCTCTTAATCATGCGGTTTTCACGAAAAATAGAAACACGATTGCTAATAAACTCGATTACTCGGCAAAGCAGTATTTTAATTTGTGGAATTCAGAACAGAGTTTAGCGACATCCTTGCGGATTTTTTCTGAATTTTCTCCATCAACGGCTGTTCTCTTAATCAACTCAGCAATCTTCAGCATTTCACCTTCTTTCATTCCACGCCTAGTAACCTCACATGTGCCAATTCTAACACCACAGTCAACAATGATGTTTACCTCTTGAAGTTTTTCAGCAAATGCCCTGCCCATACTATAATCCCCGTATTCCAATATTACTTGATGCGACTGCGTAAATCCTAAATGTCGACACACAACTGGAAAACCGTAATCAAATAATGCTTCAGCCAAAGTTCTCGAATTGATAGCTACTTGCTTGGCGTAAGCCTTACCGAATTTCCTCGCTTCTGCCAGAGTCAACGTTAGCGCAGCAATACGGTTCCAGTGAGCATTGTCCACAAACGTTGGAAAAATCGCCTCTTTCATGGTTTCTCCGTGTTCTTTATCAGCTAAAATCATACCGCCTTGAGGGCCAAAAAAACTTTTGTGCGTCGAGCCGAACAGGGCACATGCTCCTTCTCTCAGTGGGTCTTGAAACTGTTCACCGGCGATAAGTCCAAGAACGTGTGAGCCGTCATATCCTACAATTGCGCCATTTTCGTGAGCAGTTTGTGCCAATTCTTTGACCGGATATGGAAAGGTGATATAACTTGCACCAAAAATCACAATCTTGGGCTTAATCTGTTCTATGGCTTTTTTAGCTTCTTCCACTTTCATGTTCATGTCATGCTTCGAAAAAGGAAATGGTGCTGCTTTAAGCTGCAAAAGTCTTGCTAAGCCCGGATTCCACATTCCTGGATATCCGCCAACATATGGAGATATGCACATAATCGTGTCATTCGGCTTCGCATAAGTAGCTAAGAAAATCATGTCTGCTATGTGTCCTGAAAGAGGACGCAAGTCAGCAGTATCAGCCCTGAAAACTTCTCTTGCCAGTTTTTCGCCGTACTGCTCAATCTCGTCGGTGAATCGTGTGCCCATGTAGAAACGGTCTCTTGCGGTATAACGATGTCCAAAATCTGAGGAAATAATCCTTCGAACAGCTGGGCTCATAACGTTTTCGGAGGGGATAAGATTCAAGCATTGTTTTCCACGCCACTTTTCATGCTTCTCAACGACACTCAAGATTTCATCAATCATACGCAAATCCCATGGATAAGAGCAATATTTGCGCTCTCCTACATTTAAGCTGTTCATACGGCGAAAGGTAAAGTTTAAAATGTTCCATTCACAGTAAATGTGTTCGAATCCATTGAAACTGCACAAGGTACATGGAGAGTAAGACAATTTGAAAAGAACTGTGGCAACTATCCTCATTATTATGTTATCTATCACCTTTATTGTCGCAACATTTTTTCCACGTGCAAAAGCAGTGGACATAAAAATAACCTATGTCATACCAACAGATCATCAAGGAACTGTCGGAGAGGACGTTCATGTCATTGGAACCATAAACACGACGGATGGTCTATATCAAATATGGTTTGACCAAAACAAAGTTGTGGAGGCCAATGCCACCGCTAATAGTGTGAATGCTACGTTCACGGTTCCTGAACTTCCTCAAGGAAACTACACAATAACCTTACATGATTTCAGCTTAAACGCTAACACCACCACTTGGTTCTACATAGATACCGCCTACCATATTGAAGCGAAACCAACCGTTCCACTTGAGTCTACCGAGCAACTGCAAGAAGGCAGCACAGTTGAGGTTTGGGTGAACGTAACGGGTGGACAACTAAACAAGGCATATGTTGCCAACATAACAGTCAAAACTCCTTCAAACACAACTTATTGGACTCTCGCCACGCTAACAAATATCACAGATACTGGAGAAGGGCACAACATCACGATTGTTTATCCGACCCATTTCAGTGGAGCGACATACACAAATTATGTTGGCACATATGCTGTTGCTTTCAACAGAACATTAGCTACAGATAAATTCATTATTGGTTTGACAAACTTTACAGAGTATCACAGATATCAGACTGTAAATGTCAAAGCAGTCGGATATCAACCAAACGAAAACGCTACAATAAAAATAGGCTTTGAAGGAGAAACAATCAATTCAACAAACACAACAGCAAGCACGGAAGGAGTAATTGCTTCAGATTGGAAAGTCCCTTCAAACGCTTCCATAGGCACCTACACAGTCAACATAACGTCCACATCAGGTTCAACGATAAAAAACCCTCCAGACATCCAAAACTTCGCTGTTCCCGGTTTCGACATCAACATAACTACGAAGGGTCTTGCGGGAGACATTGCAGCGAATGTAATGGTCACGATCTTCGAAAAAGACGAAGTTCTTGCCAATCTAACAAACCCAAGTGGTTCAATACAGACAGAACTTGAAGTTGGAAATTACACAGCTAAGGCGGTTTATAAAGGAGAAAGTGTTGGTGAACTTCTAATAAATGTCACTGAAACTGCATCGTTGGATTTCAATTGCAACTTAACTAATTTGAAAATCTCCGTTTTTGCCAAAGTAGATGACGCTGAAATTCCAATTCCGCAAGTCGAAGTGTATTTAACTTCATCGCCAGAAAATAGGTCGTCATCTACAAATGTCACTGGAATAATGATTGCAAATCTTTTGCTACCTAATCACACATATGTCTTAAATGCCTCACGATATGGCGCATCATTCAACGTAACGAGTATTCCAACTCTACTTGTTAATGGAACGGCAGTTGCATGGTACAATGTGACACTAATTACTCCCACATTAACTCTGCAGGTTAATACAACTAAACCGAATAGTGAACCTATAAGCAATGTTACTGTGAAAGTGCAGGAATCATTGGGCGGCTTACTCTATGAAGGAAACACCAACGCAGAAGGAATAGTCATTTTTAACTGTGCTTTCGGCAGGTATACTATTGCGGTTTATGATGCTGATGGAATAAAACTGAATGAAACACTTGAGGAGCTGTTCCAAAATAACAACGCTTCTATAGTTTGCAGGCTTTATGATTTAACCATTTCATTTAGGGTTGTAGATTTTTTTGGTCAGCCGATTCCCAATGTGAATGTAACGCTTCAACGAGAAAATGTTGCATTGCGTTCTAGTCGCACACTGGCTGATGGCTTGGCCACATTTAACAATGTCACTGGTGGAAACTTACTAGTAAGCACTTACTTATTTAACCAAATGCGACCAGAAGTAGCTAAGGCTCTTTATGTTGAAAATTCCACAATAATTGAAATTAAATTGCTGGAATACGTGATATTAGCGGGGTTCTTTATCCAGACAGCCACTTTGACAACAACAATACTAATTGTTGCAACTATACTGCTGATTCTTTTCATGGAAGTTTACAGAAGAAGACGTTTTAAGCCACAGAAAATTCCAAAACCTGAGACAGAATAAGGAGTTTGAAAGAAAAAACTTTATATCAAATTTCGTGAAACATATCTATCAAGGAGATACTATAATCTAGAGTTTTGTTAACAAGCCAAAGGTTGTGTATGCATTGGCTGAAGTAAAAATTTGTTCTCCAACATGTCAATCCTTCAAATGTGTAAAAAATGCTACGCTATACCACCGTGACGGTATCTGGTGCAAATGGACCGAAGAAATGTGCAATGTGGCTAACTGTACATACGCTATTTGTGCAAAAAGGCGACTGCTTCCGAGAGGAATCTGCGGAGAGACTGTAAAGAGAAAAACTGTAGAAAAACAGCCAGACGAAGTCGTAGGTCCTGCAATAAAACTCCGTGGAAGAGCTCTCCGCAAGATAAGGGACAGAGAAATCTTCTAACTCGACCTAAACACAAACAGATTATATAAGGACTTTTTGATTGATTTTTTCAATGTTTCCGATTGCTATTCTGCTGGAACACGCTTCACAACAGGCGGTTTCACCTTTTTTAGTATTCTATAGCCACAGATTATGCATTTTGTTTCTCCGCCGCGAAGTTCTAACTCTTCAGACGGGACTCTGGCTCCGCACCGCACACACTCATAAACAATTCCAGTTTGTGTCTTCTCCATTGTAATATCCTCTCCTAAAAAAGACTCCCATTCTGCTTTTAAATGTTTCCAGACGCTTATATTTTTATGGTGCAGGAAAGATTGAAAAGGCGTCTAAAGAGAATTTGTGCAGAATTCCTTCCCCAAAACGTGTTGGTCTATATTTACAATTCCTATGATATTGTTGGAGACTTGGCAATTCTTCGTTTAACCGACATGTCAAGGAAGTATGTATCAGTGATTGCAGAAGCTGTTATGAATGTTCATAAGAATGTAAGAACTGTGTTGGTTCAGACAGGTCCTATTCGTGGTGGTTTTAGACTTAGAAAATTGGAATGTGTTGCTGGTGAAAACAAAACTACTGCTGTTCATCGAGAATCTGGATGCGCATTTTTTGTTGATGTGGAGAAGTGTTACTTTTCACCTAGACTTTCGCATGAGAGAATGCGCATTGCAAAACAAGTCGAAAATGGAGAGATTGTCGTGAACATGTTTGCGGGTGTTGGCTGCTTTTCCATAATAATCATCAGACAATCAAATGCCCATAAAGTGTATTCAATTGATACTAATCCAACAGCAGTTCAAAGCATGCGTGAAAACGTCAGAATGAATAGAGTGTATGGAAAAGTTGCGCCCATGCTAGGTGATGCAAGAGAGATTATTGAGAAAAGACTTCGGCACGTGGCGGATAGAGTTTTGATGCCTCTCCCTGAAAAAGCCCACGAGTACTTGCCTTACGCTCTATTAGCGCTTAAAAAGACTGGAGGATGGATCCATTATTACGATTTTGAGCATGCTGGAAAAAGCGAGAATCCAACAGCGAAAGTTCATTCCAAAGTGGCAGAGAGACTTGAGAGTTTAACGGTGAAGTTCGAGATTCCCTTTGGTCGTGTTGTCCGAACAACAGGTCCGAACTAGTATCAAATCGCTTTAGACATCAGAATATTCTCTGAAAATGTTTTATAGTTTGAATGCAAGATGCATGTGGGGGATGAAACATCAAGAAGAAATTGATGGATATACTTGCATGTCCCATCGACAAATATTATCCGCTTGAACTGCACGTTTTCGAAGAGAAAGAGGAAGTAACTGAAGGCTTGATTCTATGCCCAAAATGCTTAAGGTGGTACCCGATACGTGATGAAATTCCTGAAATGTTGCCTGACGAGTTGCGGAAAGAGAATGAGGATTTGCCGTTTTTGAAAAAATGGAAGACGAAGATTCCTGAGAAGATTCTAAATGAGGGGCGACCTTTCAATCTGAAAAAATAAGGCGTTGGCAAATCTGTCCAATTCTACATGATTTTTGTTACTTTTCCTGTTGACGAGGATTTTAGGGCTGCTTCGGCTATTTGAAGCGCCTTTAGCCCGTCTATTCCAGTTATCAGCGGTTGTTTCTTTTTCAAAATGCAATCTGCAAAGTGTTGAAGTTCAAGTTTTAAGGGCTCTTGCCACGGATATCTTGGCTGCATTGTTTCTTTCGCATCTTCGATTACCAGTTCTTGGCTGATGTAATCCAGTTTCATTATTGCTTTGCTTCCAGTAACCACCAGAGTTCTCGTTTTGTAGGGTGTCAACCAATTGGATTCAATGAAGGCGCTTTTTCCACTTTCGAATGCTAACATTATTTGAGCATAATCCTCAAATTTCTTGTATTTCATGCTTCCAGTTTTTGCGTAGACAGCAACTGGTTCTTCATGGAACAGATATCTTATTATATCTATATCGTGGATTGCCGTGTCCTTTACTACTCCAACGTCGCCTATTCTTTCTGGCCATTCGGAGACCCTTTTTGCTGTTGCGCATACAAGGTTGCCTATTGCTCTGTCCTCAACTGCCTTCTCAATGTGCTGGACGCCTGGAATAAACCGCATCAAAAATCCCACTGAAAGGAACAGCTCTTTTTGTTCGGCTGTTTCTACCAGTTTTTCTGCTTGTTTTGCGTTTGTAGCCATAGGTTTTTCAACGAGGATATGCTTTCCAGTTTTTAGAGCCTTTAGTGCTTCTTGAGCAAGTTTTGTTGACCATGTGCAAATGCTGACTGCGTCAATGTCTTTCCCCTTTAACATTTTTCCCGAGTTTGTGTATGCTTTTACACCAAATTGTTTAGCCGCGCTTCTGGCTTTTTCCGCGTTTCTATCGCATAAAGCCACAAGCTCTGTTTCTTCTAACTCTTTGAATACTCTCGCGTGGTTTCTTCCCCAGAAACCAGTACCAATAACGGCGACACGTAGTTTTTTCAATTTTTCCAGACTCCTCTTCCTAGACCTCGAAATACAAACCCTTCTCTTTCAACTTTGTCGGGCTCAACAATACCTACGAAATCCACTATTGCTGCGGGCATTCGAACAGTAACTTTCAACCTCTTTAGGTTTAAACGTTTAAACTGCTCATGTCCTGTCAATATTAATAAACAGTCTGCGCCTTCCAACGTCTCGGTCAAGCCTTTCCTGAAACGGCTTTTCATTTCAGTCAAGGCATCACTTTGGAGATGCGGGTCATAAAGACTAACTTTTGCGCCTTTAGCTTCTAACATCCTAGTTAGTTCTTCCACCATTTTTTTTGGGGCGCTTTGTACATTTGGCATCTGTGAAATTCCAAGTAAAGAGATTCTTGCTCTTCGTAATGTTTTTCCACAGTTTTTTAATGCATTGTTAACCAGATTAACCGCATGTTTAGATATATCTTCGTTTATTTCTCTGGCAATTGCAGGGGTTCGAAACTTTAAGTTCAGATTTTCAGCGTCTTCTAACAAAAGATATGGCTCTTTGTATGTGTCATCGCCAAGAGGTAGAGATAAAAATGTGGAATACACGTCATCTTTTGCAAGTTTCTTGACTTCAATATAATCTAAACCTGCTTTTTCACAGAAAAGAGCAAGTTCCCTAGCAAGAGCAACGTTAACATCTTGCTGCACCGCCTGAAAAAGTGCGACTGCCTCCGCAGTTTTTATGTTATGTGTTTTTTTAGTGTTTTTTGCAATTGCTTCTGAGAAGAGTGAAGCGGCACTTAGACTGTTTTCATCCGCTGCAGCAACAATTCGTTCTTGGTTGGGAAAAGTTTCAAATGACTGGGTGTCTGGAAACCGGGCTGGACAGTATGCTAGTCCAAAATCGGCGCCCACTTTGAATCCTGACGTGTTTTGCAGTGTCTCTTTAACTAAGCCTTGGGTGATTCCAACTCCAACCGTGTCCACTATAATAACTAGAGAGCCGCAGCGAAGATTAGAACCTACTAGCTTACATGTAGCTTCCAGATTTGAGTAATTAGCTTTTTTCTTTTCGTCTATTTCGACTGGAATTGCGATGACGATGATGTCACTCTGTGCAACAGCAGTTTTAACATCAATTGTAGCTTCTAAAATTCCTGTTTTCACATAGTTTTTCAGTTTTTGCTCAATCTCTCGGGGTAAAAACGATATTCTTCCTCGCACGATGCCGTCCACAACTGTCTGATTTGCATCGGCACATTTGACTTTGAAACCAGCCCGTGCAAATAAATAGGCATGAAGAATGCCGTTTTGTCCACAGCCTACGATGCCAACAGTATATTTTCTGCGCTTCTCGACGGTATCAATCTCTCCTGATTTTGCTTGTAGCATTGGCGAGGGCATATCTGGCGTCTCCATTAATAGTTTAGCAAAGCTGCATTAACCTTTTACACTGTCGATTAATTTTTCAAGTTTTAAACTATATTTGTTGACAAGTTGCTTAGCCTTTTGCTCATTTTTCGCTTCTGCGTATAAGCGGTAAATAGGTTCTGTTCCGCTTGGTCGTATTAGTATGGCACTTCTATCTTTGAACCACACTTTAACTCCGTCAATAGTGCTTATGTTAAATCCTTTCATCTGCTCAGCTAACTTTTCTAAAGCCTTTTCTTTGAGGTTTTCTGGGCATTCCACTTTTCCTTTTTCAATGAAATATTTTGGCAATTCTCCAATAAGCTGTGAAAGTTTTTTGTTGGTCTTTGCCATGATGTTCAAAACCAGTGCTGTGGCCATTGCGCCATCTCTGACAGACTGATGGGGACCATAAAAGATTCCACCATTTTCTTCCCCGCCAAGCTTCGTTTTCATCTTTTTCATGGTTTGTGAAACAGTTACACTTCCCACTTTCGTCCAAACAATCTCCCCATTATACGCGTCTGCTATGTCTTTAACCAAGGTTGATGAACTCACTGGTGTGACAATTTTCTCATCTGGATTATCTTTTAGAAAATATTTCTCCACTAAGGCGAAGGTTTTGTCTCCCCAGTAGATTTCTCCATTCTCATCGACAAAAACAGATCGGTCAGCGTCTCCATCGTATGCCACGCCCAAGTCTGCATCTATAGCCTTAACTGTTGAAGCCAACTCGGTTAGGTTTTCCACTCTGGGTTCAGGTAGTCTCCCAGGGAATGTTCCGTCAATGTTTCCATTTATAGTTATTACTTTACATCCTAAATCTCGAAGCAAATATGGCGTAGCTAAATTTCCTACACTATTTGCGGCGTCAATCACAACACGATAATGTTTCTTAGTTATCCTTTCAACATTTACATGTTTTTTTATTGCTTCTACATAATCATCAACTACTCCGAATAGGTCACGTATTGTTCCGATTTCGTTCCACTTTACATAACGCATTTTCTCATCAAAAAATATGTTTTCGATTGCAATTTCTTGATCACGGGAAAGCTCTATTCCATCGTTCCATATGACTTTTATTCCATTATACTCTGGGGGATTATGGGATGCCGTTATTATCACCCCACCATCTAGTTTGTGATTTTTTATTGCATATTGTAGTGTAGGCGTGGGCACCATTCCGACAAAAAGAATATTGCATCCAACCGCGTTCAAACCTGCAATAACTGCCTTTGTAAGCATTGGGCTACTTGTTCTGGCATCATGTCCCACTATTAGAGTTCCATGTTTAAAAAAAGTCCCAACTGAGCTTCCAATTTTGATTGCCATTTCAGAAGTTAATTCTTTATTGACGACTCCGCGGATTCCGTTTGTCCCAAATAAACGTCTTGGACTTAACATATGACCTCTCCTTTCTAAACTATATATCTGGGTTTTAACACGCTTTTTGAAACCTCTTTTGCTGGGCATACTGAAACTCCTCTTGAGAGTGTCACATTATCTCTTATTTTCACGTGATCGCCAACTATGCATCCACTATTGATTTCCACTTTTTTACCAATCATTGCGCCTTCTCCAATTATCGACCCATTTACGATGGAAAAATCAGATATTACTGCGTCAGGAAAAACCACGGAATCTTTTATGCAGACGCTATTTCCAATCGTAACATTTCGTCCCAAAACTACATACGGACCTATAACAGACTGTCTTCCTGTGGAAACATTTTTGTCGAAAGCCACTGGCTCTTTAATTTTCCCTCTGCCTCGTGCTTTATGTTCTTCTAAAGGAACGAGTGAATTGAGTAGAGTTTTGTTTATCTCCAAAAATTCTCGCGGCTCACCTATATCTATCCACAACCCTTCTAAAATGTATCCACACAGTCTACCTTCTTCCGCTAGCTTTGGAAAAACTTCGCGCTCAATAGAAACTTTGCGAGCTTTTGGAATAAGTTCGAAGATTTCAGGGCTAAGAACATAAACTCCAGCGTTTATTAGATTGGATGGGGCAAATTTTCGAGGCGGTTTCTCAACAAATTTTTTAATATAGTTGCCTTTTACAAGTTCTGCCACTCCGTATTTGCTTGGATCTTTAACGTTGTGAAGAGCTATCGTTGCCATTGCATTCTCTTTTTCATGTGTCTTGAAGATTTCTTTGTAATTTATGTCTGCAAATATGTCGCCATTCAAAACTAAAAAAGGTGAGTCGTGTCCAACGAGTTTTTCGGCTTTTTTTATTGGACCCCCTGTTCCTAAGGGCTTTTTTAATGGATCCCGTGAATAAGTGATTTTTAATCCATTTTTTGGGATTTTCTGTTCTTTTATGAAGACTTCAGCTTGATGGTTGACTGCAAGTATTACTTCTTTTATGCCGTCTTCAGCAAGTCTTTCAAAAGTCCACTGCAACAGAGGTTTGTTTAGTATTGGGAACAGAGCCTTCGGTCGTGTACAGCTTAGGGGTCTTAACCTTGTGGCAAAGCCGCCTATGAGAATCATAGCCTTCAAGGAGGTTTCACCGTTCTTAAATTGCAAGTTTATATTTCTTGTCTTCTAATAAAACGATTTCGTGAAACGGTGAAAAGCCATGAAGGTTTTGCTTCATGAAATGAGTTGGACTGAAGCTAAAGAATATTTTGCAAAAAACGATATTGCGCTTCTCCCTGTTGGTTCTAACGAGCAGCATGGACCACAGAATCCTCTGGGAACGGACCATTTGATAGCTAAGGCAATAGCGGAAGAAACAGCTAAGCGTACGGGTGTTCTTTGTCTTCAGGTAATTCCCTTCGGCATAAGTCCTCATCATAAACAGTTTTGGGGAACCATATCTATATCACCTAAAATCTTCAAGCAATATATGAAAGAGGGATGCTTGTCGCTCAACTATTATGGCGTTAAGAAGATTGTAATAGTCAATGGACACGGCGGGAATCTGAACGCTTTATCAGAGTTAGCGAGGGAACTGAGAGAAAAGAAGATTTTTGCGTCTATTTTTCAATGGTGGCCCGCGGCAAGCAAGCTTCTGCCGGATTTTTTTAAACCAGAAGAAAGACGACATGCAAGTGCAGAGGAAACTTCGGTAAATTTGGCTTTGTATCCGAACATTGTGACTATGGATAAAGCTGCGGATGAGACGGTTCATGAAAGCACTTTGCAATCTGAAGGAGTCACGCTTCCGCTGGATACTGCAGACTATACAGGTTCTGGAGTCTTTGGCAAATCTTCAACAGCCTCAATAGAAAAAGGCAAAGTAGTCTTAGAAGCTATAGTCAGTGAGTTAGTTAAGCATGTTAATATCCTCAAGAAAGCAAAAATTGAAGATTTAATGCAGAAACCTAAAGTCTAAGCTTTTTTATTCCCATTCAATTGTTGCGGGCGGCTTATGCGTTATATCATAAACGACTCGTGTGACTTCTGGTATTTCATTAGTTATCCTAGTTGAAATTTTTTCTAACACTGCATATGGAATTTTTGCGAAACTAGCTGTCATAGCTTCTCTGCTCTCTACAACGCGAATGGCAACAACATACCCATAAGCTCTAGCGTCGCCTTTAACGCCGGTAGCCTTGGTATCAGTCAAAACGGCAAAATACTGCCACAAGTTTTCTTCTAGTCCACTTTTTTCAACTTCTTCTCTCACAATTCTGTCTGCCTTTTTTGCAATTCTAGCTTTCTCCGTGGTTAACTGTCCAATTATTCTGACAGCTAATCCCGGACCTGGGAAAGGTTGTCTGAAGACTATTTCTTTTGGCAGCCCAAGTATGTTAGCGACTTTTCTTACTTCATCCTTGTACAAGTCCCGAAGTGGCTCGACAATTTTTTTGAACCTCATCTTCAAAGGAAGACCGGCAACATTATGATGAGTCTTTATTTTGTCAGAAAACTTCCTAAAACCTGATTCAATTCTGTCCGGATAAATTGTTCCTTGAACAAGGTATTCTGCACCTGTTTTTTCGGCTATTTCTTCAAAAACTCTTATGAATTCTTCCCCTATGATTCGTCTTTTCGTTTCTGGGTCGATGACTTTTTCAAGTTTCGCCAGAAACCTCTCTCTTGCATCTGCGATTATCAAACTTATTTTGAACCGTTGGAAAACATATTTCACAAACTCCGGTTCGCTTTCTCGCATGAAACCATGATCAACAAAAACTGCAGTAAGTCTGTTATCTAATGCTTTAGCCGCGATGGCTGTTGCTACACTCGAGTCTATGCCTCCGCTTAGGGCTATTATGGCTTTGCCTTCGCCGACGTCTGTTTTTACCGAGTTTATCATGTTTTCTATGATGCCTTCCATCTTCCAATTAGCTTCACATTTGCAAACTTCGAATACGAAGTTGCGAAGCATTTTCTCGCCGTTTTTTGTGTGGATTACTTCAGGATGCCATTGTAAACCATATATGGACTTCTCTTTATGCCTAAACGCGGCAACCGGACAATTTCCAGTGTGTGCTAAAACCTCAAATGGTGCTGGTATCGAAAAGACTGTGTCACCATGGCTCATCCAGACCTTTTCGCGCTTATTCAGTCCTGCTAAGACGCCAATAGGCTTGTCAATTGTGACGTAGGCGATTCCGTATTCTTTTTGTTCCGCTGGCTCTACCTTGCCTCCGACGATCTGGGCTATGAGCTGATGACCATAACAGAGCCCCAAAATAGGCAATTCTAAATCAAGAATATGTGAATCTGGCTTAGGTGCATTAGGTTCATAGACGCTGGAAGGACCTCCTGAGAGAATAAGTCCTTTTACGTTGAATTTTTCTTCTAAACGCTTAATCTCTTCTAGTTTTATGTCATGAGCAACTATTTCAGAGTAGACTCCGTGTTCGCGTATTCTTCTCCCTATCAAATGGCAGTATTGTCCGCCGAAGTCGAGAACAAGTATGGTGTCATATTTCATTAGCCTGCATCTTCTCACATTGCGGATTTATGTTCCTGTTCAAACACGGATATTAATTTGCTGATTCTAGGCATAGAGATATTTCTGCACTTCCCACCGCGTTATTTCCGCTTTGTTGCTTGGCATATGTGCAGCGTATTCTTTCCATTCTTGCATTTTAAGCTCCATATACTTATCAGCATTTTCTCTACCAAACGCTTGTATGCAGATTTCATCACTTTTCCATTCTTCTAAGGCTTCCTTCAGTGTTGTTGGCAGAACTTTAACGCCAAGTTTTCTGCGCTCAACTTCGCTAAGGTGATAAAGATTAACATCAACCGGTTCTCCGGGGTCGATTTTGTTTCTAATGCCGTCTAATCCAGCTTCAAAGATTGCTGTATATGCAAAGTATGGATTGCAAAGTGGATCTGGACATCTGAATTCTATTCTGGCTTCTTTTCCATTAGTTGGAGAAAACGCTGGAATCCTTATTAGCGCTGAGCGGTTTTTCTTACTCCATGCAACATATACAGGCGCTTCATAGCCTGGGACTAGCCTCTTGTAACTATTGACTGAAGGCGCTACGACTGCGCAAAGTGCTCTGGCGTGTTCTAGGAGGCCTCCAATGAAATAGCGGCATTTTTGTGAGACATATGCATAGCCTTTTGGGTCGTAGAAGGGATTCTCGGCTGTTTTTGGATTGAAAAGCCCTAAGTGAACATGCATGCCGCTGCCAGCCTTGCCGAACCATGGTTTAGGCATGAAAGTTGCGGTCCAACCATATTTTTTGTCTGCAACGGCTTTGGTTGCAAATTTATATCGCATAATGTTGTCCGACGTGGTCAGTGGATTTGAATATTTGAACGTTATTTCGTTTTGAGCTGAGCCAACTTCATGGTGCATTCGCTCTATGGTAATTCCCATTGTAGACAACGCACTGGATAAATCCATGCGATACGATTCTGTGATGTCTCGGCCTGGGGCGATATCAAAATATCGTTGCTTGTCTATAAGATGATTTTCAACTGGAGATATTTCGTCTTTTTCGTTTTTCTGTAATAGATAAAATTCTAATTCCGCCGCTGCCGTAGCCTCATATCCCTCGTTTGATGTTTTTTCTAAGGCTTTTTGGCAGATGTATCTGGGGTCACTTTCGAATGGGCTGCCATCTGGTTTATGTATGTTGCAGATGAAGCTTACGACGCTTTTGTCATAGAAATAGTGAGGACAAACTGCAAATGTGGAGGGATCTGGCTTCATGACCATGTCGCTTTCTTCTATGCTAACTCCGCCTAGTATTGAGGAACCGTCGAAGCATACGCCTTCTGTCAAAGCGTTCTCAACTTCCTCCACTGGTATAGTTCTGCCTTTAAGGAATCCGAGAATATCTGTAAAATGTAGGAGGATGTAATCAGCGTTTCTTACAAGTTTTAAGTTTGTGTCGAATTTTTGGATTGTTTTTGTTTTGTGGCGTACCATGGCATCGCCTATAGGCAAGTTTACAGCAGAATGAAGTGTTTCTGTAAATATAAAAGCTTTGTTTCGATTTATAGAGGCAAATGTTAAATATATAATGCTTTTACTGGATAAATGTAGAGAATGGTGATTCAGTAATGCCTCTTGACGAGACAGATGTCAAAATTCTAAAAACGTTGGCTCTTGATTCCCGGCGTTCTTCAAGGCAAATAGCTAAACAATGCAGTATTTCAATAGGCACCGTATTGTCGCGGATAAAGAGAATGGAAAAGGAAGGGATAATAAAAGGATATTCTGCTTTGCTGGACCATGAGAAACTTGGATACGAGTTGACAGTTGTTAGCGAGATAACGGTTTCTAAAGGCAGACTCTTGGAAGTGGAAAACGAAATTGCTCGACTTCCAAACGTCTGCTGCGTTTATGATGTGACGGGCTTGATTGACGCAGTAATAATCGCCAAATTTAAGAACCGCGATGAACTAGGCAAATTCACTAAACGCTTGCTTTCACTTCCATACATGGAAAGAACGAACACTCATGTTGTATTAACCACGGTAAAAGAAGACTTTCGAATAATCTAAACCATAATTCTTTTCCAACCTCTTTTTTTATGTGCTTCTGTTAAGGCAAGATTTAATTTTGACCAGAAGTTAGAAAGGTAAAAAGGATTGCGTTGGCGCGGGGGTTGCCAAGCATGGCCAAAGGCGTAGGCCTGAGGCGCCTATCCCGTAGGGGTTCGTGGGTTCAAATCCCACCCCCCGCACTTTGTCGGCACATCGGATTTTTTCATAGCGTTAGCTAGGCTTTTCCAGTTTTTCTTCACGAAAAGGTTTTTATTATATCTGACGAAAGAAGAATTCAGGTGCCCGTTTGGCGACAGAAACGAACGAATACGATGTGATATTCGCTGCGTTGAAACATCCTGTGCGCCGCCAAATTCTGCTTTTTCTTGAGCAGAAGGGTGAAGCGTCGTTTACAGAGATTCAGAAGGCTGTAAGCATAGATGACACTGGTTTGATAAGTTATCAT
>JACAEK010000049.1 GCA_013388895.1 Candidatus Bathyarchaeota archaeon | reverse complement strand
CCCTACATCAGACATTTTAGGCGCAAGAATGCAAATGGAACAATCCATTGTAGGAAAAGTTTTGTCGATTCGCGCCATCATTCCGCCTATGCTTGGCTCCTTCTCCACCAAATACACCTTGTAGCCAGTGTCAGCCAAATCCAAGGCAGCTTGTATTCCTGCTACGCCTCCGCCTATGACTAGTGCTTTTCGGATTATGGGCACTTCAATCTCTTCGGCTGGCTGAAGCCGAACGGCTTTTGCAACAGCCATCTTCACAAGGTCTTTAGCCTTTTCTGTAGCCGCTTGTCTATCATGTAAATGAACCCAGCTACAATGTTCGCGGATGTTCGCCATTTCAAAAAGATACTTGTTTAATCCAGCGTCTTCGCAGGCTTTTCGGAAGGTTGGTTCATGAAGGCGCGGCGAACATGAAGCCACAACTACACGGTTGAGCCTATGTTCTTTGATGTCTTTTTTTATCTGCTCCTGTCCCTGATCTGAACATGTGTATCGGTTATCTTGAGCCAAAACAACACGTGGAAGAGTTGCCGCGAATTTTGCCACTTCTACACAGTCTACTGAACCAGCAATGTTTAAACCACAGTGGCAAACATAAACTCCAATGCGGATGTCTTCGCCTTCTTTTGAATCAGTCTTTTCCTCAGCCACCATCAGATCGCCCTCGCTAAAGATTTCAGATAATTTTCAATCGATTCTACGGCGCATTTTCCAGCTCGAATGGCTTCAATAACAGTTGCAGGTCCAGTCACGGCATCTCCGCCAGCAAAGACACCTTGAACGCTTGTTTCCATGGTTATCGGGTTAACCCAAATTGTTCCGTCCTCGTTCAGCTCAATTTCTTTTGGCAAAAATTCAAGGTCAGGAGCTTCACCAATAGCCAGAATCACCATGTCCACTTCAAAAGTAAATTCAGAACCTTCTATTGGAATCGGCTTTCTTCTTCCAGATTCGTCCAGTTCGCCCAATTGCATACGCACACATTCAACAGCCGAAACCTTGCCGTTTTTTCCCAAAAACTTCTTCGGAGCCACCAAGAACTCGATTTTTACGCCTTCATCTTCTGCTTCTTTAACTTCCCACGGAATCGCAGGCATCTCCTCCTTTGACCTACGATACAAAACCCTTACTTGGTCGGCACCCCATCTTACAGTGGTTTTGGCAGCGTCCATGGCAACGTTGCCTCCACCAATAATCACAACATTTTTTCCAACAACAATTCTTTCTCCACAGTTTGCGTTCCACAGAAATTCGATGGAGTGAACCACGCCTTCTAAATCTACGCCTTCAATCTTTAGTTCTTGGCTTTTATTAGCTCCCGCTCCTATAAAGATGGATTTGTAGCCTTCCTTCCGTAAATCATCAAAATTCACATCTTTTCCAACATGCACTCCAGTTTTGATTTCTACGCCTAAATCTTTTATGAACTGAATTTCTTTGGCTAAAACCTGTTTTGGCAAACGGTATTCTGGGATGCACTTTCTCAGCATTCCGCCTGGTTCGGAAAATGCCTCAAAAACAGTGACTTTATACCCCTTCCGAGCAAGTTCAGAAGCCACAGTAAGCCCAGCAGGCCCCGACCCAATAACCGCAATTTTCTCTCCAGAACTTTTTATCGCTGTTTTCTTTTTCTTTATGCGTTTTGTGCGAACCTGTTCAACGGTCTTGAGTATTTTCTCTGTGGTTAATCCAGCTCGTTCGGGGTGAAAACAAACTAGCGTCGTTACAATTGGTAAAGGAATGTTATCAACAATTTTTTCGAGGGCTTTTTCTAAAGGCTGTGTAAACGAGTTTTTAATGGCAGTTGAGCGCATGTAAAGGAATATTTCTGGCAGTTTTATGCCTTGAGGACAGCGTTTATGACAGCGGTAGCACCAAGCGCAAAGCCAAGGCTCCTCAGAAGCCAAAACTTCGTCTGGGTTTAGAAAAATTTTTTCCAGAAGATTTCTTGGGTTGTAATCTTTTCCCAGCAGTTCAGCCATTGAACAGCTAGCCGTGCAGATGCCACACTCAAAGCAGTATTTAAGTTTTTCAACATCTAACAATCGTTTGATTTCTTCTGTGGAGACTAGAGACTTTGAGGCTTCCACGTGTTGGCGCCCTCTCTAGTTTTGGGGGTTTGCAAACATATAAAGGTTTACAAACGTAAAGGTTTTACACACATGTGCACGATACATGATGTTCTGCAAATACGTTTTAAAGCGTTCAAAACAATAATGGATTAATCATAGGAGAAGTGCAAATGAGGAAAATAAAGGTCATCTTATACGGAGTAGGCGCCGTCGGCAGCTTGATTGCAAAATTCTTGCTAGAAAAAAAGGGCATAGAAATAGCAGGAGCAGTAGACATAGCTAAAGACAAAGTCGGCAAAGACTTGGACGAAGTTTTAGGCATTAAGAGAAAACTTGGCCTCAGAATTTCACCAAGTGCTGATAAACTGCTCTCAGAAGTTAAGGCGGATATTGCAATTCACACAACCTCTTCCTACTTGAAGGACACGTACCCACAAATAGCGTCGCTCATAAAACACGGCGTCAAGGTAATTTCCACATGCGAAGAACTCTCATATCCATTCCACACAGAACCAGAGCTAGCAAAAAAACTGGATTCACTTGCCAAAAAACATAGAACAACAGTGCTGGGCACAGGCATAAACCCAGGTTTCCTAATGGATACGCTTGTGATTACGCTTACGGCGCCATGTCAAAAAATCGAGAAAATCGAGGCAAAAAGAGTCATGAACGCTGCCACCCGGCGATTGCCTTTTCAAAAGAAGATAGGAGCAGGCTTAACAGTCAAGGAATTTCGACAAAAAATTGAAAGCAAACAAATCACTGGACACGTTGGGCTTGAGCAATCCGTAGCGATGATTGCTGACGCCTTGGCATGGAAACTTGACAAGATAACTGCTGACTCAGTTGAGCCTGTAATAGCTAGAAAGACTGAGGAAAGCAACGACATACACGTTAAGGTGGGACAAGCGGCTGGTTTGCGGCAGAAAGCGAAGGGCATAGCAAAGAATAAGGAGGTTATAGCGCTTGATTTTCAAGCATATATTGGCGCTGAAGAAGAGTACGACGCAATAGCAATCAAGGGCGTTCCAAACATCAATCAAAAAGTTCAGCCATGCGTTCACGGCGACTTAGGCACGATAGCAATGGTCGTAAACGCAATCCCTAAAGTGGTGAAGGCAGCACCTGGCTTGCTTACAATGAAGGATTTGCCAGTTCCTTCTGCCGCATTAGAAGATATGAGAAAATATGTTTCACTCTAATCTTTGCAGGGATATGCATTGAAATTTCGAGTAGACATAAACTGCGACTTGGGCGAAAGCTACGGCGCCTTCAAAGTCGGAAGTGACGAAAAAATAATGCCACACATAACTTCCGCAAACATAGCATGCGGATTCCACGCAGGTGACCCCACGGCAATGATGCAAACCGTAAAGCTAGCCAAAAAACACGACGTTGCCGTTGGCGCGCATCCAGGCTATCCAGACCTTCTTGGTTTCGGAAGAAGAGAAATACAACTGACTACAGAGGAAATCAGAAACTACACAATTTATCAGATTAGTGCCCTTCAAGGATTCGCAAAGGCAGCCGGCGTCAGTCTTCAACATGTGAAACCGCACGGAGCTTTATACAATACAGCTGTGAAAGACGCGAACGTCTCGAAAGCTATCGCGAAAGCAGTCAAAGCGTTAAACCCGGAACTGATAATTTTTGCACCACCAGAGTCAGCACTTGCTAAGGTTGCCGTAAAAACTGGACTGCGTGCTGCACATGAAGTCTTCGCTGACAGAGCCTATAATTCTGATGGAAGCCTAGTTTCAAGAAAGCAACCAAACGCAATCATTCAAGAACCGAAGCAGGTACTTGAGAGAGTTGCCAAGATGATTAAAGAAAAAATGGTCATAGCTGTTAACGGCGAAACTGTAAATCTGGGTGAAGTTCACACAATTTGCGTGCACGGCGACACTCTTACAGCAGTCGAACTGGTAACGACTCTGAAAAAGGGGCTAATCAAAGCGGGCATTGCCGTGAAGCCAGTCAGCAGTTTTGTTTAGCAGTTTTAGGCTTTAAAAATGAAGAGTAACTCACTCTCACCTGCTCGATACTTACCTTTTGGCGACACCGCCTTAGTCGTTGAATTTGGAAATGTAATTAGCTTGGAGATAAACGCAAAAGTCATTGCCCTAAGCGAGGCGGTTCAAAAAGCGGAAATTGAAGGAGTTGAAGAGTTCGTTCCGACCTATCGGTCGTTGCTTGTACGATATAATCCGTTAAAAACAAGTTATGAACAGCTTGTCTTCTGCATTAAAGACATTGAAAAGGTGCTTAAAGAGCCTTCAGCACAAGTAAAAGGTAGAAGAATCACTATTCCAGTGGTTTATGGAAACAGATACGGTCCGGACCTCGCTTATGTTGCCCAGTTTCACAGACTAAGCGAAGAACAAGTCATCAAATTGCATTCTGACAGAGAGTATAGAGTTTACATGATTGGCTTTGTCGCTGGCTTCCCCTACCTAGGAAAAGTTCCAGACGAAATTGCGACACCAAGACTTGAAACACCGAGGTTAAGGGTGCCAGCTGGTTCAGTGGGCATTGCTGAAAAACAAACGGGAATCTATCCATGCGAAGCACCTGGCGGATGGCAAATCATAGGCAGAACACCCATCAACCTGTTTAATCTTCTACAGCAGCCACCAGCACTTCTCAAGTCAGGAGACATTGTTAAATTCAAACCAATTCCAGAAAAAGATTCGAAACAACAGAAAAATCATGCTAGATGATGGTCATTTGTCTCTCTCAGAGGCTTAAGAAAATGAAAATCTTTCGTGTGCTCAAACCCGGATTATTCACAACAGTTCAAGACTTAGGAAGATACGGCTACCTCAAATACGGAGTTCCAATTTCGGGGGCAATGGACACCTTCTCCTTAGTTGCGGCAAATCGCTTGGTTGCAAACAATTCAAGCGACGCATGTTTAGAGGTAACTCTTATCGGTCCAGAACTGAAAGCATTAAAACAAACACAGATTGCCATCACAGGAGGCTTTATCTCTCCAAAGATCAACGGTCAAGATGTGCCCATGTGGCAAACATTAGAAGTTCAAGAAGGCGATGTCGTCTCCTCTGGAATAATGGAAAACGGATGTCGCGCATACCTTTCCATACGGGGAGGAATAGACACGCCGATGGTGCTTGGAAGCAGATCAACATATGTGCGAGGTGGATTTGGAGGAATAAACGGTAGACAACTGAGAACAGGAGATCTTATTGAGGGCTTTTGTGCACCTCTTATCAAGTTTGGATATTCAGTGCCAAGAGAATTAGTGCCGCAATTTGCGGGCAAGTTTACTGTAAATGTCATATTTGGGCCTCAAGCCGATATGTTCACAGAAAAAGGAGTGAGCACATTCCTTTCAAATCCCTACAGGGTTACATTAGAAGCAGACAGAATGGGATATAGGCTCGAAGGGGAGCCAATAAAGCATGGGGATAAGGCAGATATTGTTTCCGACGCTCTTTTGCCAGGCGCAGTTCAAATTCCAAAAAATGGACAACCAATAATAATTATGCGAGACGCACAAACAACTGGCGGATACCCAAAAATCGCCATAGCCACTACGCCAGACGTTTCTTCGCTTGGAAAAGCCAAACCAAACGATGTTATAGAGTTTTCGAAAATTACCACTGGTCAAGCACGGAATAAATTGTTTGAATACCACAAGTTGCTTAACAGTTTAGGCAAGATGCTGCTGAAAAATCAGAGCTAAAGTGCGCAAGTTTGCTATTTCCTTAGAATATTAAAAGAATAAGAATGTTTATAGAATAAGAAACTAATTGGCATAAGGAGATTACAGTGAATATCGAGACAGGAGTCCACAAAAAGGGAACAATCTCTCTCTCAGAT
>JACAEK010000038.1 GCA_013388895.1 Candidatus Bathyarchaeota archaeon | reverse complement strand
TTAACGCCGATATTTTAAACCGATGTTTGAACCTAAACGAGGCTGCCAAACAAAACTGCGATTGGCTTATTCTTGGAGGAATCTAACTATGTGCAGCCGAAGCTGCTAAAACAGCAAATACATTCATAAGAGCTAGGAGGGTATCTCAAAAATAGTTGGAGAAAGACTATATGAAGGAATTTGAAGCAATTGAAGAAACGGCTCATCGTATCATGCGTGAGAATCCTGACTCTGTAGTTCATTTTCGCCTCCTGCATGACGTTCTAAAAATAGGGTCTAACAATGACACGCTCATTAATGCTCAACAAGAAATGCTACAAAGTCGCTGGGTTCACGAATTAAAAAGAGAACAAAGAAAGGACGGAAGCTGGGGCAGATTTCACTCTGCAATGAAGACAAAAGGAAAAATTGTGACCACAGAAGCAGCAGTTGAGAGAGGACTAGCCTTAGGTATAGAAGCCTCCAGCCCCATTTTCCAAGCAACCATAGGCTATCTTTCACGACTGCTTGAGGGTTCAGTTGATTTTCCAGACCCTCCAGAGCGAAATAATCGATGGGCAACAGGTAAACAATTGTTTACAGCTTCAACCTTAGCCAGAATCGGTCCAACTCTACCCATACTTGATAAAACATGGAAATTATGGGTTGCAATCGCAGAGCACACGTTTGCTTCAAGCACATATGACCAAGAAGCAGAGATACAGGCACATCAGAGGCTAACTGGCGCCACAGTCAAGAACACCTACTTAGTGCTTAATAATAGGTATCAGCTGGCGCTTCTCGGGTCACGCGCCTCAAAACTACCTAAGAAATTAGAGAATGCTTTAATCGATTGGGTATGGCACAAAGAAGACGGCATCGGATATTTAGAGATTCCATTATCAAATCCTCCCCATAGACTCACATCTGGAATGTTGGACAGACTTTTCACTTCGCTAGAAATTCTTTCTTACTTTCCAAGCTGGCGCAAATTCGCAGATAACATGATTAGCTGGCTGTGGACGCAAAGAAATAGAGATGGATTCTGGGATTTTGGACCACGAGCAAGCGCGTCAGTCTATCTGCCACTCTCGGAAAGCTGGCGAAAAAAGAGATATCGACAGCATGATTGGTCAACACGGATTCTTGTCTTGCTTAGGAAATATTATGACACTTCTCTTTGAAGTTCAGGAAGAATTTTTTCGTAAAAGTCCAGCGATTCAGGATTCACCAACGCATCGCGGTTAGTGACTGGTTTGCCATTCATTATGTTCGCCACTGCGCTTTCAACTTTTTTCATGTTAAACGTGTAGGGAATTTCTGGCGCTTCAATGATCAAGGCTGGAACATGCCTCGGCGAAGCTTCTTTACGCAAAGCCCCGCAAATTCTGTTTTTCAAATCTTCTGTCAACTCGAATTGTTTAGCAAGTTTGACAAATAAGATTATGCGCTGATCGCCTTTCCACTCCTGTCCCACAACCATGCTGTCAGCGACCTCTTCAAACCTTTCTACTACATTATATATTTCTGCTGGTCCAATGCGCACGCCCGAAGGTTTTAAAGTGAAGTCAGAACGTCCCAAGAAGGTTATGCCGCCAGTGTCGCCATGAATCACTATCCAGTCACCGTGTCGCCAAACATTCGGATAAACGCTGAAGTAGGCATCTCTGTACTTTTTGCCATCAGGGTCATTCCAGAAATAAAGTGGCATGGAAGGTGCCGGAGCTTCGCAGACAAGTTCTGCTTCTCTGTCAACTGCTGGATTGCCTTTTTCGTCATAAGCCTTCACCTTCATTGCTAAGGCAGGACCTTGCAACTCGCCAGCATATACGGGCTGAATGGGCGTGCCAGCAGCGAAACAACCGTTAATATCGGTGCCGCCAGCAATGGAGTTAAAATGCAAATCCTGCTTAATCTCCTCGTAAACATATTCAAATCCTTCTGCTGAAAGCGGAGAACCCGTCTGAGAAATTTCTCGCAAAGATGACAAATCATAATCCTTACATGGTTTAGCTCCTATGCTTCTAAGATAATTAATGTAGCTGGCGCTACAACCAAAAATGGATATTCTCTCTTCCTGTGCCATCTTCCACATGGCTTCCCAATCAGGATAATTGGGATTACCATCATACAACACCACAGTAGAGCCCACAGCTAGGGAGCTTAGTAGCCAATTCCACATCATCCAGCTAGGACTTGTAATGTAGAAAATTCTATCCTCACGCTTCAAATCAGTGTGGAGAATCAGCTCTTTCAAATGGTTGATGAGAATTCCGCCTGTTCCTTGAACCATACACTTTGGCTTACCAGTCGTGCCAGAAGAAAACATGATATATACTGGATGGTCAAAGGGCAATTGCTCAAATCTAATCTCCCTTCGCTTTTCTTCAGATATTAAATCGTCATACTGCACAGAATTCGGTACATGGCTGACGTCAGGTTTTTCTTCCATATAAGGAACAACAATTACCTTTTTGAGAGAAGAAATTCCCTTGGCAATCTCTTCAACGTTACCTAAGACGTTGAAAGCCTTCCCCTTATATGGATAGGCAGCCACAGCAAACAACACTTTCGGGCTGATCTGATCAAAACGGTCCAAAACTGCTTTAGGACCAAGCTCAGTGCCGCAAGAAGACCACGTAGCACCAACACTTGTAGTTGCAAGCATAGCAAGAGCTGTTTCTGTGATATTAGGCATGTAAGCAGCAACACGGTCTCCAGAAGAAACCCCTACTTCACGTAGCGCTTCAGCCAGACATGCCACAGAATCATACAGTTCCGCATAAGTAATTCCAACAGATTTCCGAGTTTCCCCCTTAAACATGAAAGCCAAGCGATTATCCCTACGTCTCAAAAGATTCTCGGCAAAATTCAGCCGCGCACCCACAAACCATTTTGCGCCCGGAAACTTTCCTAAATTGTCAACCACGACATCATATTTACGAGAAGCTATTATGTCTCCAAACTCCCACATGGCCGCCCAAAAATCCGAAATGTTCTCGACAGACCACCTGTACAATTGATTATAAGAAGCAATTGCGACATCGTGTTTTTTGTTGACATTGTCAATGAATCGAGTTATGTTAGCTTGTTTCACTCGTTCCTCTGAAGGGATCCAAAGTGTTTTTCTCATTTTTCTCATCACCATTTCTGCCAAAAATACGCTCCAGCACTCACGGCTTGGTAGCTATTTTCGGTTTTTGCCTAGTGACTTGCTCAACGATTCTCCAGAAATCCTCTTCTGTTGAACCCTTACGCAGTTCTTTCATCAGTTTCTTAATCTGATAAAAAGTCATCTGTGTCCCACCTTTATCCAAACTTTCCTGCATGTTCTTTACTCTTCTAATTATCTCATCAACCTGCATTGGCGTTGCCTTAATTCCAACTGAAGCCAAACGATTCTCAAGAAGAGACTTTTCAGTTTGTCTGCCCAAAAAGAACGTAGCTTCTCTTTCAACAATTTCAGGTGGAAACGGCTCATATATCATGGGATGAGCTAGAATGCCGCGGACATGCTCTCCCATTTCATATGAAAACGCGTTCTCGCCAATGATGGGCTTATGATGCTGTATTGGTAAGGCAAAACTCTTTTCTGCCAGCTGCGAAAGCCTATAAAGCTTCTTTAAATCTAGGCCTGTGTCAATGTTATAGAGAAGCTCCAAGGCAACAGCAACCTCTTCTGTAGGCGCTACACCTGCCCTTTCGCCAAATCCTGCAATACATGTGTGTACATAAGCAACACCTTCTTCGACAGCCGCTAAAGTATTAGCTGTGGCTAAGCCAAAATCATTGTGACAGTGAACCGACAGCGGAATCTTTTTGTTTATTTGTTTTGAAAGCTCGTCTCTGACATGAGAAAGGAAATATCGCATTGACAATGGTCTCAGAAAACCGACAGTGTCTGCAATAACAAGGCGCTCTGCTCCTGCTTTTACAGCAGCCTTAAAAATCTGCAAAATCTCTTCCAGCGGAGTCCTTGAGGCGTCTTCTAAAACAAAATTCACTACCGCGCCATGTTTTTTCGCATATTCCACAGTCTCAACCGTCTTCGCTATAACCTGTTCTTTAGTCATCTTAAGCCGATACTGAAGATTAAGCCCGTTGAAAGGAGTGAATATCATGATTTCTTTTATGCCGCACTCAAGACATGCATCTACGTCGCTTCTCATTATGCGTGCTGAAGCTGCCAAACGTGCTTGTTGAAAGCCTTCATTGGCGATTCGTTTAACATTGTTCGTTTCTTCTTCCGAAAGCCCCGGAAAACCGATTGTAATCATAGCTATGCCTGTTTCATCCATCATTTTAGCCAATCTGACCTTTTCTACATACGTCAGAAAAACCGCAGGAGTTTGAACACCTTCTCTTAGGGTTTCATCCCAAATGAAGACTTGTTCAGGAAGTTTTGGAGGCAGATTTTTCCTCAAACGATTGTAATTTGATATTAACCTTTGAGCTTCGAGTTTTTTGAATATTGTTTTTCTCATTGTTGCACACAATCCAATAAGTAGAGCATTCAGCGCATTTTGTATTTTCGCAAGCATTTATATAAGAATTATATGGTGTCTTAAACACATGTGAGGCGTATGGACATATTTGAAGACATAGAGAAAAGGCGAAGCATACGTAAGTTCAAGCATGAACCAGTGGCTAATAGTGGTTTGAAACGGATTTTGGAGGCTGGACGGTTGGCGCCTTCTGGTAGTAATCGTCAGCCATGGCTTTTCATAGTTGTTAAAGATTTGGCGAGGAAGAAAGCTTTGGCTTCGGCTGCGAAGAATCAAGGATTTATTGCGGATGCAGACACGGTTGTCGTTGCGCTGGGCGTTTCGGAAATGGAACGTCTTCCACGTTCCTCGACTAGAATACCCCATATGCAGGATACAATGATTGCTGTGGAGCACATGGTTTTGGCTGCAACTGCACTGGGGTATGGGACATGTTGGATTGGAGCGTTCAACGAGGAAGAAGTTAAAAAGATTTTGAACGTGCCTGAAAGTTTGACGGTGGTTGCGTTAGTTCCTGTTGGTGTTCCGGACTTGAATCCGCCTCCTAAGCCAAGAAAAACTTTCAAAGAAATATTTTTCAAAGAAACCTATGGAGTTCCGCTGGAGTTATAGCCGAAAATATCTTTCAGAAGTAGAGTTGTTCTTTCACAAAAATGTTTTAAGCTTCTAGGAACAATGCTACAGTGGTGAAAAAGGAATGCTATTTGTGACGCTGATGTTACCTAAAGGGAAAGGAGCAGATGCCGTAAAATATTTGAAAGAACTTAAAGCGCCTACGGGGATAAAAATTCGAGAAATCTACTTCACTTTCGGCAGATATGACGGCATGATAGTGTTTGAAGCTCCAAATGAGGCTTCTGCTATGAAATTTGTCATGGAAACAGGGTTTTCGACGCAATATGCAATGGAGACCTTGGTGGCTGTTCCGACAAACCAAATCTAATGCGTAAACAAGCCCAGTTTCCTTATTTTCTTTTGTTTCCGTAATCGCATAGTTTTATGATTGGGCATTCTTGGCATTTGGGGTTCTGCGCTCTGCATGTGTACTTCGCCAGAAGCCAGAACAAGCCGCCTATTCGCTCGCCCTTACTCCACGGAATAAAAGTCTTTAACGCTTTTTGGATTTCATCATATTTTGCGTTTGACTTCACGAAGCCTATTCTTTTGGCGATTCTTTCCATGTGCGTGTCCACAACCATGACTTCGGCGTATGAATGCTCATGTGCAAGAAGCACATCAGCGGTTTTCTTGCCTATGCCGGGCAGTTCCATTAGCTTTTTTCTGGCTTCGTCTTTTGGTAAAGCAAGAATTGTGGAGATGTCTCCTCCAAACTGTTCTATGATGGCTTTTGAGAGTTCTTTTATGCGTTTTGATTTGATGTTGTAGAGCCCACCGCTTCTTATCGCCTCTTTTATGGCGTCTGTGTTTGCTTTGGCTAGGGTTTCTGGTTTTATTTGGAATTTTTTGGCTAAGCCTTTGTAGGCTCGTACGCAGTTTAGTTCGCTTGTGTTTTGGGAGAGAACAGTGATTATCAGATTTTTGAATGGGTCTGTGGCTGTTTCTTCTGGATATTCGACTGGCCACCAGTAACGTCCGTATTTTTCTTCTAGGATTGGGATGTAGTTTGGGTTTAGTTTTTTCATGGCGTTTTTTCCTTTAGAGGCTGTTAGGGTATATGTGTAGTTTAGGGATATTAGTTGTTGCTGGGGCTGAGGTTTTGACAAAGCTTTTATTTTCGGTGCGAATATGTAGTGGGTTAAGG
>JACAEK010000026.1 GCA_013388895.1 Candidatus Bathyarchaeota archaeon | reverse complement strand
TTCCAAGCCTTTTCGCAAACGTAACAGCTTTCTTAACAACCACCTGCGAAACCTCAGAAGGAATAGTCACAATAATAACGCCATCCATCTCTGGCAAAAGCTGAGCAACACTCAATGGTTCATCGCCAGTTCCAGGAGGCAAATCAATCAGCAGAACATCTAATTCACCCCACACAATATCAGACAGAAACTGACGAATAGCAGTCATCTTCAATGGACCTCGCCAAATAACAGGGGCATTCTCGTCTGGCAACATAAAATCCATGGAGACTACTTTGATTCCCAACGAACCTAAAACTGGAAAAACACCAGGCGGACCAAGCTGAAGTCTTTGCCCAGTTAATCCCAAAATTTTTGGTATGCTTGGTCCGTGTATGTCTGCGTCCAAAATGCCTACGTGATTCGCATGTCCATGCAGGGCTAGAGCCACTGCCAAGTTCGCCGTGATTGTGCTTTTGCCAACACCTCCTTTGCCGCTTATCACTGCTATTTTGTGCTTAATTTTGCTCATTCTAGCTCTTAGTTTTTGCATTTGTTCCAGCATTTGCTTTCTTTTTTCCTCAATTATCTGCAAGTTGTTTGGAGCACTCACGAAAACAGCACCTCTCATCTTGGAAAGTTCGACACTAAACAGCACTAAAAAGCTTTTGTTCGCCATTCTCCTCAGAAGGGGAGCGGTGATTTGTAATACTGTTTCTAAATTCATAAGTGTTTTAATTTTATGCAGTTAAGCTATACGATTGCAGGGTGAAATTGCCTTGAACGAAAAAATCCTTCAAGCTTGCAAAGAATTAATTGACGACGCAAAAACAGGTTGCGCCGACATGGTTTTTAAAGAAGTATGCCTAGAAATTTTGTCGAGAGCACGAAACGTTTTAACTGCAAAACAGTTCAGACAACTTGTCGCATATGCTGCCGATAGAATGGAAGAAAAGATTCCTTTCGAGTTACAGCAGAAATTGATGGCGACGAGATAAAACCTCCTGTTCACACCGATGCTCATATCGGGCAATGCCACATCAAAGGGCAATTGCACCCTGCTGCTTAGTTTCTTTTTTCTCAACCAAGCTTGTAGCCTATCTTCCGCAAAAACTCTTTTCTAGTTTTCTTGTCCCCTTCAGTTTCGATTCCTTTACTCTTTAACCCATCAACTACGCCTACGATTCCTCTGCCCTGTTCAGTTTCCACAACTATGACCTCTAAAGAGTTAGCTGTAGCTGCATAAATTGTGCAGACTTCCGGCACTTGTCTAATATCATCTAAAACGTTTATTGGATACGCGTTTTTCAAGAAGATTATGAAGCAATGGCCACTGGCGATTTCGAAGGCTTTTTCTGCTGCCAACCGCGTCAACTCTTCGTCATTTCCTTCGTGCCTTATCAAGCATGGACCAGAACTTTCGCAGAAACCTATGCCGAATTTTATGTTGGGAACGGCATTCACTAGAGCTTCATAAAGGTCTTCCACAGTTTTTATGAAGTGTGCCATACCCAAAATGACGTTGACACCGTCGGAAGCCTCAATTTTCACTGTTTTGAACTCTACCATGAGTATAACCCAGAAAGACTTAGTATATGCTCAGTTTTAAAACTTGGCTTCCTTCGTTTTTGACGTTGCAACCTTTGCAGTGAATAACAGTGTGCCCAAAGTCACAATCGCTGCAGAAGCGTAGAAAGTATTCGCGTAAGCCGTATACCTTGGAAGTCCCAAGCTTTGGATTTGGAAATCTGCCATGGGCCCGCCAACTAAGAGACCTGCTGGACCCCAACTTAGAGCCATAACAGTGTTGTATCTGCTTAGGAGACGCCCTCGTTTATCCTCAGGAATTAGGTCTCCGGCGAAGGCGAAGCCAACTGTTTGTATTATCCAGAATGCCACACCGTTAAGTCCATAAACTAGCGCCATGGTCTCGAATGTTGAGGCTGCACCATAGAGAAGGGGCGTCAAGATTCCTAGGGCAAACCCTGTGAATAGCAGTTTCACTCTTCCGAATCTGTCTGCCAACCATCCGCTTGACAGGCTTGCGAGCATTCCGCCAAAAGTCCAAGCAGTCAATATAAGGCTCATTTGTGGGTCTGAAGCATTCAATCCGTTTTCGAGTGGGAGAAAGAGCAGAAAAACTTGGCTTATGCAAGTCATTCCAATGACGATTATTACAAGCGATGCTAAGAACCACTTGTAGATCCTTGTGCTCTCACTGGTGGCTTTGCTCGGAGGATAGGTTGCTTCTGTTGCTGCATCTTTTTCTTTCAGTGAGGCTTCTTTGGTGGATCGCGAGGTTATCCACATTGTAGTAGTGGTTATAATAAGCATAGCTATGACTACGTAGAAAATTGTTCCTTGGCGGAAGCCTTCGCTGTCCATGTAAAGGATTCCAGCAAAAGTTATTCCCACCATACGTCCTACTGAAGCAATGAAATTGAGGGCGCCAACTACTCCGCCCCTCGTCTTGGTTGTAGTAACGTCTGTAAGCAGCGCAGCCCATCCCACGTCTGACATGGACCAGAAGAACTCGAGCAAGGAAAGCCCGAAAATCAGCGACAATCCAGCTGCAAAGTTTGCTTGAGCGTTGAGGAGAGACTTGTGGATTATGTAGGCGAGAAAGTATGCCACAGCGGCGATAGATTCGCCCATTATTACGAGTTTAGTCCTAAGTCTGTATTTGTCTGCGATTCTTCCCCAGAGAAGATTTTGTCCCAAAGCCGAGCCAAACATGTTAAGCGTTCCCAAAAGTGTCGTATAGGTGACTGTTTGCATCAAGTCGAAAAGGTAGTTAATCATGAATGTGTAGAAAACGCCGCGACGCACGAAAGTTATGAACTGGAACAGGCTTAGGTTTAGAAATATGCCTTTGCGAACGGTGTGAGCGTGTTTTTCCACTTGACTTTTTCCCCTTTCGGCTCATTTTACAGATGCTGAGCAGCACTAAAGTCTTTTCCACATTTATCCATGTGATGTTTATGGTAAGAAGTAGGATTTCCGAAAGCTCTTTATCTTTTAGCGCATGTTTTCTTCTGAGAGAAATGCTTTGGGCTGGTAGTTCAGTTGGTATGAACGCCTGACTTGCACTCAGGAGGTCGGGGGTTCAAATCCCCCCCAGTCCACTTCAGCATCTGTCATCACTGATTCTCAGTTCTAGATTTAGAACGATTATGTTCTAAACTCTAGGATTTAGTACAGGCTTAACTCATAATATCCTAGAGGATGGCTGATGGCAAACAGTAAACACCTGTGGTTCTCAGTCTCTATCATATTGATTTTAAGTGTAGTCCTAGCAATCGTGCTGACTTCTTCAAAGAATACCTTCCCGAGAAATAGCGTAATTGGCATATCCAACGGTTTGGAGCTTACACTGAAATTAGAAGCTGAAAGTATCAGAATCGGCGACCAGATGAATTTAACTCTGAAGTTGAGAAACATTTCGCCTCACAACATTACACTGAAATACGGCGATTCGCACGTAATGGAAGTTTACCTTTACGACCAAAACCTCAGACTCGTGACATTTCTAGGAAAAGGCTGCGCTTGGCTTCAAGTTATTACTAACATAAGACTCGAGCCAAGAGAATACAAAGAGTGGCACATATCTTGGACAACCATGTGGAAAGAAGACATAATTAAGCCGGGAAGATACCTGTTTCAAGGCGAAATCCTCAGAGCAGTCAGGACACAGTTTCTACCTATCAGCATCCTGCCAGATGAAACATAGCAAACCCTGAATCTAGCCCATGTAAAACAATCTTCGAAACCATAATCAGACAGATTTTCGTTTCTTATTGGTTCGGCGTCAAATAGGACACTTCTTCAATTGTGAACCCAATCCCTGTCAGTGTCTGGTTTAATGCTTGGCAATTTCTCTTTGGGACTGAAATATAACAATAAGCGTATTCAAAGTCGTTGAAATACACGTTACCTCCAAAAATTGCCGCAATTTCATGTATTGATTTATCGGCAAGATTTGGAGGTATAGTGACGTTCCAATATTCAGGAATTGTAGATACATTTTCAAACACTTTCGCCCATGCTTCTGAGTGATCCGTGAATTTCTCATAAACTGTCTCTGGAAGAGTAATCTCGAGAGATATGCCTTCTACTTTCTCATAACGAGCATGATTAAGCACCAAGAGACTCGCTATCAAAATAATCAGTATTGCTGAAAGCACTATAATCGTTCCTCTTGACATGTTGATCGACTATAACTACGCATTGCTTCTGTATAATTCTATATTTTAGAACAATAAATCTCCAACGTAGCTTGCCGTCTGCCTCTTCGGGTCTATGCTTTTTAGGCAGCTATTTTCTAAAGTTTATCCACAGGTTCTAGGAATAGTATATCAGAGATAATCAGCGAAGATGAAGACAGTGTTGTCCCCAAGAATCAGATTGCTTATCTTCATTATGCTAGTTGGTTTTCTTTTGGATTTTGTGAACATTCATCTTTCTTACACGGCAAAATATCTGGCTTCTGCAGTTGCAATAGTTCTCTATGTCATATTAGTTAGAATCTTGAAATTCACGGCAAAAACGCGTGTTGATAGCGAGTCATAAACTAAAGAGACTGCAGATTGTCTCTGTGCTCTGGGAGACATAGCCTTGTTGTATATGTGGGGGGTTAAGCGCTGTCTTGTCTGGTCAATAGGTCTCAGTTGTCTGTGGAGAGACCAGACCCCCCTTATAAATAGATTGAATCAAGAAACCAACGAAAAATAAGATTTCATTGCGATTCTTTGGACCTTTTTCTGGTTGCGCGTCTGAAGTGGTGAAACATATAAGCAAAGCATTGCAGAATAGTATGTGTATCCTAAATGTTTCCAGAAAGCGACCTCGGCGTCTTCAAGCCCATAATAGGCTCATGGTACAAGTCCCTAGAAAACCCTCAAGAATATCAAAAACAAGCCCTGTTAGATTTGGTTAAACAGTACGAAAAAACTGATTATGGAAAAAGTCACAACGCTTCTATAGTTAAGGATATTGCAGATTTTAAAGCCAATTTTCCAATTATAGATTATCGAGGGCTCAGTTCCTATTTTGTTGAAGTCCAAAAAGGCGATTACTCTGCTATTCTTCCAGAACCGCTTGCATGCTGGGTTATGACTAGAGGCTCAACAGGCAGAGCAAAGGTTTTACCTGCAACCAAGACGCATCTTGAACAAATTTTCACGTGCGGAGCAAGAGCGCTAATAAATCACGTATTAAGAAAGCGAAGTTTCGAGCTTCTTTCAGGAAAGATTCTCAACTTGAATTTTCCATCAAGCGTTCACACCATAACCGTAGGCGGACAAACAATGACCTACGGGTACAGCTCTGGAACCTACGCAAGGCTCAATCCAATGTACAGCAATGTTAGTCTTCTGCCAAGACAAGAAGACATAGACACTTTAGGCACCGGAATCGGTAAGACTGATTGGGAAAAACGATTCGAGTTGGCATATCAGCAGGCGTTTAGAGAAAATGTGACGGCTATGATGGGTGTCACGCCAGTAATCCTTTCCTTTGCAAGGTACATTAACAGAAGACACGGGAAAAAACCTAAAGAGCTTTGGAATCTTCACGCCATGTTCTGCACTAGCGTGAGAAAGATTCAATCAAAATATGCTCCAATTTTGACGAAGTATTTCGGACAAGTTCCTGTAATCGAGATTTACAGCGCCACTGAAGGAGTTTTCGCGCAGCAACTTGATGATTTGCCGTATGTTACACCGAACTATGACAAGTATTTCTTTGAAGTTGTCACAAATCGTGGAACAAAAACGCTACATGAGCTTCAACGTGGCGAATGGGGTAAACTGATAATCTCTTCTTGCATGTTTCCTAGATATGATATTGGCGACATGATAGAGGCTGCTGGAAAAAACTATTTCCGCATATTTGGGCGGCGCAACTTTCTAACGCTTCTGGAACACAGGCTTTATAGACTGTTTTTGGGAAGCTTTCTCTAGGTCTTTGGGTATCTTCTCGACGCAACCATCCACGCGTAGATGCCAGCGACTATGATTATGATGCCTATTACTACGAGGAATGTGGCCCATGCAATCTCCCTTCCTAGCATGCCGGAAACCTGCATGTATGCCATAAAGCCTAAGAAAATTAGCACTAAACCGCCAATTAGCGGGCCTATGAATGTGAATTCGCGTTTCTCGTGCTTTTCTGCTTTCTCGCCTTTTTCTCCTTTCTCTTCTTTTTCATGTTTCTCCGCTTTCTCGCCTCTGTATACAGTTGGAGGAACTGGGGCTGCTGGTGGTTGTTCTTTCGGCTTTTCTGCTTTTAATGGTGCGCCACATTTTGGGCAGAACGCCATTTCTTCAGTGACCTTAGCACCGCATTTTGGACAATTTGCCACAATATTCACCTTAATCTATTGCTTTTATTTGAGACATTAAGTATTTAAAATGTTCACTCACCGGTTATAAACAAATGTTATATGCTTATTATTGCAAATAGTTTGGTTTGGTGTGTCAGATTGAGTGAGAGTCAAAATGTGTTCGTGAGTAAACGCAGAGAAGGTGTAGTGGGTGCGGTCTCTGCTGGATGTTTCTTAATTCTCGTGGGGTTAATTTTTGCTACTACGCCAAATCTTTTCGGCAGCATCTTGGACTTTTTCCAAAATTTTGGCATCGTAACCGTTCCAAACACGGACATTCCTCTCCCAGCGCCCGAGACCCCAAGTGCTCACGCTGTCGTCTATTCCGCTGTTGGCTTGTTCAGTCTGATTTGGTGGATTCTCGAAATAGTCTTCCTAGCGTTACGGTTCATTATTCGCTCGCCTTTCGATAAAAAAGCAGAAAACGCGTCAAACATTGTTTTTTGGTTGGGCGCATATTATCTTATCAGCACTATGCTTACTGCGACGACAACGCGGACAGTGTGGTTTGTGTTCTGGACTGAAATCATAATGCTTATCGGCGTTGTGTTGATTGTTAGGGCGATTATACTAGCATTCAAAAGGCAGCCAGCTTAGCCGCAAGCACTCGCAACTTCAGCTTTGTTCTTTTCCGCAGTGTGGACAGTATTTTGCGTCTTGCGATATTTTGTTGCCGCATTGCGAGCAGATTTTTGAAGATTGAGTTGCCGCGGTTATGCTTGGTAGTGGCGAAGCGCCTTTAGAGATAACGGTTGTGCCTGCGACTCGGTCCGTCATTCTTTGATATGGGTCTCCGGGTGTTGCTAAGGCGATTATTGTGTCTAGGAGGATTAGAATCCAGTAGATTTTGCTTGCGTTTCTGAGGAAAGTCGCGTCTAGAGGTGGTTTTTGTCCGTTAAGCGTTACTGTTTTTAGGTTCATTATGTTTTTTCCGAAGGTTGCTCCGTAATAGGTCTCCATTAAACTGAAGTATATTGTGCTGAGGATGCCTGCGAAGAATGGGAATGAGAAGGGATTGAGCACGTACCATGGTAATCCTGTTGTCGCTGCTATTAGGTTGAAGAGTAGTGAGATTATGGCTGCTATTAGTAGGGTGATTGCGCTTACTATTATTGTGTCTACTATGAAGGCGACCAGTCTTCTTATCCAATGGTCTTGAAGTTGCGAATCTTTTCCGATTCTTTCAAAACCTGTCGACATAGTTTTTCACAACCCCTATTTCTTCACTGTTCTAAAATATAAATTGCGCAGACATTTCGTAGATGCTGAATGATGTGAAAAACATTTACGTGTTCTGGTTTCTATTATTAGTGGAGTTTGACCAGTGTGGTTGACTCAGATGCTTTAGTGAATGAGGAGAAACTTGCGGCTGATTTGAAAGGGATACGTTGCGTGTTTATTTGTATGTTTTGAAGTCGGCAGGCAGCAACAGTAATTATTTCTGCTGGCATGGTATATGCTGCCCAAACCCCGACTTTCAGTAATCGCTCAGATGGTACGTTCTCCATGGGGTATCTCCTTACACCACACAACCAAAGAGGAGCATGGTGGATCTTTTCATATCACTTTGGTCTTACAAGAGGATGGTATTACCTCTCAAACACAGTTAAGCTACAACACTCCACAAGTAACTGCTCGCTGGCCTTATGGAGATTGGCCAGCATACTGGACGAATGGAACGATACATCTTCCTGATTGGGCCTGTTGGTGGTCCGACATAATCCTTCATGAATACGGGCATCACGTTATGAACAGCCTTTACGGATATATTCCGCCAGCTATGGAGGAACATTCAATTAACCCACGAAGCAATTCCACAACTGCTTGGACTGAAGGCTGGGCTGACTTCTTTCCCTTGGTTGTTCAAAATGACCCCGACCTCACCGGATGGAACCTTGAAACTCCATATTGGTGCTCTCCAGATTGGGATGATGGTGATGAGGTTGAGGGTCGTGTTGCTGGTGCCTTATGGGACATCTTTGACCCTAATCCCGACAATGATCCTTGGTATTACGACAGCTTTTCTAACGGCTTCACCAACATATGGAACATAATGAGCACAACACCATGCAACACATTCCCCGAATTCTGGCAAGCATGGAACTCCAGCGGCTACCCAAAACAACAAGCCCTAATGGCAATATTCCAAAACAGCATAGACTATAGAGGAGGAGGCGACATAAACGCTGACGGCTACGTCAACGCCGCAGATTCCATCATCCTAGGAAACGCTTTCAATTCCCAAAAAGGAGACGCCAACTTTGACAAACGCGCAGACCTCAACTACGACGACTACGTCAACGCGAAAGATTCCGTAATACTCGGCAGCTACTGGGGAAACGAATACGACTGCTAACTAATTTTCAGTAAGAAATAAACCCTTAAACAACCAAATATTCCGTCATGCCAATAAAATACACAGAAGCAGACGACGTCAAAAAACTAACCGACGAAATCACCAACAGCCTAGATTTTTTCCACGTAACCCCACAATTCGTCTACTGCGTAAGAAGTGTTGGCTCCAAATCAACCCGCACAATCGCCCGCATCCACGGCCTATGCAAAGTCTGGCAAGAAGTCCTCAACCTCGCTCCCTCCTACGTAATCGAAGTCATCTCAGAACGATACGACAGACTATCAAAAGAAGAAAAAGAAAAAACCATCATCCACGAGCTTCTACACATCCCAAAAGGATTTTCAGGCGGCTTTCGCCCACATAAGGGCTACATTGACACGAAAACTGTGGAATTTTTCCATAAAAAACTGCAAAAACAAAGAAATACCCAAAACACAAGAGAAATGATTTAAGAATATGAATTCCAAATCCGTTAACATTAAACCAAATCAACAGGCAAAAACAGTGAAGTTTTTAAGGAAGCAAACAAGTGAAAAAGAAAACTTTCAAACCAAAGAAAGACACAATTTCAAACGTTCTATTACCAAGTCTGGTGTAATGAATGAAGTATAAGCTGAAAAGCCTCCAACACAATGGAATCTACGTTCCACCCTACGAATACAGAGGATTCACCATAAAAATCCGAGGACACCCCATAAAACTGAGCCCAAAAACCGAACAAATGGTAATAGCACTAGTAAAGAAAGAACAGTCTATAACAACGCCGCCAGACACAGTTTTCTACAAGAACTTTCTCCAGGACTTTCTCACACAATTAAAAACAGAAAACCCACACATGCCAGTTCTAGAACAATTCTATTCCGAATACATGAAAAAAATAAACGATACAGCTTTGACAGAATCGACCAGCCAAAAACCTTCGGTCCGCACAGAAATCGATTTCTCTGAAATCTCAAACTATATCGAACAAGAAAAAACAAAAAAACTGAACATGACCAAAGCTGAAAAGAAACAACTCACAGAAGAAAGAAAAACAAAAAGAGAAGCTCTCAAAGAAAAATTCGGCTATGCCACAGTGGACGACAAAAAAATAGAAATAGCCAACTGGACCGCGGAGCCATCATGCCTTTTCATGGGAAGAGGAAACCATCCAAAACGGGGAAAATGGAAACAAGGACCAACAGAAGAAGACATAATCCTAAACCTCCCAAAAGACGCGCCTAGACCAGAGGGCAGATGGAAAGATGTGGTTTGGGAACCAGACAAAATGTACATAGCCAAATGGGAAGACAAACTCACTGGAAAAATCAAATATGTGTGGTTTTCAGATTCAGCCTTTCTCAAACAAAGAAGAGAACTTGAAAAATTCAAAAAGGCAGAACAACTTGACACTGTCATTCCAAAAATTGAAGAGCACATCACCAAAAACCTAATCGCTGAAGACGATGAGCGGAGACGAATAGCCACTGTAACATGGCTTATTTTTGCAGTGAATCTGCGAGTTGGCGACGAAAAAGACCCAGGTGAAGCCGACACAGTAGGCGCAATAACCCTGCGACCAGAACACATTAAGATAGAAAGCCAAAACCTGCAATTTGACTTTCTGGGAAAAGATTGTGTGCGATGGACTAAAACCTTTAACGCGCCTCCAATCGTGATTCGCAACATTGAGCATTATGCCAAAACATGCAAGGAATACCTCTTCGAAGGAGTAGACTCCAAAAAGGTTTCAAGGTTTCTGTCAGAGATAATGGACGGATTAACCGCAAAAGTGTTCAGAACTTGGCGCACCACAGAAGTTGTCAAAAAATACCTAGACAACAGCGATGTCAAGAAGGATGACGCTGAGTACGTGAAGACTTTTCATGCTAAAATGGCTAACTTGGAAGGCGCCAAAGTAGCTAATCATAAAAGAATGATTCCAAAAAACTTCGATGAACGAGTTGCGAAGAAAAAAACTCGGCTCAGAGAGCTTGAGTCACAATTAGAGGATAAACGTAGACAAGGAAAGGCAACAGACACGGCTATGGGCAGAGTTGAAAAGGCTAAATTTGACTTGGAATTGATGGAAAGAACCAAAGAATACAATTTGGGGACTTCTCTCAAGTCCTATATTGACCCAAGAGTGTACGTAGAATGGGCTTCTAAGGTGGATTTCAACTTGGAGAAGCTGTATTCTAAAACCTTGCAAAAGAAGTACAGTTGGGCTCTAAAGAAACTCCTAAAAAACACAGAATAAGAAAAGCTAATGTCAAAACTATTCTAGTTAGCTAGTAAGTTGTTACTGCTTTTCCCAAAGCTTCCAAAGCTTCCGATAGGTTTGAGTCGTCTGGGTTAATGCTGCCCAACCCAAGCCTTACTCTGTCTGTTCTAGCTAGTTTGTAATCACTTTTAAAGAGAAAGAAGGCGCCTGGCACTGGAGCCAAACTATGCTTCGATATTGTGTGGTCATTTATCCATTTGTTAGTGTCTTTTATGGGAGTTTTCACCCAGTAAGTTATGCCAGCCCTGTTAGGAAAATACTCCAAGCCTTTTTCATTCAGCCATTTTTCTGTTTCCGTCTTGAGTTGTGTCCACTTTTGTTTGTGCCTTTCAAGGTTTGCTCTGCCCTTAGTCAAAAGTTCTATTGCGATAAGCTGCACTGTGTTGGAGCTGTTTCCAATCGTGTTTAACGTGTCATTGTATAGTTCTTTCACGAGACCTTTTTTGGCGAGGACAACACTGAATCTTAGTCCGCCTAGACCATATGCTTTCGTGAAGCTTGTTGTAACTATGCCAAACTCCTCGTCAACAGAGAAAACAGTCTGTATTGAATTTCGGTCAAACTCGGCGTATATCTCATCACACAAAACGTACACGTCATTTTCACGCGCAACAGCCATAATTTCTCTCAACTCTTTTGCGTTGGATATTGCGCCGCTTGGTGCATGAGGGTTTGTCAGCACAAACACTCCGGTTTTGTTCGAAACAAGCTTTCGAAGCGCCGTCGAATTAAGCCTATAATCGTCTTTCTCGTTTCTTTCTAGCCGCTTAACTTTTGGAAAATATTCTTGCACTTGCCGCAGAAGCGGTTCGTAGGTGGGATACTCCACTATTGCTTCGCTTTTCTTTGTTTTCTCCGCTAGATATCGCAACAGTCTAACGTTCTGTCCCGATGCACCTTCGCTGGCAATAAACACGTTTTCTGGTTTAACGTTGTATCTTTGGGCTAGAAGCTT
>JACAEK010000040.1 GCA_013388895.1 Candidatus Bathyarchaeota archaeon | reverse complement strand
GAAAAGACTTAGCCTACGGACTGGTAATCATCTGGGCATTGTTAGGAATTGCAATGAAGCAAAGTGAAAACCAAAACATTGTCGCAACAACCGAGATAAGCGCTGCGATTATAGTAATCGCGTTGATCTTGGCAGTTCTAATTTCAAGAATGAAAAAATAGAATCCTATTCACTGAGTGGGTTGATGTCCAAACCAATTTGGCTATACATAACGATTTCTCAAACACGCTAAAAAAAGAAAAAGAAGGGATTTGCGGGGGTATCTATGTATATTGAGTGAAAATAGGCTACCCCGGCTAAGACTGAATGAAATAAGCATCGTTAAAGAGTTTTCGGGTACATGGAATCAGTGTATTACAGAAAGACAAAAGTATCAGTCCAATGACGTTATGTATTTGTGAATACTCAGGAACACTATCCAAGCAACCAAGTTTATCGGCTACTGATGAGGAAACTGCTTGCGTGGCTTTTATTATATCTAATTATAGCTGATGCTCTTTCAACCTTCCTCAGTTTGCTATTTTTCCTAAGCACAATATTTCCAACGCAGCTGGAGGGTTCGCTTTACTGGATTAGCTTTGGGTTGCCCCTAATTCTCATCGTGATAGGCATTGCAAGCGCTCTTCCATTTTCAGAATTTGCTTATATGAGAGAGGCTGGTCGAAACCCCGTCATAGCTAGGGAAAGCATAAAACACGTAACAAGACGTCGCGAAAGAAAAGAAATAGGCATATTGATGGGAATAGTAGGTGTTACTTCGATTCTTGGAATGAACCCTTTGTATTTTCTACTGTCTTCACTTTCAAGTTCAATAGGGATGCCTGGGACAACATTTGTGATGATAGCTACGTTATCGCTGTTAATCATAATATACCTGAAATGGCTACACAAGTACGTCAAGTCCGAAAACAATCAACATGACACCTATTGAAACGAAAATATCTTAAACAGCGCAAGAGTCAACCAGAAAAACGCAAAAGAACATTTCTGGAAATGTTAACAAAGTGCTTGTTTCAGCAATTCTTGGACACCCGAGCGTTTCCCCAGATACGCAAAATGCGCCATTCTTACAAAAATCCCAGTTTCAACGACTCCCGCAAGGCTTTTCAAATAACATTCAAGCTTGACTGGTTCATGTATTACGCCAAAAACCGCGTCTATAATAAAGTTGCCATTATCAGTGATAAGCGGTCCAACCTTATTAATCCCTTCTCTAACACATGATTTTCCTCCTTTTTCTCTTATTTTTTGCATTAGAACAGGCGTCGCGAAAGGCAGCACCTCTATAGGCACTGGATGATTCTTTTCTCCCAATGTTTTCACTTTTTTCGTCTCATCCGCAACGATAACAAGCTTCTTCGAGGCAGAGGCAACCACTTTTTCCCGTGAAAGCGCCCCGCCCATACCCTTGATTAAATTCAGCTCATCATCAATTTGATCCGCTCCATCTATCGTCAGGTCCAGCATCGGATGCTCCTCTAAAGTTGTAATCGGAATTCCATGTTTGACCGCTAACTCTAAAGCTTGATATGATGTAGGAACGCCCATAACCTTCAGTTTCTCGCGTCTAATTCTGGCACCTATTTTCTCTATTGCATATGCAGCTGTGCTTCCGCTTCCCAATCCTATGGCAAACCCATTTTCAACGACTTTCGCCGCTTCATAAGCCGCGTTCCTCTTTGCCTTTTCAATCCAATCTTTTGGACTGCTCTTATTTTTGACTGTTTTCGCCATATTATGTTTCTCCATTATTGGTCTGAACCTATCGTTATCATTTTCAAATTGCTCAATATCATGCTTTAATATTTGTGGTAAAAAGTCCTTTCCAAAGACTTATTTGGAAGTTAACTGACTATTATCTCGAGAAGTAAAGGTTGTTGAGGAGAATACTAGGCCTTGGAATATTGATGGCAACATTACTTCTAATTATTGCCACAGTTTTGACAACGAGTGCTCCAAACGAGGCATCAATAAATAGCTTTGCGCCAAATGTATTATTTGCAGATGATTTTGAAGGATACGAGGTCGGCACTTTCCCCTTTAGTGGCGGGTGGGAGTTATGGTTTAATGGAGTCGGGGATGAATATCAGATGATTGTGGACAACATCTCTGCATCTCCGACAAAATCTCTGCAACTCTGGGGATTGAGTGGGTGGGCTGCCTTTGCTGCTAAAAGATTTACTACAGATGCCTTTAAGATTGGTTTTCAAGTGAATGTCAGAGTTGATGAGATTACAGGCGGAGTTCAGGACAATGCTAGAGTAAGTTTCACGAAGTGGACATCTCTTTCCACATCTAGAGAATATGCCCCAGTTGTTTTCGATAATAATGGCGCAATAGTCACTGACGGCAAAATTCTACGCTCCTACGTCGCTGATGAGTGGTACTAAGTCATGCTGATTCTCGATAGACCTAGTGACACATATTCTGTCTGGATTGACGATGTATTATACGGTGAAAATCCCTCATACGAGATCGAAGCATTTTCACTCAGCCAATGCTATAACTGCATAAAAGTATATTTTGATGACGTAAAAATTTTCACAGTTCCTGCCCTTTACATAGGAAGTGTCTCTCAAACTCCCTTGGCGCCGAATTATGATGAAGATGTTGTTGTATCAGCTGCACTCTCAGGCGATGCGGAAGTTGACCAAGTACTTCTTTCTTATACATGTGACCTAATGTGGCATAATGTTTCGATGAACAAGTTTGATTATGTTTTCAACGCGACAATTCCGTCCCAACCACACGGAACTTTTGTCCAATACAGAATTTATGCCAATGATACAAATGGAAACTGGGTTATTTCCTCAACGCACTCATACGTAGTATCCGATACTATTCCTCCAGAAATTGTTGAAATCAGCTGGACACCTGAAGAACCTTCACAAGATGACACAGTAAAAGTTGCAGCAAACATCAGTGAACCAGTCGATGGGAGCGGAGTGGACAAGGTTCTGTTTTCTTTCAAGGACAGTTTCGGTCAATGGTGGAACACGACAATGACCTATGATGATGCGAGTGGCTTGTGGAATGTGATAATACCGCAACAGCCGCATAACACAACAGTTCAATTCTACATTATAGCGTATGACAATGTCGGTAACACAGCTGTTGGCGAACACTATTTCTATGCAATACTTCCCGAGTTTTCGTTCACCACAATTTTGTTGCTAGCTTTAGCTTCTACAACACTCACGATAATGATAACAAAGAAAGCACGCGCACAAAATAAGTTATATCCATGATAGTTCCTCTATCGCCTTTCTTTTTATCCTTAAAGATTAACGCAATATTTAGTTCATATAACGTTTCTTGGCGGCGCTATAATGGAATCCTACGACTGTATTTGATGACAATGTATCCAATAGCGTTTTTAACACAGCTATTTTTAGGTTTCAATTTCCATTTGTCCTAGTTTATCTAGAACCTTTTCTACTTCTGCTCTAATTTCTTCAATTCTTTTTTCTGCCTCTGTTCGTGGACTCGGTTTGGCTGTAGATGTTCTCTTTTTTCTTTTTGCTTTTTCTTCGCTTTCGAGTTTTTCAAGTTTTCGTGTTGGCGTTTCCTTTATTGTTGGTATTGTTATCTCTTTTATCGGTTCTACCTCCACTTTCGAGCGTAATTCTCCGATTTTTGTAATTAATTCGTCGAAGCGTTCGCTGAAAAGTTTTATGAGGTCTTCTTGCATGGCTTCTAGCTCATGTAGAGCCACAAGCGACTCATCTTTTGAAATGGCGTCTTTCACTGTCATCATTCTGGATTTGTATGTTTGAGCCAAGTTTTCTCTTTCATCTTCTGTTATCTTTCCTTCTGCTTGAGCCTCATAAAGCCGGCGAATAGCATCAGACAGAATTTCTCTTTCTAAATCCAATATACGAAGCTGTTCTCTTGCATGGCCTGCATCTTCAGAGGAAACACTTTTGACAATTTTGAATGGTAAAGGAGCACTCGGCTCTATCCGTAGTCTTTCCTCTTCTCTTGGAGAGGGAACAATTTTTTTGCCGCGTTTTCTCATGGCATAAATAACTATTGTGCATGCGATAACCACCACTACTACGATTGACGCGTAGATTAGGGGGTCATCCAAGGCCAAGAGCGTGCTTCCCTCTCTGTATTTTCATAGTCCTTTATGAATATATAAATTATCAATCAATCTTCGATTACTGGTTTTTCATGGTGGCAACAAAAATCTCTGCTGAACGCCCAGAAGATTCGCAGCAAATTCCAGGCAGTTTCTCAACCTTGACAGTTGGAAAATGCTTCTTAGCCATTCTGTAAATGTTTTCTGGTTTGAAACCTAAATGTAAGTCACCCATTTCTGTTTTAAATTCTTTAAACCCATGTTCGCAAAGGTCGAGAACTATGGCTTTTCCCTTCTTTTTTAGGATTTTTTGAAGGCTGTTGAAAACTTTTTCTGGCTGACTACTGTGGTGAAGCATCAAAGTGGAAAAAGCGGCGTCAAACTTGTATGGAACATTGAAGAATCTTTTTGCTTCTTTTATGCTTCCGCAAATGTTTTCTGCCACGCCTATGAAAGATGCAATATTTGTTTTCTTTTTCGCTAATGAAAGCAGCATTGCCGGCGTAAGGTCCATAGCATAGAACGAAACTTCAGTAGACTTAGCGTGTATTTTTTTGGCTATTCTAACCGTGAAGAAGCCGGAGCCAGCGCCAACATCAAGCACTTTTGCGTTTGCTGTAAGCCTTGGAGACGCTAGTAGAAATTGTGCAATTGTGTCTGTTATTTGTTTTACTCCGCATTTTCCGAAATAGTTGATTACGATTTTGTCTCTTTTTTCAGCTTCTTTACTGGTGAAGTGTTCAGCTGTTTTTGCAAGTGTTTCTGGGTTAGCAGTTCCCAGCTTCATGAGAAGTTGGTCAAGACGAATATGTTTTAGATATTCCCGCAGGCTGGTTATTTTTTATCCATCCTAACTATGCTCGTAGTATAAGAGCCTCGGGCGGGATTTGAACCCGCGACCACCGCCTTACCAAGGCGATGCCCCACCAGGCTAGGCTACCGAGGCACGGTTTTTCTATTTGAGAAGAGAACGTTCATTAAAAGATTTAGGGCTTTCGATTTATTCTAATTTCTCAATACTTATGCTTTTTAGGATCTGTTTACATTGACGTTCGATTGGAATGCCAAAGGTTAAATCCGAAATCTGAGACAGATATGAACAGATGTGTGGAGGGAATGGTGGACCAAAATGGATTTTACCCTCCTTTCTCCCCTCATGAGAACGCATGCCATTCTCTCCATGAAAAGAGTTCAGCATAAAAACGCTTCTAACTCACAATGATTGAGTTTGTTTTTTGTGGCTTTTATGGTTAAGTAAATATAAATAAGAATCCATTCATTTCTAATCGCTTGCTGCGCGGGGGTGTCCGAGTCTGGCCAAAGGAGACAGGCTTAGGACCTGTTGCCGTAGGGCTGCGTGGGTTCAAACCCCACTCCCCGCACTAAGATTGTGGTTAATGTTTAAATTCTCGGTTTTCATGTTCCTTATGGATTCTTTATAGTAAATGGAAAATAGTAGTTAGCTCGTTAGAAAACATAGTGATACAATTGTCCATGGAGAAGTTGGTAAGACAGGCTGCGCGTACCATAGTAACGAATATAGCATATTTGAAGGAAAAGTTCAATGTGCTCGTTATATGTGGTCTTCATAACAAAACTTTGGCTGAGCATATAACGCTTGAATCGTATGCAATGAAAGCGTATCCTTACTTGTGGGTGTTTGACGAAAAAATCTTTCTCAAAAATGTGAAAAATCTTTGCGGAGATGAAATCGCCATTCTTCCAAAGCACTTGCATTCGCTTTTGGAAAATTCAAATGTGATAATATGGCTTAGCCAGTTTGGCAATTTAGAAAAGTTTCCGCTGGGTGTCAGAAAAGCGCTGATTTCGTTTTGGGACAATGTCGATGAGGCTATAAAGGCTAAAGCTCGTTTGTATGTAAATTTGCTCTCCGCTAGATGCATGGAATACATGGGCATAAACTATGAACAGTATCTTAAATCATTCATCAAAGCGGTTAATGTTGATTATAGCAAGATTCGAAGAGTTGGAAACGCGTTGGCCTCTAAGCTTAATGAAAAAAAGCTAATTCATGTTTATGACGCGAAAGGCACTGATTTGACCTTCAGCATTGATAAACGGCATATTGGAGTAGAAGTCGGGACCTTAGAAGACTGTTTTTCGAGCGGAAAAGAATGTGGAGTAGAGGTCCCTGGAGGAGAAGTTTATGTTGCGCCAATAGAGACTTCAGCAAATGGTGTACTTGCTGTTGAAGAGTTCAGAGACTACAACATTCAAAACCTTAAACTTCGTTTTAAAGAAGGAAAGGTTGTTAGTTTCAAAGCTGAAAAAGGAAACGATGTGTTTGGAAATCTGTTAGAAAAGGCTGAAGGTGACAAGGATAGAATAGCGGAATTTGGCATTGGAATAAACTATGGCATGAAGCTTACAGGCTATAGAATATACGATGAAAAAGCCCTTCGCACAATCCATATAGCCATAGGAAACAATGTTCACTTGGGTGGAGTAAACAAAGCGTCAATACACTGGGATTTTGTCCTACACAACCCCAGCATAGAAGTCGAGGATGGGTTTTTAATGAAAAAAGGGAAACTCGTTTGTAAGTAAATGTGCTCGCCAGAATCACAAAAATTCCGATAATTTAAACCGAGTTTTAAACCTAACCCCCCGCACTCTTTTACCCGTAAACTTCACAAGTTGCGTTTAAATTCTTGGTTATGCCCCGAGAAGACGTTTATTTCATGGGTTGAAAACAATTTCATGAATTTTGAAATGTCGTGCAAAGTTTAAATAAGATTTTCTTACTAAGCATCAATTCACTGCATAAGTGACAACTTTCAGGGAAGTGCTATGATATGGCTGAAGAGCTGGAGAAGTTCATTAGACCAATTAGAAATGCTTCGTCTCCAGGAACATTAGCCGCTCTGAGTTTAGCGGTGCTAAGGATTGGCGGAACAGAGTTTCCCACATCCTTGAAACTGGGGCTTGTGCTCGGCGCCATATTGTTCCTTTTGTCAGCGTTTTTCATATTTTTTTACAGCATCTACCCAACATCGAGAAAACTGTGGATTGGAACTGCGCTAACCTTTCTGTTGGGACTATTTTGCTTGATTCTGTCATCTATAGCTTTCTTGGTTTTCATTCTTCAGCCGGGCCTTTGATCCAGCCTCTAATACCGATTCCCTTTTTCTTTTCCTTTGGTATGGTTGTCGCAGTTTTGGAATGAAGAGTAATTCCCCAGCAGCTAAGGGCGTGGAAGTAAGGCTCCTGCATAAGATAAGTGAATGATAGTTCGCCGTATGCCAAGAACCCCATTATCTGCGTTGACGAAAGCCCCTCTTTTAGTATCTCCGCCTCGGTTCCCGATCTGCATCCGGCCATTAGCTCAATGATTCTTCTGTTAATGCAGGAAAAGAGGAGAGTGGCATCGTTCTTACTGAAGCCTTGATCTACTCTAAGCATATCATACACACGACGGGCTCCTTTTTGTATCTTCTCATGATCACCCATCACGAAGTAGCCAGTCATCTCAGGAGTGTAGTTTCTAACGGGAAGGATAAGCTCTATATCTTCTTCCACCACTCTCATAGGAGCGACACAAGCATAATTACCAAAAGGAAAGGCAAACGCGTATTTGCCCAGAACAGGATTAAATACCAATATTCTTTGCTGTGCTCGAGCATTAGAAATGATTTCAGAAATGACTTTTTTATCAACTGCTGGCAAGCCTTTCTCTTTGGATAGTCGAGCTTCATTTTCATAAATCATGCTGGCATATTTTGTAAGAGGATTTTCTCTGCCAATACGTTTAACGTATTTAAAGTTAGGCTCTTTGTCTGGGTTGAAATGAAACATACATTGCCTTCCAATTCTTGTTATTCCATCTACAGCAAGACCCATAGACACTTCGGATAAGTTAGGGATCAACGCACACACAGCTTCACCGTCAAGGACTTTTAACTGCTGATGTTCTTTCAACCGCCCATAGAATTGATGGAGAAGCTTTGCATTCAGTCCGTCACCGCTGCTTCCGCCTATCACGTTCATTATTCTTGCCTCGCGAGTGTTGCCCATGAAATTGACTATTCCCTCTGCCAAGAAATGCTCGAAGCCAGAAGCGTCGACCTTCGATCCCTGTGTCAGCACAAGCAAAGTCTTTCCCATGCGAAGGTACTCTTTGCTTTGGACTTGCTGGGTGAAGTCGACCCATGCATCACGAGCCATTTCCCTACCTTGCTCTCCTGACTCTTTTGCTGTTCGAAGACCCCAACTGCGCCCCACACCTATCGGCAGGTTTGTGACCAAAGCTAAAAGAGACAAACCGTTATAGCCAACTCCTGAAATCTCTTTAAGTAAAAGGTCTTCGTTTTCTAATTCCCCTGCAGTTGTATGACCAATAAGTCTGAGCTGATTTGCAGAAGTTCTTTTAAACCTGTTTTCAATCGATCTCAAAATTGAATCACATATCAGTGTGTCCTTCTCTACGGGTTCCCCTCTATAACTCAAATACAAGACCAGCAGTTTCACATCTTCAAGATTGTAGCCGCTGCTGGAAAGGTCTTTTTCAAGTTTGTCAAGAACCGTTCCGACTAGTTTCTGGGCTTCTTCTGGGCTGTTCCTTCTTCTCAGCTCCAACTCCCTTTGTTGGTCAGTCTCCAACTCATTCATCGTGTGCGCATGACCTGCAAAACTTAAGAAGAAATCATTTTCGTCCATTGTCCCAATCCATCCAATACCTCAACTACACAAGAAACAACAAGCACTAAACCTTTAAGTATTTCCCATTTGGGATAGAACGTTGCATCCCTCTCCAGATGCGATTAGCGTGGTATTGAAAAGAATATATGCATCAAAGTAAGTGTGAACTTGAGGTTCCGCTGATACAAAACATAGAAGTATTCTGGTGGGACCTTGCTCAAAAGAGAAGGATTGGAGACAATATGCCAATAGTTGAGATATCTTGTCCACCGTTACCCCAAGATGCAAAAGACCGATTGGCGAAGAAAATAACCGAAATCATCGCCGAGGAAGAGAAAAAAGCCTTCAAGATTGACACGACAAGCATCACAGTAGTAGGCTTTCGCGACATCCCCGTGCCAAACATCTACATCGGAACCAAACCTCTTTCAAAAGTGTTGGAGACCCTTCTCAAAGTATAACTTCAAAATCAAATATCCATCCCTCTTTTTATGTTAGCACGCGTTGCCTTGGTTCATGCCTTTCATTTTCCTTTCCTTAGACTGGGCTATGCGATCCAGAAGGGAGATTGTTGGAAGTGGCAGCCCATCAAATAACAAGTTAAGACGTCTGGCACACAGAATTCCGAGAATTTAAACCGAGATTTAAACCTAACCCCCTGCACTTGAAATCAAATCCCATTATGAGCTTATTTCAGCCAAATAAACCTAATTTAGGACGTTGTGGAAGCCTTGTGCGGGGGTTAAGAATCGAACACACGTTTACCGGTAAAAGTGCTTAGCCCCTGTAGTTTCGGAATAGCTTCAGACTTCCGTTCAAACTTTGCTGAATACTATCATTTTACGGGCAAACGCTAGCAGAAACATGATAAAAACAGCTAGAAAAAACTAGTATTTTCGCTGCGAAGACGAGAGCTCGCCTTTTTCTTCGGCAACTCTTCCACACAACGCTTTGTCTGTTCTATGAATAAAGAAACATAACAAAATTTAAATATTGCTATTTATTCTTTCAGAACACACGCCGTTGTGTCGTTCATGTTTATCTTACAATGATTGAAGTGATCAACATTGGGTGAAGGCTTTGTTAAGATCAGAAGTTGGGAAGAATTCAAGCGTCTGGCTGTTGAGTTAAAACCAGACTCAATTGTTTACAACATAGAACAAAGCGGTCTATCTCCCACAAAGGAACTGACCAGCTTGCGGTTGATAATGCCCTGTGTAAAGGCTTATTATGTGTTTCTCGATTTTCCACGAAGAGAGGAATTGCGAGAGACGCACATTCCACTGCGCAAAGATAAGAAAGGAAACCGCTACATAGAGGAAACAGATTTAAAAGATTTCCTAAAAAATCAGCTTAATAGAGAAGACATAACAATCTGTTCATACTGGACTATTTAGCACGGTTCAGTTAATTCTTCTTTCTTGGGAAGTGCTTCCTCGTATACAATCCAAGCTTGACAAGAGAAAGCATCAACGGGACTTCCATTAATGGCCCTATAACTGTGGCTAAAGCAGCTCCTGATCCAATTCCGTAAAGCGTTGTGGCTACTGCTATGGCGACTTCAAAGTGACTACTCGAGCCTATTAGAGTGGTGTCTATGGCAGTTTCGTAGGCCCAACCTGCAAAATATCCCAGTAGATACGTCCACGTAATCATGGTAGCGTAGTGCAATAGGTTCGGAGCTGCGAGATAGGCGACTAAAAGAGGATTATTCAGAATAATCTCACCCTCAAACGAGAATAAAACTATAAGAGTTGTCAGCAACGCAATAATGGATATTTTGCCGAGGCTTGGGATGTATGTATTGTTGAACCAGACTTCGCCCTTATTCTTTAGTATTAATTTGCGAGAAATTGCTCCTGCCGCGACTGGCAAAGCTATGAAAATCATAACGCTGACGGCTATTAAATCCCAAGGGACTGGAATGCCGCTAACGCCTAAGTATAGACCAGCTAATGGGGCGTAAAGAAAAAGCATGAGCAAAGCGTTTATTGCTGTATTTATTAAGCCTTGAGCCAAGTCGCCTTTTGCCAGAAACATCCACCACATAACCATAGCAGTGCATGGCGACAAGCCAAGAAGTATTACGCCTGCGATGTACTGAGGGTTACCGGCAAGAATGGTATTTGCGTAGAATGTCATCAGGGGCGGGGCTATTACCCAATTGGCGATTATGGTGACGAGCAATGGTTTAGGATTTCGTGCCGCCCTCTTTATGTCGCTGAATCTGATGCCGACAACAGTGGGGTACATCATGAAGAATAGGAGTATGCCTATCGGTATGGATAGCTTGACGAACTTGAGAGAATCCATAAACTCTCCAAATTGAGGCACAAACCTGCCAATCAACAGACCGACGACTATGCATATTGCTATCCAGAGTGTCAGGTATTTTTCAAAAAGACCGAGGGATGCTTCATGTTCAACAAACGCTTGCTCCTCTTTCAAAGCCTTACCCTCTTGCATCAACTACCTTACTATGAGTACGTTTGCAGGGGATTCGCAAGATATTCTGTTGCAATGACTTCCTAAGAATAGAGAATGAGCAGCGCCCACTCCTTTGCTTCCGACCACAACCAGGTCAAACTTCCCTTCTCTTGCCATGCTTATAATGACCTTGGAAGGATTGGTATCTGTGACCGAGATGAGTTTGTACTTTACTTTTTCATGTTCCAAGACGACTTTGGCATCTTCCAAAATTTTATGGCTAAACTCGTGAGCAGAAGGTGTAGGTGCAGGGTAAAAAACGTTAACAACAGTTATTTCAGCCTCAAATTTCTTCGCAATTTTGATTGCTTCTGCTAATGCCCTTCTCGAGTGCTCTGATCCGTCAATGCCCACCAATATCTTTTCCATATCTGTTACTCCTTTTAGCCAGGGTCAAACATATTCAAATATTTAAATTTATTGTTCCGTTCTCCCGACTCGCTGCATGCAAGAAGGCGTCTATTTTCACAAAAGTCCTAACTTTCGCAAATTTTCAAAAAGTTTGAGGTTGGCCAAGCTGTAGTAAACCCACTTCCCTTCTTTTCTATAATTAAGTAACCCCGCGTTTCCTAGAATGCCCAGATGATGAGAAGCGGTAGGCTGGGTCAGATCAAGGGCAATCATAATCTCGCAGACGCACATCTCCCTTACGCGAAGAAGGCTTAAAATTCTGAGTCTGGTTTTGTCGGCGAGCGCCTTGAAAAATCTGCTTTGTTTTTCGGATGTTTTGGCTTCTGCAATTTCCTCTGCAAGCTGTTTAAGTTCAACAGAATATTTAGATGCGTCTTCACCGGGGCAAATTCCAGAGCTTGTTAATCGTGCAAGCCTCTTATTCAGTTTAGTCTTTGACAATTTATGGAACCTACAGTCAAGTTGTCGAAACAAAATATTTAAATATGTCCATACATGCGTCCTTTTCTGTTTGTTTATTCACATTATTCTTATAGGATGCATCATTTTTTCGATTTGAGTTTTGTTAGCTACGTACTTTTCCCCGTTAATCGGTGGGCAGTCCTGCAGTGATTTTTCGCTATTCAGAAGCTTTCGCAAAAACGAAGCATCCGTGTTTTCCGCATTCTTTACAGTTAGTCTTTGGCAATTTTTCGTAAATCTTCATGGATCCAACTCCTTTTTCGCTCCAATCAGCTCAGGTGTTGGTTTTCCATGAGTTTTTAGATGCAGGAAAGCACGGTTTATGAGGTTTTTCGCTTCTTCAACGAGTTGTTCTGCTTCATTTCTGTCTTTGACGTATGTCATTCCGATTCTGCCGGTGGAAAATATCGTTACCAAATGCTGCTTGTGTCTGTAACTTAATGCTTCTAGTTTTTCAGAGTACTTTGCATTTGGAATCGATAGATAAAGAACTGGAAGCACCTCTCCGAGAGTTTTGTCTGCTTGGGCCAAGAACTTTATTCTGTCGGGGTCTGCAGTGCACGGAGTTATCTCCTTTATGTCAACTTTCTTGACGAAGGCTTCAGGGAAGAGAAGGTCGATGAAATCGCTTTGTTTCAACCTGTTTTTTCCTCTTTGCAGCCAGTGTAAAGCTTGTAAACTCTTTTCTCTCTAACAGTCTTCATTGCCTTTTGAGACAGGGCTTCTAGCGACTCGACAACCTCGCCCAGAAGTTTCGCAGGTATTCCCATAAACATGTGTTCTGGCGGTGTATCCGTCGCCTCTCGGCAACCGTAACAACCTGGGCTTATATTTATGTCACCAGTCAAGTAGGGAACAACCGTCACGTCAACGCAACAGCATTGAAAAATGGAAGAGCTAAAATTAAGTCTTCCACCTTCTTTGAAGTTTCTCGCTAAGCAAAGCCACATTATGTGTTCTGGAATGCTTTCAATCACGATAATATCTGGTGTCACAGGAAAGTTTACCAATGGTCCAGCAACTACCGCTTTTATAGAACCGAGACTTATTCTTGGTATCATTTTCATTGTCCTTGCAGCAGCCGCTTTACTTCCGAAGAGCCCCAGCGTGCAAAGCATTTCTCCTGTAGAAATCTTCTCTGGCAGAGGGGCAAATCCCAAGGCTGCTTTTGCCGCTGGGCAAGCTAAATCTTCAGCAGTCATCATCAGAGTTTGTCCTTTTCTTGCGAGCATTAGAAGCTGGCAGTATCTGGATTTCTGTGGCGGGGATTTTACACAAGGCAAAGTTTCTCCTGCTTTTACGATTTTTACAGCTAGTGGAGGAGTGTCTAAGCCTAGAATCTCTTCCATTCTTTGACTCAAGATTTCGGTTTCCAACAAGAAGAGCCTTCAGTCATTTTTTGTATTCGTATTTTGCCTTGTTTGACATCAATTCCTTTCTGCTGTGTTGGATTACTCCACGCTTCTTTATTGTTCTATGCAAGTATGACATTGGTGGAAAACTGATTGCATGCTGTGGACAAGTGTTTTCGCAAGTTGTGCATCCAACAAGACAGTTCAGTGGATTAGCGACTACGGCGATGTTCTTTTCATAGTCAAACTGGTATACTCCTTTTCCACAGCCCAGCACACAAATACCGCATCCTATACAAAGTTCCGGGTCAATAGTGGGATGCCAATCTATTTCGTCGCGTGGAATTCCGCGCCAAGCTGGTCTAATAGCGCCTTCTGAACCAGGCATTTTATACTCCAGCCTCCCTTAGAGCTTCTTTTAATGTTTCTTCGCTAGGGCAAACTCCTATGATTCTAATGTCGCTGTCGATAACCACTGCGGGGCTTGTTTCTATGTTGTACTCGCCAAGTTTCGGGTTGACGCCCTTATAGATTTCAACTTCAGTCTTTTCTCTGTATTCTTCTCTTATTTTGTCAATTATCTTCAGCAGTAGCCTTCCACCAGAGCATGGTGGTTTTGAAGTAAAAACTTCAACCTTTATCGCCATGTTAAACACCCATCTCCTTTAATGATGCCTCAATCGTCTGCATACTCGGACAGACACCCATAATTTTTATTCTTCCTTCATTGAAAACCATGGCAGGCACGACAGCCAGACGGTACTTGCTGAACTCTTCGCATGGTCCGATGTGCTTTGTCACTTCCACCCTTTCGCCATACTTCTCCTTGAGCAAATCTGCAATTTCCAAAAGTTTCGAACAGCCCGCACAAGGCGGCTCAGCAGTGAAAACCTCAACCTTCACAACCAATTTTTGCGCCCTCTCTAAGCTATTTGTTCAATAATGCGCTTTGATAACATGTCCATCAAATTAACAGTGACTGAGTCGATTGTTTTGAATATCACTGGATCAGTGACCGAGTATAGTCTACGGTTTCCGTCTTTTCTGTGTTTTACCAGTCCACAGTCCTTTAGGATTTTCAGGTGCCTAGAAACCAAAGGCTGTATTATTCCAACATGCGGAACAATCTCGCATACGCATTTTTCTCCATCACGCAAGAATTCTAGTATTTCCAATCTAACGGAGTCAGACAGAGCGTTGAAGATCTTGGCCTTGAACCTGTTCTTGTTTTTCATTTTCGAATGCATGTTTAGGATAAAGCTAATAGCAATATTTAAATATTGTTATATTATCTCATAGTTCCTATCAAGGGCGACAAATATGAAAGAAGTAAAAGTCGAAGTGTTAGGACCTGAACCACCTTGTATGCGGTGTCAAGCAGCCAAAAAAGCCGTGGAAAAAGTGGCAGAGAAGCTCAAACAGACAGAAATAAGTGTCAAGGTAGAGAAGGCCAACGTAATGTCAAAAGACGTCGTAAGTAAGTATGGTGTTCTTGTTTCTCCAGCCATAGCCATCAATGGTGTGGTGAAATTTATGGGCAGAGTGCCCAACGAGTCGGAAGTTGAAAAAACTATAAGAGAAGCTGTCAAGAAGGAAGCCTAATCATTGAATGCTGAACTTCTGAAAAAACTCAGGACTGCAGTGCTCCTCGGCTTTGTGTTCACAGTCATAGGTTTACTTATTTACAGTAGAATAATGGCTTATTCCTTAGCTCCAACAATGAAGCCAGCCGACTTTCGAGGTCTTGCCATTTGGGAAATTCCGATTGCGTATCTTATTGACTATTTTAGCCATGGTTGGATATGCCTCGTCTTCGCCTTTGTCGCTGCAGGCTTGGTATATGAGTTTGTGCCGAAAGAAGTGATCACGAAATACATGGGTAGCGGCAGAGTGGCAGGGTATGGACTCGCTCTCGGAATGGCTCCTTTCTTAACTGTTTGCTCGTGTACCATGGTTCCGTTGTTTGGAAGCGTGCTCTTCGCAGGTGCAGGAATTGGTCCAGCGATAACCTTTTTGCTTATGGCTCCAGCAGCCAACATATTGAGCATTTTATTGACTGGAGAGTTGATATCGTGGGAATTAGCTGGAGTGCGTATCGTAGTATCCATTGTTGTTGCATTGGCGGCAGGCATAATAATTTCTAAAACCCCATGGGGAAGAGCCATAGAGAAAGAGCATCAACCAACGGTTCTTACAGGTCAAGCATCTATAGAAATTGTGAAACCGCCTTTAGACGAAAGGCTGTGGTCGTCACTGAAATTCGCAGCGTATCTAGCAAAGCAAATCTTACCATTCTTCCTCTTAGGCTTAGTTGCAGTAAGCTACGTACAAGCATACTTGCCGGAGGACATTGTTGGAACATATCTAACAGGAGTCACGGGTGTATTGATTGCTTCGGTTATTGGCGGACCATTATACACGCCTACACTGGTCGAGATAGTTCTAGGCAAGGGAATGTATGAGTTGGGCATGTCAAAAGGCGCATTGCTCGCCTGGCTTATGGGACAACCGTATGATGTTGCTAATGCATTAGCTGTCTCGAGGATAGCCAAATGGAAAGTAGTCCTAACATACATGCTCATTGCTTGGGCAGGCGGCGTGATATTCGGACTTCTATACGGAACCTTGTCAGGGTCGCTGTAAGCTTTGAAGACAACAACAAAAAGAGAAAACGGGTCAAAGCCGTCTTGTTCATGTAATCAGCCAACGATTGAAATGCTGAGAGCCGTTACGCCAATCAAAGATGGAATGCTCAAAGAAGTCAAATGCAAAAAATGTGGCAAATCCTTCCTCACGAATTTTGACACGGAGTACTGTTTTGACTATGGAAGAAACTTGGAGATTAAGACTAATGGCTGACGCATGTGGAACATGGTATCCAACAATTTTTCCAGAAAAATGTGATGGCTGCATCAAATTTGGAAAACCACGTTGCGTAGAGTTTTGTCCAAACGGCGTCCTCGAATTTCAAGATGGAAAGGTTGTGGTTGCCTATCCCTATAAATGCGTAAACGGATGCACCGCTTGTGAACCGCTTTGCCATAAAAAAGCCATAAGCTTTCCAAAAAGAGCATCCACGTTCACCTTTGCCGCATCCGAAGATAAAGGATTGCTTAGAAAAACTGTTTGCATACGATGCGGCAAAAGCTTTTGGACAAACAGAGAAGTCGACATTTGCATGGACTGCGAAAACAAAAAATAGAAGCGTCAACTAAACATGCATTAAAGGAAAAAGAATAATGAAAAAAGTTCTTTTTGTCTGCGTTGAGAATTCTGGTAGAAGTCAAATGGCAGAGGCATTTTCTAAAGCCTATGGTAAAGACAAGGTTGAGGGGTTGAGTGCTGGCACTATGCCGACAAAGGAAGTCAATCCTGTCATTGTTCAAGTCATGCGAGAAAAAGGAATAGACCTGTCAGGCAATAAGCCAAGACTGATTACTAACCAGATGGTTCAGGAAGCAGATATGATAATCGTGATGGGCTGCAGTGCTCAAGGATTCTGTCCCGCTCCTCTGCTGAACAAAGTCGTAGATTGGGGAATTGAAGACCCGAAAGACAAACCAATAGAGAAAGTTCGAGAAATCAGGGACGAGATAGAAACAAAAGTTAAGAAACTCATTGAAGATATCGAATAACTAGATACACAAGCTTCTAGCAGTACATAATTGAACCCGTTTGGGTATGGAGATAGGTAGATCCAATATGATGTTTTTACCGGTAAAGTTGGGTGGGGGTCCCACCCCCGCACCTCTAACATGAATCTCCGATTGGATTTCTGGGGTCATGCAAAATTCCGAGAATTCAAACCGATGTCTAAACCTAACCCCCCGCACTGTATCAGAATTCAAACTGAAATTATTTTCTTGCATTGCCTTTGCTGGCACGCGGTAACTACAAGTAACTGTTAATTAAGCGCGATGTACAATGACTTTGATGGAAGTGGAGATATTGAGCAATCATGTTTATGAACAGCTTGCGGAAGCCTTGAACAAACTTCCAAACGGGTTCCCCAGAACGCCTTCGAATGTTGAGATAAGAGTCTTGAAGAAAATATTCTCCTCTGAAGAGGCTTCACTGGCAAGCCAATTGAACGGTTCTATGGAGTCGGTTGAAGTCATCGCCAACCGCGTTGAACTCCCGTATGAAGAGGCAGAGGCAAAGTTGGTAAAAATGGCGAAGCGGGGACTACTATGGAGTCGTGAAAAAAATAAAAAGCTCTTATTCAGGCTAGCACCCTTTGTTGTGGGAATCTACGAATCACAGCGGGAAAGTATGGATCACGAGTTGGCTCACTTAGTTGAGGACTATTTGGCAAATGGCGGAGCAGTCGGAATCATGAAGCCACAACCGGCTCTACATCGCGTTATCCCCGCTCAGAAAGCAGTCAAGTCTGAATGGATTCTCCCATATGACGACGTAAAAGCGATTCTCCTAAGCTCCAAAACATTTCGCTTGAGTGACTGCATCTGTAGAGTACAACAGGACTACGTTGGGCGTAGGTGTGATTTTCCCTTGAGAACTTGTCTTAGCTTCTCTTCAGCCGAGAGACAACCGAGTGAGGATGATATTTCGAAGGAGGAAGCGCTGGCTTTTCTTGATAAGGCGGAGGAGATGGGTCTTGTGCACACGGTGAGCAATGTGATGAAAGGGCTCGGTTACGTCTGTAATTGTTGTGGTTGTTGCTGTGGTATTCTTAGAGGAATAACTGATTGGGGCATCGCTAATTCTGTGGCCTGCGCCAACTACTATGCGGTCATCAACGCTGACGAATGTTTGGGATGTGGAATATGTAGAAATAGATGCCAGGTGCATGCCATCTCCGAAAAGGGAGGAGTGTCCGTTGTGGATCGTAAGAAGTGTATTGGTTGTGGTTTATGCGTCACAGGATGTCCAAATGGCGTAGCGAAACTAGAGAAAAAGCCTGAAAGCGAAATTATCAATCCTCCAGTAGACTTTAAGGCTTGGGAACACGAGCGTCTTAGTAATCGTGGGCTAGATAAATAGCTGGGAACAGAAAAAGAGGGATGTGCGGGTGATATCTTCACGCTGAAAGAGGTTCAATTCCCACTCCTTGCACTATTGACGATTACTTTCACGTCGTAGTTTTTTTGATGCTAAGGGTTAAATATGACATACGTCATTTTCTATATTGAACGCTTAAAAGGTCTCAAAAATGGAAAAAAACAAGTCATTTATCATTGACTTGTCCAAGATAAAAGGTAGCGGAGAATTTAAATGTCCAAAATGTGGAACCAAAATTTCTCCAGACGACCAATCGGAAGAAGCCTATACGATTTTAGAACCAATAGTAAAAGAAGACCGCTTAGAAAAAGTAATCCTGCAATGCAACATGTGTGGAAGTAAGATCAGCTTAATCGGTTTTCGCGCTTTGGGAAAACTGGATTGAAGGTTGTCTATTTTAGCGAGCCAAAGAATCATTGTATTGTGAAATGTCAGAGGCTTGCAAGATTTCCCTTCTCTTCACTATTTCTTTGAAGTCCACATAACCTCCACCGACTATTTTCAGTTTAGCGTCGACTTTTTTGTTTTCAACTTCTATGACGTTGTAGGAATTGCAGAAAAAACCTCTTAGTTTTTCGCATGATACACTACCAGCATGAACAACAAGCATGTCTTCTATTTTCCACCGCCATGGTCGGTGACGATGTCCACATAAAACCAAATTTACCTTTGATTTTACGAGACTTCTTAGCACATCGCCCGCATCCACTATGGTTATCTGGTCTGCACCAGTGTCTGGAACTGGAACTATGTGATGGTGCATCGCAACCACCTTTACCTTGTCCTTAAATTTTTCGAATGTGCGTTCCAGCCACATGTTTTGTCTGTGACCAACCTCACCATCATCTCTGTCTGGTCTTGCTGAACTAAGGATTATTATAACTGCGTCATTTGTCTCGGTCACTTGTGAAAATGGAAAATACTCTTTGAAAAGCAGATAACCTGTGGAGCGATAGTCATGATTTCCGCTTAAGTATATTATTTTCTTCGCTCTCAGTTTCTTCAACTCTTTTGCAGCCATCTCAAACTCTGATATCAATCCGTCTTCTGTCAAGTCACCAGTAACAATCGTCACGTCTGGAGACAAGTCATTAATTTCTTTAATCGCGCTTCTCAGCATTCCCTGACGAAGCATCGGCCCGCAATGCACATCCGAAATTTGAGTCAATAACATTGCAATCAACACAATTTATTCTCTGCTTGAAAGTATAACAATGTAATCCGCCGTGTCTGCGCACATGTCTGCGGCGTGTTCAATGAATTCGATTAGGTCGTCAAATATGACCATGGAACCGCAGTTCATCTTCTCTGAATATTTAACAAACAGCGCTTTTGTTTTGAGGTATTCTTCGTCAAGCTCATGCTCTATTTGCTCAACTTTCTTCGCGCCTTGCATAGCATCTGTTGGGTTGACGGAAATTTTTTCTAAACTACTTCGTAGGGCGTTGGCACATTCTGCTAATTTTACTGTCAAATTGACTGCGTTGTCCCATAATTCTTTAGGTATCTGTGTGTCGGCAAGCATTTTCACGCATCTGGACGCATCTTTCACGTGATCCGCTAGAGTGTCGAGACGTTTAACAAGGTGCATTAAGTCTTCTCGGTACTCTGCAAATAAGGCTGCGCCTTTAGATAATTCTTTGAAAACTTCCGTTCTTAACCTGTCCACTTCTTCCTCAGCCCTGAAGAGATTTTCGATGCTTTGCAATGCTTCTTTCTTTTTCGCTTCTGACATATTCTTCATTGTTTGGTGAAGCAAAGTCACAGTGTCAAGGGCTTTTGTTATCTGTTCTTGCGCTAGGTCTAGGGCTTTTGTTCTTCGGCGTCTCTCGAACCATGCGTAGCTTCTTTTTTCCAAAGTTTCATATCTCCTTTCCAAATATTCTTGATGGCATGCTTATAACACTTCTCAAAATGCGAGCATGCTCAATAGCTTTCTTTTTCTGCTACCCAATAAGCGCTTGGCTTCCCTTTTTGTGTTGTGAAATGTTCTTTTTTGAAGACTGGTGTTTCTTTTTTATATCGTTCCACTGCTTCTTCTAGAACAGAAAAAACGTTCTTGCGGTGAGAACCAGCAACCATGACGTATACAAGTTCCTCACCGACGTTGAATTCGCCTAGCAAATGATGAATCTGAACATCGACTATGCCTTCTCTTTTCTTTAAATTCGCGCAGATGTTGGTTAAGACTTCATTTGCTTTCTCTTCGTATGCTTCTAGCTCCAATTTCTCGACTTTTTCTTCTTTTAGAGTCTCTCCACGAACTACACCAACAAAT
>JACAEK010000044.1 GCA_013388895.1 Candidatus Bathyarchaeota archaeon | reverse complement strand
TTCGGGTGCTCCACAAATCTTGCTGACGGCGAGGTCTTGGCTGGGTCTCTAGCTCAGTCTGGGTATAAGCTAGTGAATGATATAGCGTCTGCAGACGTTATTATTTACAACACTTGCGCTGTTAAAGGACCAACAGAAAATCGAATAATAGAAGTTCTGAAAAGAGTTCCCGGAAACAAAAAGCTAGTTGTTGCAGGTTGCCTGCCGCTTATCAATTTTGAAAGATTGCAGAGTGAAGTGCGTTTTGATGGTGCTGTCGGTCCGGCAGCAGGTGAACAGATTGTAAATGTTGTTAAGCATGTTTCAAACGGTGAAAGAATCATAGCCTTAAAGGAAACTGTTGACGCTAAACCCAGCCTGAATCTTCCCCGCTTACAGTTGAATCCAACAATAAGCATAATTCCCATAAGTTACGGTTGCTTAGGAGTATGCGCCTATTGCTGTGTAGTCTTCGCTCGCGGACACCTAAGAAGTTGCAGCATACAAGAAATTGTGGAGAGAGTAGAAAACGATTCAGCTAAAGACATTCAGGAATTTTGGATCACCTCACAAGACGTAGCCTCTTATGGACGCGATACAGGCACAAACCTCGCCGAACTTCTAAACGCCATAAGTGATATGAAAGAAGATTTTAAGATTCGAGTAGGCATGATGACCCCTAACATAGTTACAGACATTTTAGACGATTTAATTCAAGCATTTAAGAATGAAAAAATCTTCAAGTTCATTCATTTACCCGTCCAAAGCGGTGATGACCAGACACTCAAGCGCATGAGACGATTTTATTCAGTAGAGGATTTCAAGAGCATAGTAAATGCTTTTAGAGAAAGCTTTCCAAGTTTTACCCTAGCTACAGACGTTATCTGCGGCTTTCCGGGTGAAAGTAAAGAAGCTTTTGAAAAAACTTTGCAGCTAATTACAGAGGTTAAGCCTGATATTGTAAACGTTTCCAAGTTTTTTGCGAGACCGAAAACTCCTGCGGCTGAAATGTGCAAAGATTTTGTGTCCTTATCGGATATTAAACAAAGAAGCAATATAATGGCTAAACTTACTAGGAAAGTGGCTTTTGAAAAAAATCAATGTTGGCTTGGCTGGAGTGGAAAAATCATTATTGATGAAGTTGGCAAAGTTTTGGGTTCATGGATTGGACGCAATTTCGCCTACAAACCTATTGTAATCAAAAGTGAAGACAGTTTGCTTGGCAAAACAACTCAAGTGAAAGTCACAAATGCCTTCTCAACACATTTAGAAGGCGAAATCGTTGAATAAATTATTTATTTACATATGCCACTATTCTATTTTAGGAGATGACAAGTTTGGGCGAAGAGGAAGTTGTTGAAATTGGACACATAACTCATTTCTTCTCTAAAATCAGCGTTGCCGTTATCGAGCTTACGGCGCCTCTAGCTGTTGGCGATACAATAGTCATTAAGGGACCAACAACAGATTTTGAACAGCGTGTGGATTCGATGCAAATTGAACATCAAAATGTCCAGAGGGCTGAGGCTGGTCAGAGTGTAGGCTTAAAGGTTGCAGAACGTGTAAGAGAAAAAGACGCAGTTTACAAAAAACTATAGTATCTCGCTATTTTCTCAATTCTTTTTTCTCGGAAAGAGATGCCGTGTCCTTAGACCAAACTTTACAAGCGAGAGCATCAATGGGACTCCCATGAGAGGCCCTATAACAGTAGCTAGAGCAGCGCCTGAATTAAGTCCATAAAGAGTTGTTGCAACGGCAATTGCTACTTCGAAGTGGCTACTTGACCCAATAAGAGCAGTATCAATTGAAGTTGGATAGTCCCAGTTAGATATCCATGAAATAGAATAAGTTATGAGAATCATTGTAATATAGTGAAGCAGATTTGGTGCAGCAAGATAGGCAACCAAACTTGGATTGTTGAGTATTATTTCTCCTTGAAATGAAAACATGACAACTAGCGTAATAAGCAGTGCGATAATGGAAATCTTGCGAACGGTTTCAAGGTAAACAGAATCAAACCAGTTTTTTCCCTTTCCTCTAATCAATAACCGCCTAGAAACTGCGCCTAGTAATACTGGAAAGGCTATGAAGAAGATTACACTCATGGCGATTAAATCCCATGGAACAGATATCCCGCTGACGCCGAGATAAAAGGCAGATAGAGGCGCATAAAGAAGAAGCATCAGTAGTGCGTTTATGGCTGTGTTTATTAGCCCTTGAGCTAAGTCGCCTTTGGCAAGCATTATCCACCGCATCACCATGGCGGTACAGGGCGACATTCCAAGGAGAATGACTCCAGCGATATACTGTGGGTTTCCTCGAAGAATCAAGTTCGCATAAAGCGTCATAATAGGCGGAGCAATGATCCAGTTTGCAATTATGGTCAAAAGCATGGGTTTTGGTTTTTTGACAGCCATTTTAACGTCGCTGAAGGCTATGCCCACAACCGTTGGACACATCATGAAAAAAAGGCAGATGCCTATAGGAATGGATAACTGAGCAAACTTTAGGAAATCGAGATATTGTCCGAAGCTTGGCAAAAATCGACCAAGCAATAATCCGATGGCTATGCAAATTGCTATCCACAAAGTCAGATATTTCTCGAAAATGCCGAGTTTTTTCTCCGCCATTCATGGGTTCTCCGAAAAATCTGTTTTTTCCATGCAGGTATTGATGGCATAAACATATTCACATATTTAAATTTGTTGTGACAGAAACAGATAGAACAATGTCTAATCTAAAGAATATCCAGCGCGCACAATTTCTTGATTAGTTTCACATCTGCAAGGCTGTAGAAGACCCATTTGCCCTCTTTCCTGCCACTAACAAGTCCAGCATTTTCCAAAAGCCCCAAATGATGCGACGCAGTAGGCTGTGTCAGGTCTAACGCTACCATTATTTCGCATACACACATCTCTCGAACCTCCAACAGTTTCAAAATTCTTATTCGCGTTTCATCAGCTAAAGCCTTGAAAAAGCTGCTTTGTTTCGTGGCAGAATCTTTTTTCACGATTGTTTCCGCTAATTGTTTCAGCTCAGCTGCGTATTCTGACGCGTCCTCCGCAGGGCAAATTCCAGACCTGATTAAACGATTAAGTCGTTTGTTTACTCTGACTTTGGACATTTACTCTTCTAATTGGAAAGATATGAAATAACATATTTAAGATATGTTCTAACGGGAATTCTTTCTCATTTAATTGGTTCTTCCCAGTCAGTGGTGCATCCGCCTTGAGGAATCAAAATCAAAGTCGTATCGTTTGGTAAGGACATTTTTAGATTGTTCCTTACGTTTATGAATGGCTTAGATCTAGTATAAGCTTGAATGGCAACTTGCTTGTAGACTCTACATTCATGAGGATGATAAACCATTTGAAGTAGGCTTTCAAACCCTTTGACTGGAAACTTTCCGAATGTTTTCTTTATTTTTTCAGCCATAGCCTTAACGGCGTCAAGTGCAGAAGCATTATCATCTAGCACGATCTGCGCTCCATCAGGGAAAAACCTGCCTATTTCTGTATGGCGAACAATCAAAGTAATCGTTTTCATATTTCAGCCCTTTTTGCGCTTCACGATTACTTCCTTCATTATATAATCATAGCAAGTTCTTTATAGCCTCTTGTGAGTGTATGATCAAATTCAGCGAGGAATCTGCATGGGTTGGAGTATAACAGATGCTGGCAAACTCGAAGATGCTGCCTTAAGACTTAGGTTGGAGCTTGCGCAGAGAATTGGAATAGGTAAAGGCATGACAGTGATTATGTGGGTTGCGGCCAAGGCTGATTCACTGTTTCCCTAGCAAAAATAGTCGGCGAAAGCGGAAGAGTAGTAAGTGTGGACGTTTCAGACGAGTATTTGGCTGAATTCAATGAGAACCTTAGGAAATGGAGCGTTAAGAAATTAGTGACTTATGTTCAATGTGACGCTGCTGACTTAAAGGGCATAGTAGCTGACGAGTTTGCGGACATGGTTGTAAGTTACCGTTTTCTCGAAGAGTTGAAACATCCTGAAGATATGTTCAAGATTGTGAAGGAAATGGTGCGAATGGTTAGGAAAACAGGAAAAGTATGCATTAGTGAGTTAAGCACTGAAGCAAAAAACGAGGCAGAGGAGAACTACATTAGGCTTCATAGAGAAAGTGGAGATTCTTTCTTCAAACCAACAGAAATTATCAAAGCCATGCAAGAAACCAGTTTAAGAAACATTCATGTGGAGACTTTTGAAACAAACATTTGGTTTTCGCCGGAGCTCGCAAAACAAGAGCTTAGCCTAACACAGGTATGGTTCACCAGCGAAGAAGAGAAAAGGTTAGGCTCCCGAATCGATGAATATGGCATGAAATACCCGGCGTTTCTATTATTTTCGGGAGTGAAATAGCCTAGTTTAAGTCTATTTTATGAATCGGAGTATGTAGTCGTTTACAGTTTCCATGAACGCTTCTTCCAAGTTAATTCCATAATGTTCGGCTAAAACAAAGATTAAGTAAAGCAAATCTGAAAGCTCAATAGCCAACATTTCCTTTGTCTTCAGTTTCTCAGATGGCTCAAACCCTTCCAGTCCCTTTACTACAGATGCTACTTCGCCTGCTTCTTCAAGCAAGTCTGTAACCATAACAAAAGGTGTCCAGCCGTTGCCTCTCTGCTTGTCGAGTACATCATTGATTTTTCTAAAGTTTTTCCAACAGAGATGTTGCGCATCACGTAAAGTCAAAGACACATAGCTCACCACTTAAAAGATTAGTTAAAGGCTAAATTTAGATTTTGGCATCGCTTCCGCATATGCAGAACTAAGCTTTATCTTGTTAAAATAATCGTTGTAGAGACATCTTCCGCGCAGTCCTTTTTTCCAGATAACATCAAGAGGTTTTAAGCGTCATCTGCGTGACAATTCCAATAAAACTAAATTCCGTAGTAAATTGCCCCAATGCTTACGAGTGTCTATCATTTCCATTTTGTAATCATTCAAAACTAAAAGCTTCCGTAGACAATTATAATCGTACTCGCACCGAGGATTATAAAAAGAAAAAGAATAAAGGTATGGAATGCCTCCAGCCACGCTGTTCTTTTCTTTTAGCATTACAATCAGAAAGATTCTGCTATCATGATCTGTAACATTTCCAATATTTGAGATGAACTCTTCAAAATATTTGAATGGCAAATGGTCAAATACACTAAATGCCCAAACATAATCAAAAACTTGTCCACCAACTTCGGAAAAGGTTAGGTCTTCGTTCTGTATTAAAGTGGGTTGTTTTTCTTCGAGTTTTTCTCTTCCTATTCTTCTTTCTACCAATTCCTTCCCCTTGATGAGTGCTTGTGCAGAAATATCCATTCCAACATAGTTACCACTGTCTAGGTACTCAATAAGATAGTTACCCAAAGACAAGGTTCCACAGCCTAAATCGAGAAATTTTTGACTAGGCTTTATACCACTATGTTTGAGAAACAGAAATGTCTATAACCACCTTCTTTCCAGCCTATAGACGTCACTGCAGTATAAGGATTATCCGAAACTAGGGAATCCATCAGCCTAGTATAGAAATGAATGTAGTTAATGGAAGAAAATCTAATTACTATCTTCTTTAACAGTTTTTTCAGTTCCTTTCTGAATACCCCGCGTTCAACCATGCTTTCCGCATAGAAATAATAAACATACATGCTAAAATAGGATGGATGGGCTTATAAAAATTGTTGCACTCACGCTAATCCGCAAAAAGCCACCTAAGCTTTATTCTTCAAAACATACGTTTATCTTGTTAAAGTGATAACCATTACTGCAAACGCTGGCGGTGAAAAAATCATTGAGCAGAAGCAGATTGAACGTGGATTTGGCGGGGTTGAGGCTTGCTAATCCGACCATGTTGGCGTCAGGTGTTTTGGGCTATACAGCAGAAACACTCGAAAACATTGCAGAAAACGGGGCAGGTGCAGTTGTCACGAAGTCTGTTGGATTAAAGCCCAGAGACGGATACGCAAATCCCACCGTGGTGCAGGCGAGTTGCGGCTTAATCAACGCCATGGGACTTCCAAATTCTGGCATAGACGAGTTTGCCAAGGAAATTCGTTCGGCAAAAAAAGTTTTACAAGTACCTTTAATTGTTAGCGTTTATGGTTTTGCAGAAGAGGAATATGCAACTGTAGCCAGAAAAGCTGTCGAAGCGGGTGCTGATGCTGTGGAGCTTAACGTTTCGTGTCCTCATGTTAAGGAGACAGGCTCCGAGATTGGGCAGAACCCGGAAATCCTCGCAAAAGTTGTTATGAAAGTTAAGACAGCTGTGGCTAAACCTGTTTTTGTCAAGTTATCTCCGAACGTTACGGACATTGTCTATATTGCTGAAGCTGCTGTTAAGGCTGGTGCTGACGGTTTAACGGCTATAAACACTGTTAGAGCCATGGCAATAGACACGGAAACAACTATGCCTATTCTCAGCAATAAGAGAGGAGGATTATCAGGACCAGCAGTAAAGCCAGTTGCAATTAGATGTGTTTATGACATTTATGAAAGGGTCAAAGTACCAATAATCGGATGTGGCGGCATAACAGACTGGCGTGATGCAGTCGAATTTTTTTTGGCTGGAGCTTCGGCGATTCAGATTGGCACCGCCATAGCTTTGAAACGCTGTAACGTGTTTAAGACTGTAGCCCGAGGAATAGAACCGTATCTAAAAAAGAAAGGATTTGAGAGTGTGAATGAGATTGTCGGCTTATCGCATCGCAGCTAACAAACATAGAACCACACAAATTCTAGACATAACAACACAAAGTGCCACAGTGAAAACCTACACATTCAAAGATAAAGAATGCGCTAAGGCTTTGCCAGGACAATTCCTAATGCTATGGATTCCAGGCATAGACGAAATTCCACTAAGCGTGTTAGACGTGAAAGAAGATGGCACAGTTTTCATCGTCGTTAAAAAAGTAGGCGAAGCCACAGAAGCACTACACAAAATGAAGGCTGGTGAAATTGTTGGCGTACGAGGTCCATTCGGAAACAGCTTCACATTAAAAAAAGGCAACGCCTTGTTAGTTGGTGGTGGAACAGGCATAACCCCGCTTTTATTCTTAACTAAGAAATATGCTTCGAAGGCGAATAGACTGGTTTTTGTGATGGGTGCAAAAACAAGGGACGACCTCCTATTCGTAGATGACCTTGAAAAGATATGCGGAAAAGGAAATCTGATAGCAACAACCGACGACGGCAGTTATGGAATGAAATGCCTAGCCACAACACCTTTAGAAGTATTGTTGGCTAAGGAAAAATTTGACACAATTTACACTTGCGGACCTGAACGGATGATGCTTCAGGTTTTGAACCTAGCAGAAAAACACGGAATCGCCTTTGAAGCAAGTTTAGAACGTTTCATGAAATGCACCATAGGCTTGTGTGGAAACTGCATGATAGGCAAGTATCGCGTATGCATAGACGGACCAGTATTCACATCAAACCAGCTCAAAGAAGTTAAGGCGGAATTTGGTTTTTCAAAACTAGACTTCAGAGGAAGAAAAATACCACTATGATTGTTTGAATTTTATTAGATAATCAGCCGTTCAATCTATTTATAAGGGGGGTCTAGTCGCTTAGAGAGCATCAGCCCTCCACATTATAGCTTATTAGCAATTCAAAAATTGTTTCTAGTCCCTCTTGCATGTACTAAAAGAAGTTTTCCACGTGTCTAAGTAGTTGGTATCCAAAAAGGATGGCTACGAAGTACGTGGGCCACAGTATCACGGGCCAGTTTGTGGGAAAGTAATTCCACAGGTTCATTGAAGTTGCAAAGATCTCCATTGACACGAGGGCGCATGAACCGAGAAAACCCAAGATGAGCTGCTCTCTAACTTCTTTCTTTCGCATATACTTTCTTCTCATTATCGCCAAAAACAGCCACGCTAATAGGAATGCGAAGAAAAGCACGTACCAGCTTAGGCTAAACTGAACACTAAATGCCATGCCACATGAAATGTTTACGTTACTTAAAAACATAATCTCAGCTTACGCACTTGTCGCCATGTGAGACAGAGTGTTAATCTGCATTTGAAATTAACAAAAGATAACTCAAGTATCCACTGAACAGAATAATGGTGCAACAAAAGTGAGCATGTTCCAAAACAGAGAATTCATCATCGACCAACGACTTCTCTCAGTCAGAAACACCTACGTAGTCAAAGACAAACTTGGTCAACAATTAGGCTTCATCAAACAAGAATTCGTTAGCTTAGGACCAAAATTTTGGTTCGAAGACAACGCAGGCGCCCACATAGGCGAGGTTGACGGAAAAGTCGTCACTGTCCACAACGAATATGAAATCAAAGATCAAGATGGACAAGTCCAAGCAAAAATCAAGAAGAAAATCCTCAAACTGTTCGGAAGTGAATGGTGGATGGAAAATGCGGATGGTCATGAAATTGCCAGAATAGAAGGCAACATTGTTAGGCACACATACGACATAATAGCCAACGACAAAACCAAAATCGCCAAAGTTCACCGCAACTGGGTCACAATACAAGACGAATACTGCGTCGAAATCGTTAAACCAGATTTCAACCCAATGCTCGCGTTAGCATTTGCAGTCGCCATGGACAATGTTGAACATAAGCAGAGAAGCCCCATATCAAGACAAACAAACATAATCGGAAAACTTTTCGGACGCTAAAGGAAGTCACCATTTGCAGAGCAACGACCCCCTACGCCTGTTTGAGAAGCTTGTAGGCACGCTCTTCGATTTTAGTTATTCCTATTAGAATTTTTGATACTCTTTCTTTGTCCTGCCTCAATGCAGCCTCACACAACTTCATGATTTTCTCTCCAGATTCTCTGAAGAGCATTGACGCGTCAACCCAATTTCTCGTTTCATACTTTTTTCCTAAGGCACTGAGCACATCAGCTTGCCAAAACCGCATCCCATGACTATTTTCAAAACTCTTAGGAAGCAAGGGCGGCGTCGTTGCATACGTAGCCATATGCTCAAAACACTTCTTATTGTCCCAATCAAAAATTTCATCAGCCAACTTGCGCATGGCAGGAATGCCGAACAACTTGACTGGAGGATTCAAGAACCGCTTTGCTTTATGTGCAAAACCTTTCTTTGCAACCTCAAACTCTGACGGTAACTTACGCGGAAGAGTAAACGCCCTTATCGTGTTTTTCTTGCTCATTCCAGGCACATTAACGTTCAAAGATTTCTCAAATTCTTCGTACGGTATTTTCTGAACACCTTTATGGCTACAGTCATGAACCAAAACCACGTGTTCTTCGTCGTCATATCCGACAACAAGAACATAGTGGATGGGCACATGTTGTTTCTTGTATAAATCTGGATAGTAATGCAGATAATACATGTCAAGCGCCCCCGCCATAACAGGCTGACCCTTTTCAAGAGACTCTCTAAGACGAGAAAACATAAACTCGAAGCTTCTTCCCTCAACTGCTTTCTCTTCAAAGCCAATGATGGTTGCCAAGTCTTTCATTAAATACTTGGGATTTGCACCCCAATACACCATGCACGGCGGATCTGCCCGTTTAAAACGCAAATAAGCAAAGCCAGCCATACCGCCAACAACAGAAAGCAAAAAGTCAGAGTAATCTGCTCCTTTCCACGCCAAAACATCTTCCAAACCATTAACATAACACGTTGACTCACATACTCTGTGCGGAAGCAAGTGCAACTTTTTCATACAGTCCACACCAACACCTTAACAGCTAATCAAGCACCAAAATATATGATTACCTAATAGACGAGCCTCAACCAATTGCGCACATAAAAATTCACCAATTCAAAAAGGTTATATGTTGC
>JACAEK010000039.1 GCA_013388895.1 Candidatus Bathyarchaeota archaeon | reverse complement strand
ATTCTGGCTATTCCGTCGCCTCTGCTTCCAATGTCGTCGACAACAACTTCTAATTCTTGGTTTTCTCTCACTGGTGCTGATTGGAAAAATGGTCTGCTTGGGCGGAATCTTTTTTGACTTCCATATCTTCTTGGCTTTCTTGGAGCATTTCTTGTCTTTTCTGGTAGCCTTCTTGGCATATTCAGTTTTCGTCCTTATCGCGGAACCAGCCTTTTACCCCAAAAACCTTGCGTGCCAAGCTTCGACACTTGAGCTTTCTCGGTGGAAGGCCAGTTACATGCAGAAAAGCCCTTCCACCATATAAATTTTGCTAAACAGCTACTCATAACGTAAAGCGTCCACTGGATTTAGTTTTGAAGCTTTTCTTGCTGGGTATAAGCCGAAAATTATGCACACGATTATTGAGAAAATGAAGGCTATTATTGTCCATTCAAACGAGAATACAGGATCAATGCTCATTCGCTCCGTGTCTGAAGTCCCGAAGGTTACGCTTTGTTGTGGTTGAATGAAGTTGGACAGTACATAGGACAAGGCGAACGACAGCCCGTATCCAGTTAATGTGCCTATTAAACCGCCCAGTATGCCTATTAACACAGCTTCGGAAAGAAACATGGCAAGCACCATGCGGCTTTTAGCGCCAATCGCTTTCAATATTCCGATTTCTCGTGTTCGCTCCATAACAGAAACACTCATGATATTCATTATTCCTATACCCGCAACTAGAAGAGAGATGGATGCTACGGCCATGAGAAAGATTTGAACAATGTTTAGAATGCGGTCAACTTGGCGCATAAAGGCTAAGGGAACAAGAATGCTTATGAAATATGGATTTTCAAAAACGGCTTCTATGTTCTGAGCCACTTGTTCTGATTGTTCGACATCTGAGACTTTTACTAGAATTATGTTGTAGGCTTCTTCGCCTTGCATGACATCTATAGTCATATTTGTGGGGATAAATGCCCAATAATCAAAGTTGGTTATTCCAGACGTACCGCTTTTTCCAAGTATTGCTGCCACGCGGCGAGTCCTATTGATTGAGAGAGGTGGGGTTCCAATTTGCATGGTTACATTTTCGCCCACATTGACAAGGCGTGTTGTTCCGTTTAAGAAGCAGGCTTTATATCCTAAAACTACAGTGTCGTTCTCTTCTGGAGAAGGCATAACTCCTTCTATAGGTGTCAGCCTTTCTGGAAGCATTTGTGCTAGTTCTGAAATGTTCACTCCAGCAACAGTCAGTGCATTAACTGGCTCACTGTCCTCATTACTTAATCTTGCCTTAGGCAGAGTCATCAGAGCCGTAGTAAATGCTGCTCCAGCAACACTCCGAACTCTACTTATTTCATCTGGAGTGAATTCGCCAAGACCTGTGGTGAAGCTTCCCGGTATGACTATTAGAATGTCAAGTTCAAAACCTTGTTGCATTCTTTCTCTTATCTCTAGTCTGAATCCTTCACCTAATGATGCTAACCCAATTATTGCAGTTATTCCAATTACCACGCCTAATGTTGTCAGTGACGCTCGAAGTTTCCGCTGTGTCAAGTTTTCCCATGCAGTGGCTAAAATTCTGCCTGCTTTCATTGTTAATTACTCCTTGTTGCTTCTTTTATCGTCTCGATTAAACCATCTTTCAAATAGACTATACGGTCAGCGGTTTCTGCAATGTGCGGATCATGAGTCACAACAATAAAAGTTTGCTTTTTCTCTCTGTTCAGCTTCTTCATAAGTTGAACTATTTCCCAACCTGTCTTTGTATCCAAATTTCCGGTGGGTTCATCAGCCAAAACAATTTTTGGATTGTTTATTAAAGCCCGTGCCATGGCTACCCGTTGCTGTTCGCCACCACTAATTTCAGAAGGTCGATGATGCATGCGCGTTTCAAGACCCATAAGCGCCAACATTTCTTTAGCCCTCTCTATTGATTCCTTTTCCGGCATTCCAGTAATTGCTAAAGGCAATTCTACATTGCGTAAAGCCGATATTTTCGGCAATAAATTGAAAAATTGAAAGACAAAACCAATTTTGTTTAAGCGAAGTTCAGCAAGTCTATCGTCGCTTAGCCTGAGAACATTAACACCTTCAATCAGAATTTCTCCTGCATCTGGGCGATCCAAGCAGCCAATTAAGTGAAGAAGGGTGCTTTTTCCGCTTCCAGAAGGTCCAAAAATGGTCAAAAATTCGCCTTCTGAAACCTCAAAGGTTATATCCCGCAGAGCTGGAACGAGAATTTTGCCTATTCGATAGGCTTTTTTGATGCTTTGAATTTTGAGTACAGTTTCCATGCATAATCAATGCAAATCGGATTGCCAATTGTCTATTTAACTTTTCCTCGCATATTGTTTTGGATTCAGTCTTGAACGTAGGCGTGCAAAATTTACAGCCAGATTGTTCCGTAGGCTAGAAAGTGATATACAATGACGCTAAGCAGATACGCCAACGACGAAACCATGATGCTTTTAACCCAAGAAAAGGAGAACAGTGCCCGTATCGCAAAAGTGCATATTGCAATTGCCCACAGGTATATTATTCTTTCAACATACCATAATACCGTCAAAAGTGATCCCAGAACTTCTAGTAATGCATTTTCTGATTCTCCTGAGACTCCCCCCAACGCCTGAAGGGAAAAACGCAGATCTGGCCAGAGTAGAAACACGGCTATGAAAATGAGTGTCTGTATTATAAGCGTGATTTGCACAAACCCTGCTACTGATAAGACGGGTTTCCATGTGGTGTTCGCTTTAAGAAGTTTTGGAAGTAGGAATAGGAATCCGCCGAGGGCTACCCATTGCATGGTGAATTGAATGAATGCGTTGACTGCGAAAACTGGCAGGTTTCCAATGGATTGGGACATTGCTGATTCATAGATTCCGTGGAAGAAAAACCCATCCGCAAGAAAAGTTATATTTGAACTCGTAGACCACGTGACGTCAAATTTTACTCCAGTGATGTTGCCCCAATCTGGACTGTCACTTTGTAGCCATTCTTCACTTGTTGGTCCCAACTGAAGTGTTATGTTGTTCCATGCTCCAGTTACGTTAAATTCGCTGGTCAGATTATGATGGAAATTGCTTGTGTTTGTTGAAAATAGATAGAGTGTGACGTTAGAGGGTGTTGCGGATGGTTCAAGCTGTTTCAGTCTAAAAGACAAAAGTGTATAGCCATCAGGAACGTCGCAGTTTACAGAATTTGCAACGTTTAGTTGCGCCCAAAGTTGCGAGCTCGTATCAGCGGAGAATTGAATGCTTATATTTCCGTAATAGGTTCCACTTAGGGCATCGTTAAGATTCGCAGTTACGTTAGCATTTGAATTCCAATAGGCAATGTTTTCTGTCCATTCATCGTACAATTCTTGCGCGTTTGGAAGTGTTTCATCAAAATAGCTTTTGTAAATTTGGACGTATCCAAACCCTAGATATGCCAGTATAAATAGAAGCATGATTGTGATTGGTCCTATATATTTGGGGTTTTGAATTATGTCTTTGAACACTTTGTGGGGTGCGTATATTACTTTAAGTATATCTTTTGCAAGCAATGTATTTTCGAACTCCGTGATTACGTTTTTCTGTTTCCATTATTAAGCGTTTACTACATCCCACTTTTTAGTCGCCTATAAGTCGTATAGTCCACGTACTCCACGAATGGATTTTCTGTTAGATACTTTACTGTCATTTTTTGGCGTTTCCGCTTATCCAATATTTCGTTGGTTGTCAAAAGCGAGTACGCATCGCTTCCTGCTCCAGAACCATAACTGACAATTAAAATGCGTTCGTCTGGTTTGGCTTTGTCCAAGATTGCGGCTAGTCCAACTGGTGAAGACCCAGAGTAAGTGTTTCCTATTTTGGCTACTTGAAGCGAATGCATGTACTGCTCCTCTTTGAAGCCGAGTTCTTTGGCAATTTTTGCTGGAAACTGAAAGTTCGGTTGATGAGCTGTGAAGTAGTTGATGTCTTTCGTTTGCAGATCGAGTCTTTCCATCAGTTTTTTAGCTGCTTTTCTAACGTGTTTGAAATATGCTGGGTCTCCAGTGAATCGTCCGCCGTGCATGGGGTATGGTTCGCCGTCTCTTCGCCAAAAATCTGGCGTGTCCGATGTACATGAGTACCATCCTTCAATTTCAGCTATTACGTCGTGTTTTCCGAAAATGTAGGCGGCTCCGCCGAATCCGACGAAGAGGTCTAATTCTCCGCCTGGACAGTCTCGGGGCGCTGCTTGCGAGTTGTCTGTGCCTATTACCATGGCGTATTTGACGTTTGATTTTGAATAACTAACGAGTGAAGATGCATCTTTAAACATGCTCGTCGCGGCTTTGCATGCGAATTCTGTGTCTATGGCGTCAACGCCTTGCATGTCTTCGTCTTCTTCGCCGAGTTTTAGGACTTGAGCAACCTTTGAAGCGATGGGCTTAACAGCATAGGGGTTGGATTCTGAGCCCACATAGACTTTGCCCACAAGTGAGCTGTCGATTCCAGAATGGATTAGTGCGAGTTTTCCTGCTTCAACTGCGGCTGTTATTGCGTCTTCATCGGTGAACGGGACTGAACGTTCCATGGTTCCTTCTTTTACTCTGAATCGTGAAGTGTAGACTCCATAGCCTACTACTCCTGGCGTGTCGTGTTCTTTCCTGGGTTTTGCAATGTTATATTCCTGATGCTGATAATATTCGTCTGCAAACGTGAATGCTAACGAAATTGTTGGAATTATGTCGCATCTTTCTACAGAGTAGCGCCTTCTAAATCTGGGAACAACCTCTCTTCCTTCAAGAGTTGAGAAGTCAAGTTCTTCGTCTGGCTTTGTTATTCGGTCAGTTAATCTCCCAGGGACGCGTATTCTGCCGTTATGAAAGGAAACTATGCCGTAGATGTATTTTCCAAGTTTGGTGAATTTGTTTGTTGGTTCGTTGACGAGTGTGCATACTTCTAGTGTGCCTTTGTCGTAGAATAGGTCTATGTCTTCCATTTTTCCGAAGCTTTTTCTGCCACAGGTTCCGCAATAATTTTTTAGTTCAAAATATTCTTTTCCGCAGAATCTGCAACGTCTTCCCTTTAACCTATCGCCTAAATAGGAGACTCTTCTTTCAATCGGTTCGCTGCTCATCTTTTAGTCTCTCCCTAAAATGTAAACGTAACCTTTAGTTCCGAATCCCTCAAGCTCAAGTATACATCCATGCTTCAACTCTCTATCACTTCTAACTTGCCGTTCGCCAGCCTCATTTCTTAACTGTTTGAAGATTTCAAAAATTTGCGCTCCGCCAGTGGCGCCTAAGGGATTTCCATCTGCTTTTAATCCACCATTCATATTTACGAAAATTTTCTGTTCGTTTATTTCGTAGTAACCCTTGTAATCCTGACAGCTTTCATATATGTTTCTCCATGCTTCTCCTTGTTTGCAGAATCCTAAATCTTCAAGTGAAACCATTTCCATAACAGTAGACTGGTCGTAAAGCTCAACAACTTGCAAATCTTTTAGGCTTATTCCGGCTGTTTTGAGAGCGCTTTTCATTGCCATTTTGCTTACTAAAAAGTGCGTCATGTCTTCTCTTGCTGGAAAGGTCAGATAGTCGGTTGCTGAAGCGGAGCTAAGGATGTAGATTGGCTTGTCTGTGAACTTTTGGGCGAAGTCTTCTCTGGTGAGGATTAGGGCTGATGCGCCGTCAGAAATCGGTGCATAGTCTAACAGTCCTAGGGGTTTTCGTGCTTCTTTTCTGGTGTTTAAGACTTGTTCAAGCGTTATTTTTCTCTGGTATTGTGCGTATTCGTTTTTTGTTGCGTGTAAATGGTTTTTGACTGAAATTTGTGCTAAGGCTATGTTTAGTTTTTCTAAGTCGTCTCCTTTTATTCCATATTTTCTTATGTAAGCCCTCAGCATCAGCTCGTGATTTGCTTCGGGCGTGCATCCTGCATAATAGCTCCATGGGTCTTCCAGCAGCATTAAATCGTCGCGAATTTTGTCCCATCGGTCTGTCATTTTTTCTATTCCGCCGACTAGGACTATGTTGTGTTTTCCTGCTTGGATGGCGTTGCAAGCGTTTGATAGTGCTGAGCTGAATGAGCGTGTTACTTCCATTGGAACATGAAGTTCTGTAAGTTCTGATAGGAAGCCTTCTTCGAGTCCGAACTTGTTTGTTATTGGGAGAAAATAGTCTGAAAGGTAGCAGGCTTCTAGGTTTTTGCGTTCTATTCCTGCGTTTTCTGAAGCCTTGAGCCAAGCCTCTTCGATGATTTTTTCTGGCTCTTTCTCGTAGTGTTCACCAAACCGTGTTCTTCCAACCGCAACTATGGCTGGACGATTCTGCATTACATTACACCTTTCTCACTAACTAGCAAATATTCCCGTTTAAAACAGCTTTTAAGGGTTTGCCAATTCGCCGTTTCCATAAACTTCATAACACATGCTAATAAGCATATATGAAGCATAAGAAGTGAAAACTATGGCTAGTAAGGAGAGATATCGCCTAATAATAACGGTTAAGGAAATCCGCGGCAAATGCCCAATTTCAGAGTCGGCGACAAAATAGTCGTGGAATCGCCCAAAATAGCTGTTAGCAAGACCGACAACTTGTGCATTCACGCTCTAGGTTCAATGCTTTCCATGCTGGTTCCACTAAGCCACGGAGTAAACTTCAAAGAGCTAGGCTTAGCAAAAGAAGAAAGTGAGAAAGGCTATGTTCAATGCTTAGACCCGGGAAAACCCTACACAAACGGCGGAACAGTACTCTTCGAAATAAAAAGAGAAAGTTTTAACATAATCGCTAATTGATCTATATCCTGCGTGATGTTATAGATGACAGAACAAATAAATGCCCTTTTTAACGAGATAAAACAGTGTAAAAAAAGTCAATTGTTGGGGCATGGAGAATACAACATGTTGTAAGCCTGTTGTTTTGCCCTGCTTGCAAAAACCAGAAGTTATAATAGTTACTGAACAAATGAACAAAAAACCTGAACTTATCTCTGAACAATGGGATTCTTCTAAGGAACTGCTTAATATTATCAAAGAGGTCAAAGACGGGAACAGGAAAAATACTATCATTCCAAAGATTAATGAATTACTACAAGGCAAGTTCCTTTAGGATTTTGACAATAACAAAATGTCTTTTCACAAATTTTACTGGACACACTTCATAAAATGCCCAGGAAATCTTAGAAACAAAGCGTTTAAACTTAGTGGATTGAACCAGAAAATATGCGCAGACACATTTTTGCTAAAAGAAATCCAAGTTCTTCGCCCGAAAGTCATTGTGTGTATGGGTGAACATGCAAGCTCATGGATTCTAAGTAAAACAGGATTTCAAGGAAAGTGGACAAAAATGCTTTGGGAAGAAATCGAACAAGTCGCCGGAAAGAAGAAACAAATTCCTGAAAAAGAAATAGCTGGATGTGATGTTAAGGCAAAAATTATCGTGCTACCTCATCCTTCAGGAATAAATCCGTTGGCCACTTTACTGAACCAAAAGTTAAGAGAGTTGTTAACTGCCCTGTTACCTTGATGTGAGCACTATTTCTCTAAACGGTCTAAGCTGTCTACTATCACGGTAACTGCTCGACTATTGACCTAAACTTTCTAATGAAGACCGAAACACAAGCAGTTAAGCTGAACCACATGTTGCAGATAGAACAAGATTTTTATTTGAATTCTAGTTTATCATGCTAACCATTAAGAGGTTTGACTATGCTAGAGTGTCTGTTGCAAGTCTTGCTATTTGGGACTCTTCTTGTATCGTGGCGAGACCTTATCCCAGAAGAACTAAGCCTAATATTCCCTCTCGTAGTTTTCTTCGTCACCCTCATTATTCTTGCTATTGTTCTGTATTTTGCTGGCATAATTGTGGTAGGCAAAAAACGGGCTCTCATGTCAGACGCCTTCATAATTTCCCTTCTAGGCTCCATCTTATCCACAGTCTTTTTCATGTTCATTCCCAGCTTACTTGCCTTAGCCCTCAGCATCATTGTTTGGCTGCTCCTAATCAAACGGCTTTACGAAACAAGCTGGCTTAAAGCAATCGCAGTTGGCATACTTGCAATAGTTATTTTCTTAGCTGTAACTGTTCTTCTCGCATTGGTGTTTGGAATTCTCTCCGCCCTATTTGAACGATTTTTCTACTCATTGATTTCAATTTTTTAGAGGTTCATGTAAATTGCCAAGCCCAAAAGTCCACACAGCACTTCTAGGTTTAGCATTCCTACTCTTCTTACTGCTCTCCTACATCGAGAACACTTTCTTCTTCCAAACCATTTCAGGCAAAATCATAAACAACCACATCCTATTTCTCATCATGCTTTTCACACACAACGTTCTAGCAGTTTCGCTCATTCTGTTAGGCATGACATTCTACGTCAACCTCGTCCTTTCAGACTTTTTCAAAAGAGAAAAACACGCCAACATCATACTTGAACATCCAAGGATATTCGCATTAGTCTTCGCCCTAATGATTATTATCCTCAGTATCCTACGAGGAAGCAGCTTGCTCGGCGGAATAAACATTGAAGCCCTACCAGTAGTTCTGCTTGTCAGTGCGCCAGTCGGCATCGTAGAAGGCTACGGCATATACCTAACAATCAAAAAAACGTTAGGCAGAAACATGTCCATGAAAGACTTGGCTTACATTTATGGCATTTTCTTCATCGCAGCCCTAATGGAAGTAGCCTTCATAAACATACTCCTATCAATAGTCACCTAAACCTTAGTCGAGACGCTCAACCTTCCTCAAATCTCTCGTTAACTCGCTCACCATTTTCTTCAATCTTGGGCTATGCTCAACAGGATAAGAAGGCGCATTCTCAAGCCTCTTATATTCGTCTGGAAGCTTTGACAAATTTTCTAAGGCGGTTTCTCTAATCTTTTCTAAAGTAGGCAACTCGTAGACTATTTCGCCCTTCTCCATAACCCTAACCAGTAAAGGCTCGCCCTCAACCTTCTCATTATGCAAGCCAACAATATCCTTGACAAACTTGCCACTTCCATCTACGGCTCTGAAGACTTGTTTTCTCCCTGGAAAAGTGATTTTTCCTTCACTCAGCTTCATCGCAGGCACAAACCTGCCATTCTTATCCATTTTCTCGCTTAGTTTGTAGATTACGTCGACGTATGGTCTGTCTGCAGAAGTGCTCATTCTAGTGCCAACACCAAACGCGTCTATTCTTGCTCCTTTCTGCAGTAGTTCTTCAACTCTGTACTCGTCTAGGTCACCGCTCGCAAAAATCTTTACATAGCTTAAGCCTTTCTCGTCCAATAACGTCCTAACCTTTTTGCTTATTTCCACCAAATCGCCACTGTCAAGTCTCACACTGTTCAGCCTAAACCCTTTCTTTTCCAATTCTTTCGCTACAACTGCTGCCTTTTTTGCTCCTTTAATGTCGTCGAAAGTGTCAATTAGAAAGGTAGATGTTTTTGGGAAGGATTTGGCAAATGCTCTGAAGGATTCAATCTCTCGGCTAAAAAAAAGAATAAAAGAATGTGCCATGGTTCCGAAGACTGGTATGCCGTATTTTATGCCTGCGAGCACGTTTGATGTTCCTGTGCATCCTGCAATATAGCTGCATCTTGCCGCTTTCATTCCAGCATCAGTGCCATGGGTTCTTCTTAAACCGAATTCGACTATGGACTTGCCTTTAGCAACGTTTACAACTCTCGACGCTTTAGATGCGATAGTGGTCTGCACGTTAACTGTGTTTAGGAGGAAGGATTCTGCTATTTGTGCTTCAATTATGGGCGCTGTGACTCGCATTAATGGTTCGTTTGGGAAGACTATTGTTCCTTCGGGGACGGCCCAGACTTCTCCTGTGAACTTGAATTTGACGAGGTAATCGAGAAAGTTTTCTTTAAACCCGTGTTTTCTCAAGTAGTTGATGTGTTCTTTGGTGAATTTTATCTTTTCGAGAAACATTAGTGCTTGCTCTAAGCCAGCGAAGACGAAGTATGCTCTGTTTGGTGGCATTCTTCTTATGAACAGGTCGAATGTGGCGGGTTCTTTTCGTCTGTGGTCGAAGTAGCTGGCACACATCGTCAACTCATACAAGTCTGTTAGCATGCTCATGTCGTTTTCATTTACGAAATCTAGTTCATGCTCTGCCATTTCCAGTTCCCTTCTTGACGCTTTTGAAGTCGTTCTACGAAATTAAGTTTAACTGTTCTAAACAATAGACTTAAAAATCCAGTTAAACCATCGAGAAATGGTGTCTGATGCCTGTACTTTGTGCCGTTAAGCATGTGTTTCGTTCATGGAAGCTTTTCTTTGCCAGCGGAGAGCAAGAATAACAGAAATAAACATTCAACTACAGCAACTTGACAAAGACTTCAAAACTGGCAAAATAGGCGGAGACGAGTATATAGAAAGAAGACAAAGTCTCAAACAGATGGCAGACAGCCTCAAAGAAGAACTGCAAAGAATGGGCGTAGTAACATAGAACTAGCGTATAACTTCTTCATTGACTCTTATCCCTCGCTTCCCTAGTTCGCCCAGAAACATTCGGAAAAGTTTGCTATCCATTCCTATTTCTTCTGGAGGAATAACACCTTCTCCCTTTACTGCCTTCATAAGCATGAACTGGGCGATAATAGACGCTGGGTAAGCCGTCGTTCTCGCCATAGCAGTTATGCCATGCTCTTTATCATAGTAATCCAGCAAGTGATAAACATAGACTGCTCGTTTATTATCCTGAATGCCTGAAACTTCAACTTTTAAGGCTACAACATCCTTAACCTCTGGTTTCCACAACTTTCGCGTAAACAGTTTCGCAGTGAACTTCCTAGGCGATACACCTATGCCATCTACACTAATCGGTTCTTCTTCAAAAAATCCCAAAGCCTCAAGCAGTTTTATCTTCTCCGCATGCCCTAGATACCTCAATGTTTTTTCCCACATGTCACATGCATCTGGCATCGTATGCAGCAAAGTTCTAAGTCCATCAGTGAAAAAAGCTTCGAGCCTCCCCAAACCTGAAAAATCCACTGTTTCTAATCCACTTAGAGCTTTCACCTCAACTTTTTTGCCATTCTCAACTATAGTGGCTTTCCGCGTATATTCATCAATGAGATTTTCCGGAGACCATGTGATAACATAGCCCAAAGGCGGTGTCGGTTTCTCAGGAAGACCACCAACCATTATGTGAACAGTCTCAACTTTGTCAAGCTTTGCCTTGGCATGCCCAACAAGAATGTTGCTGATTCCAGGCGTCAGTCCGCAATCTGGTATAATCTGCACATCTGCGTTCACAGCCTTTTCATGCAAAGTCAATGGGCTTTCGGGCATGTAAGAGACATCCACCAAATCTTTTCCCGTGTCAATGCATGTCTCAACTAAGCCATAACCAAATCTTCCTGGCAAAAACCCCATGACAAGACTGAAATCTTTCATTGTTTTGACCAGTTTGTTACGATCTGTAGTGTCTAGCTGAATCCATGAAACGTTTTTTCTTCTGATTTTTTCTGCAACATTTTTGGCATACGTCTCATTTTTGTCGGCGACAACGACATCAACTGAACCTATGCTTTTAGCGAGGTCTTCTGCTGCGACTGAGCCTATGTTTCCGCAGCCTACGACTAGCACTTTCATAAAGCCCTATCAGCAATATTTCTCCATTAAAGCTTTACTAACGAGTGATGAGAAACCTTCGAGAAACTGGTTTGAAAGTCTTATATATTGGCATAGCGCTTGTATGTTTGAGTATCATGGCTGAAATCTGTCCTACATGCGGGCTTCCTAAAGACTTGTGCGCTTGCGGCGAAATAGAAAAGGAGCAACAAAGGATTCGCATCCGGCTTGAAACACGCAAATTTGGCAGACCAATAACCATAGTGGACGGCTTGAACGATAATACAAACTTGGAGAGTACTGCTAAGGAATTGAAAGGAGTTTGTGCGTGCGGCGGTACAGCGAAGAACGGTCAGATAATGCTTCAAGGAGATCACCGCGAAAAAGTGCGAGATTTTCTGCTAAAACTTGGATATCCAGAAGAAAACATAGAGCTTCAATAGCCTTAAAGTGCGAAGGTGAAAAGCCCTTAATGAAATTACTGCAGGACCTACGTGAAGTATTCAAAACGCTGAAGCATCGAAGACCATCGAAAATTTATTGTCCTCGATGTGGAAGCGCAGAAATCCACTTGGCTCATAGTCTGGATTATTGGCTTACTCCTCGGAAGTATCTATGCGAAGGTTGTGGCTATGTGGGTCCAATAGTCATGGAACTAGAAAAAGAAGAAAGTTCAGAAAGCAGTGACATTTAATCTGGAAGCGCTAAGCCTAATTGCTTCTTCAACGTCTTATAACGATTCCTAACAGTAACCTCAGTAACGCCAGCAGCCTCAGCAATATCCTTCTGCGTCTTCTTCTCACCATTCTGCAGACACGCAATATACAACGCAGCAGCAGCTAAGCCCATAGGGTCTTTACCAGCAGCAGCACGCCTCTTTCGAGCCTCACGCAAAATCGCAATAGCGATTCCTTGCGTCTTACCCGAAATGCCTGTTCTTTCAGCAATCTTCGAAATATACGTCAACGGATCAGCAATCGGCATTTGCACAGACAGCTCACGCAACAAAAGCCTATAACAACGCGCAACATCCTTTTTATCAACCAAACTTGCCTCAGCAATCTCCCGCAAAGTTCGTGGAGTCCCACTACCGCGACAAGCAGCAAACAATGCAGCAGCAGCAATAGCCGCAATAGACCTTCCACGCACTAGTCCCTTATCCAGAGCCTTACGATAGATAACAGCAGCCTTTTCCTTAATTGGCGGCGGAATATAGACTTTATCAGAAAGCCTTTCAAGCTCAGCCATGGCTTGAGCAAGATTCCTGTCAATTGAAGAATGGACCCTCGAACGAATTTGCCATTTTCTCAGACGCCACATTTGCAAACGCGTTGTAAGCGGAAGCTTTCTCCCAAAAGCGTCTCGGTCAACTTGGCTTATGGCTGTCGATAGGCCTTTATCATGAACCGAATAAGATGTAGGTACTCCAACACGGCTTCTTGATGCTTTCTCTTCTTGGGTGAAAGCCCGCCATTCAGGTCCCTTATCCATCATTTGTTCGTGTAAAACAAGACCGCAATCGCCGCAGACAGTCTCGCCTGTATCATAATCGTGAATAAGGTTTGAGCTACCGCATTCGGGACACTTGTCAATCAACCGTTGACGGGTACCGCTTTCTTTCTTACTCAAACATTCTCACCTAACACGTTTATAGAACCGTTACCTCAACATTCCTCATCATTAAGTCGGAAAGAAAGAGTGCATCCGGTCTAGCGTAACTATGGTAATGAAATGTCTTAATATATAAAGCTTATGGTTTGAATCAGAATATCTATTTCACAAATTTTGAATATTTATACGCATTATTGATTTCATAAAACAAGGAGGATTCATTTGGTAAGGCTTCCAGAAATAATCCGAAAAACATTGGAAAAAGCAGTTGCTAATCTGCAGGTTAAAGAAGATGTTTACGGTATAGGATTGTTTGGAAGCTGGAGCAGAAACGAGGCTACACCATCAAGTGACATTGACCTTTTAATCCTTGACAAAGCTGATTTCAACTACGAGTACACTGAAAGGGTTGTATTCAACGGTTTGTTCGTAGATTTGGACCACATCTCAAAACTAAGGATTCGTAATCTTATTCCTCCCGAGATTGATCAGAAATTGTATGAAATGCAGATTCTATACGATAGAGATTGGTCGTTGAATAATCTGAAGCTTTTGATAGCCAAGTCTTATGCTTCGCCTGAAAGGGTTGACATCCGAACAGAAGAACATGTTATACAATCTGACATTTACCTGAGCCGTGCAACCTCAGCCTATTCACGAGAAGATTTGCAGAGCGCTCAACTTTTCGCAATAGAAGCTATGGAGCACATTCTTAAAGTATTGGTCGAGATAGCTTTGGAGCCTTTTTCAAACAGTCGATTTGTAGAAAGGCTTGAAGTTTCAACAACAAAGCTTGGAATGCGTCACTTATTTAATAAATATTCGAATGCGACAGGACTGAATAAAGTTGATGAGGCAAGTGTTAAGGAAAAGTTGAGGCTTTTTAGGCTGGTCTGGGACGAAATGAAGACTGTAACTGAACAGAATCCTCGAGCACTTGCGTCTTCTCATTTTAAAGTCAAAACTAAGCTGAGCTATTATTTGAGTCTGGCTTTTTTGCAGGGCATGATTTTGCGCACAAACTCGTTAATAGAGTCTGGAAACGCAGCTGAGGCATCACATTACTTGAGAAACGTGTTTCTTGATATGGTTGAGAATTATGTTTGGTTTAAATCGTTGATTAATATGATTAAAGTTGACTATTCGACTTTGATGCGGTCTTTGAATTTTTTGGAAAGAAGTTCGAAAAATTATGATTACATGGTGAGGCTTCTGGATGTGGACGAGTTAGACAGGATTGGTGTGGCTAGGACTATGGAGAAGAGTCGGGAGATAATGTTTGAACTGCGTGGAGAGAGGAAGGTTTTAATCAAAAAAGGTTTAATAAAAAGCTAGGCAGGTTTGAAGCCCGGTGGTGTAGTGGACAAGCATAGTGGCCTTTGGAGCCATTGACGAGAGTTCGAATCTCTCCCGGGCTACCACTTAATTTT
>JACAEK010000023.1 GCA_013388895.1 Candidatus Bathyarchaeota archaeon | reverse complement strand
GTGAACATGCAAGAAATTCCCGAGCATGTGTCTTTTGAAGAAGCCGCAATCACTGAGCCATTAGCATGTGTGCTGCATGGAGTTGAAGAGGCAAAGGTGAAGTTGGGCGACACTGTGGCGATTATCGGTGCTGGACCAATAGGATTACTGCATCTCCTGACTGTGAAGAGGATGGGTGCAGAAAAAGCCATAATGATTGACCTTGTGGAGGAAAGGTTAAGCTTTGCAGAAAAGATTGGTGCTAATGCCACGGTTAATGCTGGAAAAACTGATGCCGTAGAAGCAGTTAAACGGCTTACTGGCGGGTACGGCGCTGACATTGTAATCGAAGCCATAGGATTGCCAACTACTTGGGAACAGGCTTTAAGGCTCGTTAAGAAAGGCGGAACGGTCTTGGAATTTGGCGGATGCCCACCAGACACAGAAATAAAGCTTAACGCAGAACAGCTACATTACGGTGAAGTGACAGTTCTGGGCACTTTTCATACGACGCCACTGCATTTCAAAGAAGCCCTAAACTTAATAGCATCAAAAACAATCGATGTGAAGCCGCTCATAACCAGAAAAATGAAACTAGAAAACATCAAGGAAGCCTTCGAAATTCTTGTAACATCCAAAACAGAGATTAAAATAGCCATAAATCCTTAATTACCATTCTGTCGCCTCTGTTCTCTTCATGAATTGTCCATTGTAACGAGTACACAAAAAGGTTATATTGAACACAACTGCAACAGTTTAGGTTATTGCGGGGAAAAACCAGTTATGGTTAAGTATGTTTTTGTTACTGGTGGCGTGTTAAGTTCTGTTGGTAAGGGTATAATCACTTCTTCTATTGGTAAGATGCTTCAAACAAGAGGCTTAAAAGTTACTGTCATAAAAATTGACCCCTACGTGAACGTTGATGCGGGCACTATGAATCCGTACACGCACGGCGAGGTCTACGTGACTGATGACGGCGGCGAAACTGATTTAGACCTTGGCTGGTACGAACGTTTCCTTGATTTGAATCTGCTGATGGAGAATAACATTACCACGGGCATGGTGTATAAGGCGGTTATAGAGAAAGAAAGGCGTGGCGATTTTCTGGGACGCTGCGTCCAAATAGTGCCACACGTAACAAACGAAATTAAAAGCCGCATTAGACACGTAGCAAAACATTCTGAAGCAGACGTGGTTTTAACCGAGGTGGGCGGCACAGTTGGCGACATTGAAGGCTTACCTTTCCTAGAGGCTATTCGCCAAATGCGACTCGAAGAAGGCTATGAGAACACTTTATACGTGCACATCGCTTTAGTGCCAATCTTAGACGTAACAAAAGAAATGAAAACTAAGCCTTTACAGCACAGCGTCAACGAGTTAAGGCGAATCGGTATTCAGCCCGACACGATTGTGGCAAGATGCCCAGAAATGATAGACAACGAAACCCTCAGAAAAATCGCCTTATTCGGCACAATTCCCGAAAAAGCAGTTTTCTGCTCATACACTGTCAAGTCAATTTATCAAGTTCCGCTGATTCTGGACGAGCAAGGCATGGGTGACTTTGTATACAAACGACTCGGCTTTTCAGACCACATGCAGGATTTTAAGGAATGGAAAAAATTCGTAGACGCTATAATAAACCCAGAACACGAAGTAAAAATCGCATTAGTTGGCAAGTATGCAGGATTGTCCGACAGTTATGTAAGCATGAATGAAGCGTTGAAACATGCAGGAGCAGCGTGCAAGACACAAGTCCGCATAGATTACATGGAAGCTGAAAAGTTTGAACAGAATCCCAAAGGCGTTGAAGTTCTTTGCGGCTATGATGGGATTTTTGTTCCGTACGGTTTCGGTCCAAGAGGCACCGAAGGAAAAATCATGGCAATAAAGTTCGCGAGGGAAAATAACGTTCCGTTTCTTGGTATTTGCTATGGCTTCCAGCTGGCAGTTGTAGAGTTTGCACGTCACGTCTGCGGCTTAAAAGACGCAAACAGCACAGAGATTAACCCAGACTCGCCTCACCCAGTTATTGATTTGATGCCTGAGCAAAGAGGAATAGAAATCAAAGGTGCCACAATGCGCTTGGGTGCCCACAAAATAATAGTTAAACCAGACACGATTGCGTGCACGCTTTACAAGAGCGAAGAAATTTATGAGCGTCACCGCCACAGATTCGAAGTAAACCTTGACTACATGGATACTTTTGACAAGAACGGTTTAGTGTTTTCGGGTAAAAGTGCAGATGGCAGAAGGATGGAAATGCTGGAGTTGCCGAATCACTTCTTTTTCTTCGCTTCGCAATATCATGGAGAATTCAAGAGTCGTCCTGGGAGACCAGACCCAGAATATTACGGTTTTGTCAAGGCATGCCTAGCAGAGAAGAAGCAGCGTAGGCAAACCAGCACCAGTAGTGACCGTGTGAAGGCATCAATAGAAACGCTTTAAGTTTCATTTAAGCATGGACGGCAGAAATTTCAGTCAGCCTAAAATGCAGTTCTAAAAAGGTTCTTAAGCCTTAAAGCAGATTCTCAAAAAGAGGGGGGATGAAGAATTAAGCCATTAGGAAAGAAAACACTCGAGGCTAAAGCGTTTCAACTTGCTGATTTAGTAGAGTATCAAGAAGACGCTGTCGTTAGCAGAACAATAATTGACAGAAAAGTCGGAACTGTTACGTTGTTTGCTTTCAAGGAAGGACAAGGACTAAGTGAACACACTGCACCTTACGACGCCTTAGTCCACATTTTGGAGGGCGAGGCAGAAGTAACAATTTCTGGCAAAACAACTCAAGTGAAAGAGGGCGAAGTAATAATTTTGCCAGCTAACAAACCTCACGCATTAAAAGCAATTAAACGGTTTAAGATGCTATTAACTATGATAAGGTCTAAACTATGAGCAATTGGACAAAGAAGCTGTTTATTCGGCATGCTGACCTTTTCTTGAAGATTATGAACGAAAGATGGTCTAGAACAGAGGAATCTGTCAACGGAATGATAAAAGTTCTCAGCAATTTTGGAATCACATCGGGCAATGTGCTTGACTTGTGTTGTGGAAATGGACGCGTTTCCATTTATATGGCTAAAAAAGGCTTCAAAGCTACTGGAGTCGATATGTCAAAGGCTTTCGTAGAAGATGCCAGAAAAAAAGCCAAAGAACACAAGGTTTCCAAAAGAACTACTTTTTTGGAAGGGGATGTTAAAAACCTGAAAAGAGTTATTGGGCGAGTTTCGCAGCCTTTTGATGTGGTTATTAACGTTTGGACAGCGATTGGATATTCCTCATTCGAAGATGATTTGAAAATTTTTAGCCAAGCTCGGCAGCTTTCTCGAGAAGGCGCTGTATTGCTTATTGGGGAAACCGCGCACAGTGAGTATCTTTCAGTGAAGTTTATGCCCACTTCCTACATGGAGGTAGGCGATATTATCTTGTTAGAAAGCAGAATTTATGACCAGACAACATCGCAGATGCAGACCACTTGGGCTTTTTACAAAAAACGTGGCGAAGACTTGAAATTCGTGGACAGAGTAGTGATAGTGCATCACGTTTACAGTGTAAGTGAGCTTTCTGCATTGCTTAGAAAGGCTGGTTGGGAGCCAACTGCGTTTTATGGAAGCTTTGTTACTTTGCAGCCTATGAATCCCTTGACAAGCCTGAACATGGTCGCTAGGGCAGTTTAATATTAACTTTTGAAAAATAAGAGATTGTTGTTTTATGCGAGTTTAGTATTTGCGGTGGTGAGGTCTCACGAGCTCCTCCAGTATCGTGAGCATTGTTGGTACTTTGAAGACTATGTCTGTAAAGGTTATTATGCCGACTAGTTTGTCGTTGTTCATGACTGGAAGCCTCTTCGCTTTTTTCTTTGCCATAAGTTTGGCTGCTTCTTCTATGCTGGCTGTTTCGCTTATTGTTATTAGTGGGCTAGTCATGACTTGCCTTGCGGTTAGGATTTCTGGCGCTAAGCATGGTTCCACTTGCCTTCGTAGTATGTCGCGTTCTGTTATGATGCCTACTGGTCTGTCGCCCTGCACGACTATTATGGAGCCTATGTTGAACTTGTTCATTGTGGCAACCACTTCTTTGATGGTTGTGTCTGGACGCACTACACGCACATCTTTTGTCATGACGTCTCTAACGAGAACTATACCTGCCATACGCATTTGTCTCCTCTAAGCTGTTTCTACTCTTTCATTTGCTGTCCCTTATTTGTTTTGGCATATTTTGAACACGCTTTCCGATTTCAATATAAAGGACAATGTGTTGTGATTTTATAGGCGCTGTTGAATGAGTAACGATGACTCTATTGCCAAAGAGTATGGCAGTCGTTTGGAAAATGCCAAAAGCTACGGCGAAGTATGGGACATCGTCAAAGACAGCGTGAATTGCTCTTTGCATAAACGCCGAAGCGGCATGATGCTTTTCTTAGATGATTTGCCCCTTCAACTCGGTGCTTACCATCCGATTGGCACGAATAATATTGTTTTGAACCGACGTTTGGTGCAAATTGTTGAAGTTGCGCTTGAGTCAAAACGTGCGCTCAACGCGTTAGTGTATAATCTGCTTTTGCACGAGTATTTGCATGCGTTAGGCGAATATTCTGAGGTGGCGGTAAGGCGTTTGGTTTACAAGGTTTCAGAGAAATGTTTTGGTGAAGAGCATGTTGCGGCTGTTCTTGCGCGGAAAAGTCCGTGGGCGTTGCTTAAGGGAATACCGTTAGAAGGTGTTGACGCTCCGAAACGGATTATGGAAATTGTGAAAGATTTCGAGAAGACAGACAGATACATAGTCTAGCCCTCTTTATTGTATACATAACTAGAAGAAACCTCGAAATTTGTATAAAACGCGTAGATTGTATTAGCAGATGCTGTTCTAAGCCTTGAAAGCTAGAAAAGACTTAATTTTTGCTTGGTCCTTGTGTCCTCTACGGTGGTTTGTCGTGTCAGTCAACGCTGGAATTGGCAAGGCCAAAGCTAATGCCTTCGTAGAGAGTGGCAAAGCGTTAATTAGCAAAGCAAAGGCTACACGTAATGTTAAGGCAGACATTTTGCGTTCTGTGAATCTGATTGGCGGCTTCGGAAAAGCTATTGAGAAGGGTGATGAAGTTCTTTTGAAGCCAAACTATAATAGTGCTGATCCGCCGCCTGCCTCTAGCGACCCAGAATTTCTCAAGGCTTTGGTTGAATTGTTGTATGAGCATGGTGCAGGAAAAGTTGTTGTTGGCGAGTCTTCGATGCAGGCGACTTCCACACGAAAAATCATGGGTAAAACTGGAACTTTGGAGGCTTTGAAAGACAGCGGCGCAGAAATCGTATTTTTTGATGAAGGCGAATGGGTAAAAGTAAACGTTGGCGGAGAACACCTTAAAACTGTCAGCTTGCCCGAAAAAGCGTTAAAAGCAAATAAGCTCGTTTACTGCTGCTGCATGAAAACCCATTTCCGGGCTGATTTCTCCCTAAGCCTCAAATTGGCTTTCGGATTCGCAAAGGGCAGCGAAAGACTCGCCTTTCACCTAAGCAATTTGAAAGAAAAACTTGTGGATTTGAACTTGGTTGTGCACCCAAGCTTGATTATTATGGATGGAAGGAAATGCTTCATAACAGGTGGACCATTCAATGGTGAGGTTCGAGAACTGAACGTTGTACTTGCATCTGGAGACAGAATAGTCATGGACGTGGAATCCATAAAAATCATTGAAAGTTTTGAAGGAGCTAAGTTGAAAGACGATCCGTGGAGCTACACGCAGATTCGCCATGCTGTAGAGTTAGGATTAGGGGTAAAAAACGAACAAGAATACAAAGTAGTCCAATAAATCAGCCCCAAAGCCCTTCTTGTTCTAATTCATAGAGCACATTTATTTGACAAAAAGAATTTTTCATTGTTTAATAAATTAGCAGATTAAAACAATCGTTTATGATATATAGCTTTTTGAGATATCATCAGACGTAAACTCTTGCAAAGAAGAAAAGTGACCGAATTATTGACCACTTTTTTCATAATAATTAACTGCATTACCCAAGCTCTTAATTGTTTGTTGATGCGTAATAAGCCTTAAAACAAAAGCCTAGGGGCATATGCAATGCGGATTCAAGCTAATCAGGAAACGTTTAGAAGCTACGTATTCTTTTGGTCCGGTCAATTAGCCTCTTTGTTAGGCTCGTCTATTGCGCAATTCGTCATAATCTGGTGGGTAACCATCGAAACCGGAAACGCAATGTACTTAGCACTTGCCGCTTTTTTGGGTTTAGCCCCGATGGTAATTTTAGGTCCCTTCGCTGGAGTACTTGCAGACCGCTGGAACCGCAAAAAACTAATCGGGGTTGTAGATTTTCTGCAGGCTTTAGCTACACTTGTTCTTGTTCTGCTGTTTCGATTTGGCATTGTTTCCATCTGGCACGTTTTCGTATTGCTTACATTAAGAGGCGTTTTCCAAGCTTTCCATCAGCCAGCAGTGTCTGCCATCACTCCGTCAATGGTTCCGAAAGAAAAATTGAGCCGCATGAACGGTTTGAACTACCTCTTTTCTGGCGCTGTTAACATGATTGGACCCATCGTTGGAGCTTTTCTGCTGATTTTTTGGCAGATTTATGACATTCTTTGGATTGACGTGGCCACCTTCTTAATAGCCGTAGTTCCCCTTTTAATAGTGGCAATACCGTCTGTGAAAATGGAAAAAGGCAACTCGTCTTTCAAGCAGGATTTCTCGGACGGTTTCAGCTTTATTAGAAACGCAAGAGGTTTACTGCCGTTGCTGTTTGTGGCAACAATGTTGAATTTCCTGCTCACTCCACTGTCCACATTACTTCCGTACTATGTGAAATTTGACCATCTAGGCGATGCTTCAGCTTTTGCGCTGATAATGGCATCTTTTGAAGGTGGCATACTTATTGGAGGCTTGATAATGTCGCTGCTAAAAGGATTCAAGCGCAAAATGGTTGCGAACACGTTAGCAATATTCGCCGTTTTCTTAGGATACGCTTTTGTGGCGCTTACTCCTACGAGCTGGTTCTGGTTAATGGCGATAAGCGGTTTATTCATGGCTCTCTTTGTGCCCGTAGCCAACGTGACACTGCAGACAATAATGCAGACCACCGTTCCTTTGAACATGCAAGGCAGAGTTTTTTCAGTTACCATGGCATTGGCTATGGCTGCACAACCTGCGGGCATTATTCTTTCTGGAACAATAGCAGTGCTTACTGGAACAGCAAATCTATTCTTAGCATGCGCCGCATTTGGAATGTTAACGATGACTCTAGCATGGTTTTTCACGGACATCCGGCATGTGGAAAAAGCCACAGAACCAGCATTCTCTTCTGAACAGCCACCAACCTAGGAAAACATTATTTTACCTTTTCAAAGTGAATTACGTAGACTAGTTGGTTTTCGTTCCATTCACCATGCATTTTCTTCCATTTCCGTTTGAACTCCTCCAGCGAATAGCCGCCCTCTCTCTTCGCATCTTCCTCGTCAAAATATCGCAACTTTTTTCTTTCAATAGAAGCAATGCGCAATTCTGCAATATGCGGCTCTAAAACAGTTGCATGAACTAGTGCGCCTGCTTTCAATTTTGGGTCTGGCAAGCCTGTCCTTGACGTTTGCGTTTTAGTGCCAGCAAGCAGAGGCTTCTTATCATCAGCCGTGAAATGCATCTCAACTGGCGCTTTCTCAACTTCCTCAATAACCTCTTCTATAGGTTTTTCTGGCTCCTGCATCATCTTCTTAATAACCTGTGCCCTTTCTTTAACTGGAAGCCTCTTCTCCGCCAGCGTCCTAATCACTTCCGCCTTTTTCTCTGGTTCTTCTACAGCGCGACCTATCTTAACAGCTGTGAGATAGTCAATTTTGCCCTCAGGTACCTGACCGGAAATGGTTGAAGGCGCAACGTATTTCTGCGCTTCCTGTGGCACAACTTCAATTGACTTCATCCAAAGCGAGACAGCGTTATGTGTAACGCCTATTTTTTGCGCGATAGCCGATTGCGTTGGATACTTGTTTGGACAGTTCTCTAGCAGGTATTTGCACACTTTTCCTTTCTCAATAGCGTTTAAGTCTTCTCTGTGCACGTTCTCAATGAGGTTCAGCTGCACTACTTGGTCGTCGGAGTAGTCGCGAATAATAGCGGGCACTTTTTCAAGTCCAGCTTGCTGCGAAGCCCTATAGCGTCTCTCGCCGACGACAACTTCATATTCGCCGTTCGTGGGTCTAACAATTATGGGTTCGAGCAATCCCACTTCGCGTATGCTGGCAGCTAGTTCATTTAGCCGCTCAATGTTAATTTCTAATCGTGGGTTAAGCCTGCTTGGACGAATGTTTTTAAGTTCAATCTCCTTGACTGTTTCCGACATAAATTCTAAACACCTTAGCCTTTCTTTGTCTAACTTGTCTAGTATAATGTTAACGCTTTAAAAGTGATTGAAAGCCAATTGAATGATCAGTCTTTTTTGGAGCGCAGAGATTGGATGAAAATGTTAAACTCTTCAATGAATCTTTTTCTTGTTGCTGAAGTGCTGTATGCGACAAGTCCAATTGCGACTGCAAACATTATTGCTGACAACCCAACCGTAATTAATCCCACTTCAAAAAGAAAGCTTGCCGTGTTTGCTGGATTTATTCGCGCTATGTCCAGACTTGTTCTCCACCACATCATTCCGCACAGAATTAGTGTTGCGAAAATTGCCATCATCCAAGCGAGTGTGTGTTCTTTGCGAAAACTGAAATTAAGATTTGTGTAACTTCCGCCGTTATTTTTCGTCGTTATTTCAACTTCAATTTCTCCCTTTGCATTATCAAGCGCCATCGAAGTCCATGAACCAAACTCTGCTCTGATACGCGAAGGGGGACTTGCAGTAACTATTTTCATATGTTTTGATGCAAAGTAGTCTGTAATGAAAAGATACGCTTCTTGTTCAGATGCGTTGACAAACAGGCTCATTTTGATGTCACTTTTTATTGATGTGTATTGCAGAAGACTTAAGAATTTTATGCAAAAGCCTTGAACCAAGATTCTATCTTAGCTGACTTCTATATCCAGATATTTTAAAGGAAAAATTTGTGAATCCAATGAAAAATCAAGGTTAACTTATTTGCTGCGGGCGTAAGCTGCAAAAATAGCATGCGCATGTCACAAGCCTATTTCCGAAGCAATATTTTTCAGTCCGTCTAAGGCTATTTCAAAGAATTTTTCTCTTGAAATTCCAATTTCTTCGCAGACGAGTATTCTGTTTCTTTCTGCGCCTCTTGCAAAATCCTTATCCTTAAACTTCTTAGCCACGGTTTCCACTTTCACGTCTGCCAGTTTCTTAGAAGGCATAACCAATGCGCACGCCACTAGTAAGCCCGATATTGCATCTGCGGTGATTAGTGCTTTTTCCATGCGAGTTTCTGGCATTACACCCGTATGCTTAGCGTTGTGTGTTTTTATGGCTTTTATAAGCTCATCAGGCACAGCTCCCTTCAAAATTTCTTCAGCCAAAAGACTGTGTTTTTCAGGTGTTGCCTCAGTTTTCTCGTAGTCTACATCATGAAGTATGCCGATTAATCCCCACTGGTTTTCGTCTTCTCCAAAATATCTTGCCATATTTCGCATTATGGCTTCAACAGCAAGCATGTGATAAACAACATTTCTCTTCGTAACGTGTATCTTAACCAAGTCTAATGCTTTGTCCCGAGTTAACATAGTATCTCACCTGTGCAACATATTGAAAGTGTTGGTTTATCTTTTTATTCCAATTCGCCGTACATTTGGTCTGGCGTCAATACTTCTGGATATTTGTTTCGCAACATAATACGTGCAGCATAGCATAGGTGGCACGCATCCGCATAAGCCTCATCATGTGGCAAGCTGAATTTCTCAATCAATGCGACTGGACCACCGCTAACTAGTGGTTCAAGAATCGGGTTTTCATAAGGACTGTATTCTTGGATTATTTTTGAGAAGGGCTTCTGCCAAGCATTGCCTACAGCGATTCCTTGACAAGCGTGCACATATCCAAACGGGTCAATGTGGACACGTTCTTGTTTAGCAAAGTTTTCGTATGGACATTTTGTAAACTCGCGCCAAGGCTTTTTGTTTGCTTTTTCAATTAGTTTAGTGGCTGCTCTGCCGCGGTACATTATTTCCCATAATGCGCCGATTTTTACGCCTTCAATTTCGGCTGGAGGATTAGGCAATTCTGCTGTCGGGTTCTTTACAGTGTTTATCCCCACTTTAAGGTTCAGGGCTTTTGCAGCTATTATAGCGTTTTTTGCTTCGTTTGTCGCCCAGTCGTCGCCATGATAGAAGTCACTGCTTACGCCTATTGCGCCCTTGGCCTTAGCCACTGGTGCAAGCCATTCTATGGCGTCTTCTGGGGTTGTAGCCCAATAGCAGTTTGAAAGAATTTCCACACGAAAGCCTAGAGCAGATGCTTCTTCGGCTGTCTTAACCATAATTGGATAGTACAGGAAGGGTTCTCCGCCTTCAATCGCAATATAACTTACGGTTTCAAGCTTCTTTGTTTCTGATAGAACATTCTTTATCTGCTTAATGGTGAAAACGCCCTTTGCTTTTGGACTGCCCCAGACAAAACAGTGGTCACACTCCAGATCACATCTGTATGTAAGAAGAAAGTGAACACCTTTCAATTCCAACAATAACACCAAGTAATCTCTTGCATATTAAAGTAGTTAAATCTTGAGATGAAGACAATAGAGCGATGTTCTGTTGTGGAAATGGGCAAAATATATAATCATGCTTCACGTCCTACTGATTTTATCTTCAGGTGCACATGTCAATGGTTTCGGTAAAGCCAAAAGCTACATGGAAAACCGTTCTTTTGCCACTGCTGGGCATAATTGCTTTCTTCATATACCTCTATCTTTTCAACATTGACATCCCAACAATAATCGCTTTAGCCGGAACAACTAACCTTAACATCTATCTCTTGGCAATCGTCTTCGTCATTCTTGACACATTCTTCTTTTCCTTGGCGTGGCACTTCTTGCTCAATTTTCTTTCTGTAAAACTTTCTGTCTTGAAATCTTTCCTTTATGTTTGGTATGGAGTTTTCATGGACCTAATCATCCCAGCAGAATCCATAAGCGCAGAAATCTCAAAAATATACCTAGTCACAAGAGAACAAAGCGGAAGCGAAACCAGCGGCAAAGTCGTTGCTTCCCTGGTGATTCAGAGGCTTATGGGCATGGGATTAAACATCATAGGCCTACTCGTAGGCGCAAGCATCCTCTTAACTCAGATGCAAGTTGGCGGAGTCGTACTGAATCTAACACTGTTTCTAGCTGTCGCCTCAATAGTCTTTTTAATTCTGCTAATTTTCTTCTGCGCCCACAAAACTTGGACAATGAAGGTTATTGACGCTGCAATAAGGTTTTTAGACTACATAAGTCGGAGACGCTGGAAACTTGAAAAAGCCAGAAAAGACGTAATCGAAGCGGCTAACATATTTCACGATTCAATGAACCAGTTTAGACGTGCGCCAAAAACAGTCTTAACATCATTGTTTTTTAATGCTGTTGCGTGGCTTCTAAGCATAGGCGTCGCTTACCTAGTTTTCCTATCTATAGGATTCGAGGTTCATTGGGGCATCATAATAATAACCTACTCAATAGTTTCAGCCATTCAAGGCATACCATTAGGCATTCCATTTGAAGCAGGGCTTCCAGAAATAACCATGACAGCACTCTATGCTTTCTTAGGCATTCCGTATTTAATAAGCGCCACAGCAACCATTCTGACCAGGATTTTAACAGTATGGCTTAGATTTTTCATAGGCTTCATCGTGCAGCAGGGACTTGAGATTAAAACGCTGACCAAACCAAAAACAAGCAACCAAGTAAGTAAAACCTAAATTTCACATACAACCTAATTTCTAAAAAGATGTGTGCAATGATGCTGACAATGGAACAGGCCTCAATCCGCCAATTAGACAAGCTGTACAAGATTGAAACAGAATGCTTCAAAAAAGAAGCCTTCACGAAACACCAAATTGCCCACCTGCTCACAGATTATAATTCAGTGAGTCTAATTGCCAAATGCAACAACGAAATCGTCGGCTTCATTATAGGCATGATGTATCCCGAAAGAAACGCATTAGCTGGGCACATACTAACAATAGATGTTTTACTGTCTCATCGCCGTAGAGGAATAGCGCAGAAGCTTCTAGGTGAAATTGAAAAGATTTTCGTGGAAAAAGGCGTTAAGTCATGTCGCCTTGAAGTAAGAGAGGACAATGCTGCAGCATTGAGGCTTTATCAGAAACTTGGATACCGAAAAGTGGCAAAACTTGATGGCTATTATGGCAACGCTCACGGAATATACTTAAAAAAAGATTTAGGCGAATCTTAGTGGTTTAAGCTTGGTTTTCTCGTCAAAAACCCTTTGCAAGTTCACGTTTAATGCTTCAATTATCACTAGTTCTGCCATTACACCAACATAGGAATCCTTCATTAAGTGTCCGCCAAAAGCTTCGCCTTTCTCGTTTGAAACAACCAAATGCGCATGAATGATTACTTCGCCCTTCTCGTCTATTGCAATGTTGCCCATGCCAGAAGCTATTTCTAAAGGACCGCCCAGCCAAATAGACTTGTATTGACCGTCCTTGTAATATCCTAAAACCGCTTCTTTCACGCTTCCAATAAGATTAAAGATTCCGGCTTTTATGCGGCATTCTTCTGCTCTCCTCTTAATTGCTTCGGCCAAGTCTTCGCCTTCGCTTAAGCGGAAAACGCAAATTCGCCCACCTTGTCCCTCTTGCATGCCATTTCCTCCTTGTTTTTCCTATGTTAGATGCGTAAACCCTAAAAATGTTTACTGATAAGAAAGGGTATCGTGAAGGAATCTTGGCAAGAAAGAAAAGTGGCGAAAACAAGACACTTGCTAAAGCTTTTGTGATTCTCATTCGCAACACTACTTGGCGATGCGGGAGATTAGAGCGTGTAATAGTGAAAAACCTTTGTAAAAACATAGTTGGCTTTGGAAAGCCAGAAATGTCAATTAATGACATGCTTCATAACTTCGAACTATCTGGAAAAAAGAAGAACGAATTTTTGGATGCAATACGACGCTTAGAAAGAAGGAACATAGTAAGAATCGCAAGAATTGTAAACTAGCACCTCGCTTGGTGTTGCCTTTAAGATTTCCCGGTGAGCTGCTTTGCTTCTTGAATCCATCTTCCAGTGATTTTCGGCGAAATCTTCAACTTTTCAGCTACGTCATTTGCTGAAGCATTTGCCAACTCTTCAACATTGCTTATTCCAATAGCTTTTAGCTGTTCTGTACGTTTCGCTTTAATGCCCTTCACCGCAGTGAGCTCCATTTTTGGTGATGGCGCAATTTCAACCACAGGCTCTATTTTTTCTTCTTTCACAGTCTCTGCGACTGTTGGAGGTGGGGATGGCACCTGAATCGCAGGCTGCGGTGGTGGCGGTGGGGGCGGTGGTGCTGATGGCGCTGCTCCGATTTTTGGTCGTTGTGTATAGCCGAGTCCTATGAAGAGCAAGCCGAGAACGGCAGTTGTTACAACCCATAGACTTCTTTCGTCAGCAGTCAACTCCAAAGCTAACGATAATGCTGTTATGAGGAAAAATATTATTGCTACCATGTAGAGTGCATAGTCGGAACGCATATTGTTCTCCCTACCCTTATGTTCTATGGAAGAGTTTAAATAATTTTCTGAATCTTTCAAATAAAAAGACGGAAAATTAGTATTTTTTATGGCTATATCCTACTTCAACAGCTCCTCTTCTGGCGGCGGCTGCTTTATCAGACCCTCTTTCATCAGCACTTTCGTAGATTCTCTAGCATTTTGGATTATTGCAACAGCCTTGTCATAAAGCTCTTTTCTGCTCGGCTTCACCCTTGCTACACCTTGTTCTATAGACTTTAGCGCACATGCCACTGCCTCTCGTGGAAAAACTTCCCACTCTTCCATTCGCGGCAAAATGTCTTCTTCGTGCATTCCGCGTTCTTCCGCAAATTTAGCCAGCTCTTGGGCTGCGGCTATGCACATGTCATCCGTAACTGTTTTTGCTTTAACATCTAAGACGCCTCGAAATATTGCAGGAAAGCCTAGGCTATTGTTAACTTGGTTTGGAAAGTCGCTTCTGCCCGTAGCCACTATGCGAGCTCCAGCTTCTTTAGCTTCCCACGGCCAAATTTCCGGTATAGGGTTTGCACATGCAAAGATTATCGAGTTGTCTGCCATTGTGGTTATCCATTCTTTCTTTATGGTGTCTGGTCCAGGCTTTGACGCAGCTACTACGGCGTCTGCATCCTTGAATGCCTCGGATATGTCGCCTGTTCTGCCTTCACTGTTTGTCTTTTGGGCTAGTTCATACCTCCACGGGTCTTCTTCTTTGGTTACGTCTTTTCTGCCTGGGTAAATGACGCCTTTTGTATCAACAAGGATTATGTTGCCTGGCTTAATTCCCCACCTTATCAGAACGTAAGCGGTTCTAAGGTTGGCTGAACCGGCACCTACCAGTGTTATAAGACTATCATGGGGTTTTTTGCCAACTATTTTGAACGCATTCATTAAACCGGCCAAAATTACTGTGGCTGTTCCCTGCTGATCGTCGTGCCAAACAGGAATCTGCAAACGCTTTCGTGCTTCTTCCAAGACATGGAAACATTTTGGTTTTTCTATGTCCTCTAGGTTGACGCCGCCGAAGCTTGGTTCAATAAGCTCACATGCGTGGATTATTTCTTCTGGATCTTTGGTTTTGAGGCAAATAGGAAATGCGTCGACGCCACCGAGGTATTTGAAGAGCAGGGCTTTTCCCTCCATTACAGGCATGGCTGCTTCAGGACCTATGTCGCCTAAACCTAATACGCGGGTGCCATCTGAGACCACTGCCACGTAGTTCCAGCGGTTTGTAAGCTCGAATGACCTGTCTTTATTTGCCTGAATTTCTTTGCATGGAACGGCAACGCCTGGCGTGTACCATATTGCGAAGTCTTTCGGACTTGTTATGGCGCATTTTGGCATAATTTGAACTTTTCCTTCGTAAAACTTGTGCATTGGTGTCGCTAACATTGAAGGTTTTTTAGCTTTAGCTAACAGCTCTTCCACTGTTGGTTTCCTTTCTTCATTTTTAGGTTGTAACATTGTAACTTTCTCCTTCCAACGGGAATTCATGTTTTTGGGCACTATAGCTTTAAGGATTGCGGTAGGTTCCAAAGAAAAACCGCATCGAAATTAACCTACAATATTATAGATACGTATTTTCGATTCTGAAGATTAGAAAAGTTTCAAATACAACTTTGCGCAATTCTAGGAATTCATAGTTTGGATGATGTATGCTAGCAATCTACAAAATATGCTTAGTTCTGATGGTCAGTCTGACATTGTTTTACGTTTTTCAAGGCTATTACATGGATTTTCTGATGTTTTCATCGAATATCTTGGCTCCAATCATTGCAGGCGTAGCTGCTATTGTATCTGGTTTGTCTTTGCAGAAATATTGAGGTAAAGCTAAAGAACGTTTTTCAATGATTTGGCTTTGCTTTACGGTAGGCTTGTTTCTGTGGTTTGTTGGAGAAGCGATTTGGATGGGCTACGCAGTTATTCTGGGTGTTGAAATACCTTATCCTTCTGTTGCCGACGCGTTTTGGCTGATTGGGTACATACCTCTTTTTGTAGCGTTATATCTATACGTTAGATTATTTGGGGCTGCTTTAACTAGAAAAGACTTGGTCGTTTCTTTAGCGGCAACAATCATCTTAGCCTCCATTAAGGGGAAATTAGGAAAATCGTGGCTATTAATTAATGCCAGTATCTTGTCAAACGTGGCTGGAGACATGCTTTTCAGCTACACCACAGCACAAAATACATATTATAATGATCATCTATTGGACCTTCTCTTTCTTTACGGATACATCTTCTTTTTACTTGCCTCTTATATTCATACGAAAGAACTTTAGTGGTGAAAAAGCCTTGAGCAGACCACAAAATCTTTTCCAGCAAGCTTTGCTCGAGGCTGTCGATAATGGCTTGCTGACGCTTGGTGAAAGTGGAAGAAAAGCTGTATACTTTCATCTTCAGAACATCTATTCGCTAAAAAAAGAGGATATTGCTGACAAACCAGAAGTCTTTGCAGAAGGCCTGAGGAAAATATTTGGAGTAGGCGCAGCAGTTATCGAAAAAGCTACAGTGAAAAGCCTCTATGAGAAGCTCGGAATTAAGTATGAAGAGAAGAAAAACCATGATTTCATGACGTACATACGCGATGCACAACAAATACTGGATGAATAAAGCTGAAAAGGGCAATAGACAGATTAACTCGAAAACTGATTCTTGATGAGTAAGGAGCTTCGTGAGCATGGGAAAAAATCTGCCTGACTTATATGATTACCCTTTTTACTATGATGTCGCCTTCAGCTTCAGAGATATAAGCAGAGAAGTAGACTTCTTCGAACAGTGCATTCAAAAGTTTTCCAAGGTTAAAGTTAGAAAAGTTTTGGATGTTGGATGTGGTCATAGCCCCTATACGCAGGAATTAGCTAAACGTGGTTACGCTTTTACTGGTTTGGATTTGAGTAAAGCGATGCTTGATTATTCTATGGAAAAATCACGAAAAGCTGGAATAGAGATTGGAATCATTCACGCGGACATGCGCAAATTCGTAGCGAAAGGAAAATTTGATTTTGTCTTCTGCATGTTGGGCTCGATTTCGTTTGCATCGAACAGCGAGTTTCTTTCGCATCTACATTCAGTTGCAGACTGTTTGAGAAAAGGCGGCTTATACTTAATTGATGCCTCTATTGATTTTGACTGGACTAGTGTGGGGAGAGAAAGCTGGACTATAACAAGAAATGGGTTAACAGTGAATGTGACATGGGAAGCCGTTCCCATCAACCTTGTTGAACAGAAGATAATTGATTGTGTCACCGTCGTAGCCATAGAAGATGGGCGAAGGAGAGTTTTTAAAACAGAGAAAGAGGACAAAATCGTTTTTCCGCAGGAATTCTTGATGCTGGTTGAGAAAAACAAGAGATTCGAGTTCTTAGGTTGGTATAACAACTTTAACTTGGAAGAACCACTTGAAAATGCAACGAAAATCAGCAGACCTATGACAATACTTAGAAGAAAATATTAGAAAATTGAGGAAAGTGACGAACGGTTAGTATCTTCTTCTGAAACCGCCGCCTCTTCTATCTCTTCCGCCGAAGTCTCTTCTTGGTCCTCGCCTGAATGGTCGCCTTTCCTGTTCGTAAACTTTGCTGGACATGTTGTTTTCAGTGTTCACTTCAACCTCAAACGGCTCTTTCGCAATTTCTAGCGTACCGTATCTGCCAATATTCAGTCGCATATTGCCTCTAAACAACGTAACGTAGCCATTTCCAACAGTTATGCTGTCTCCTTCGCTTACTTTGTCAATGTTGTCGTCCCAAAGTGTTAGATAAACGCAGCATGTTTCGTCGCCCACGAGGGCATCGGAAACGCGGTGAGGTGCTCCATCTCTTCCAGCAGCAATGTTTCGAACCTCGGTTTTTGAAACTACTTTTGCCTTTACGTTTACTGCTTTTGAGGCGGGTGTTAATTCGCCAACTTTTGCGTCTACTGGTTGTCTACTTCCTGAGAAACTTTCAACTGCCAAACCTATTCAACTTCCCATATATTTAACAAGCACAGATAACATTACCCTAAACACTTAAGCGTTTTGGTTACCTCACAGCCTTAAGTTTTGGACATCTATCTTCTGCTTGATACGGCAATCGACTGGTTCTGAAAATTACAAGTTTATCCTTGAATTCAGACAGATACGCCCAAACAAGTCTTTTGCCCTTTTCAGTTAAAGCGTAAACAGGTATCGTTGCACCCAACTGCAACACAGCCGTAGTGCCGATTTTTTCTCGAAGTACTTTCGAAGCACTTGCCCAGGCAATATCTGCCTTGACTATGTGCTTCACTTGTGCTCTGTCTACACACGTGTTGCAAACGGAAAAGACCGAAACATCCGCTTTTGCAGTAGTTTCAAGCTTTCTAATGTCACTGATGACATTCGCTTGGAAACCAGCAACACTTACAGCAACACGCTTGAAGCCTTGGTCGAAGGCTCGCCTAACGCCTTCAACTTGGTCTATCGATGCATGCGCCTTATCTAGAACAACTCCGTCTTCTGCTTCGACACGTTCAATAATCTCATGAATAGGCGAAGTTTTGACTATACCAGTTAACCGCGCGCCAATGGACTGCACAAGCTTGCCGTTCGTCGTTATAACTGTTCCAGCACCTTCGCAAACAACAACCGCACAGTCGATAAGCCCTTTCTCAAGCCAAACCCGTATCATCTCAGAGGCGCCGTAAGCTACAACAGACTCAGAGTCGAAAACACGATTTGCACAACAGAACCCATAGCCACTGATTTTCTTTTCCACACTTTTCCGCACAGCTTCAGCGTCAATCTTTTTGATTCCGTATAATGTCTCATGTAGAGGGCAATACACAACTGTGGGCTCTGTTAAAACTTTTATGCCTTTTTCTGAAATTCTTACTCTTGCGCCACAGCAGTAGATTTCGTGTTCGCCTTTAATGCGCATATGGTGCACTATTTTGGTTGTTCCTTGTTTACCATTTCGTTGATTTGCTGCTCCATCATATGCCCGCGACAATGCACCATAATCTTCTTGACACCCGCAACAGTTGTGGCTGCGTTTTTAACATCTAACGCAAGCTTGAATGCGATTGGACAGAATGGACTTGAAGGAACAAAATCCACTTCAACAGCTCCAGGCTCTTGTTCTTTGACGTTTGCAATCAAGTTCATCTCGGCAAAACTTAAGCCAGTTTCTGGGTCGACAAGTTTGCCCACAGCTTCTCGCACTTTATCTTCTAATTCTGTCAAAGCTTATACACTTCCATTTTCTTTCATGATTAACCGCTGAGGCAAAATATAAACTATTACCACGAAACTACAAGTTTTGCTTATTCTTTTTTAGGTGCATGCGCCAACTCAACACCATAGTTCTGGGATGCGAAGCCTTAACCTCATCCAGCCGCGAGACAGCAGTATTATGCGGCGCCTTCAGAACAGTTTCTGGATTCGTATATGCTTCTTTGCAGATTTTGTGCATTGTTTCTGCGAAACGGTCAAGCTCTCCTTTCTCGAAAGATTCTGTAGGCTCAATCATTAAGGCTTCCTCAACTATTAATGGAAAATAAATTGTGGGCGCATGAATGCCATAATCAAGCAGTCGCTTAGCAATGTTCAATGCTGAAACGCCTGTTTCATTTTTCAATGGCTTTGCGCTGAAAACGCACTCGTGTTTCCTCGGCTTTTTAGTGTTGTAGGGAAGCGTCAATCCCTTAATTCCTGCAAGTTTCTTCATTAAGTAGTTCGCATTTAAAACAGAGACCTCAGCGACTTCCTTCAATCCCTCAAAACCCAAGCTTCTAATGTATGCGTAAGCTCGCAACAAAACGGCAACATTACCGTAGAAACTTCGAATTTTTCCAATGCTATGCGGTCGGTCATAGTCTAAACTGTAGCGTGTACCATCAAAAACTGTGCGTGGAACAGGTAAGAACTTAGCCAATTCTTTACAGACACCCACTGGTCCAGCGCCTGGACCGCCGCCTCCATGCGGTGTACTGAAGGTTTTGTGGATGTTTATGTGAACTATGTCAAATCCCATGTCGCCTGGGCGAGCCTTGCCCAATATCGGATTCAAGTTAGCTCCGTCATAATATAGCAGACCGCCGATTTTGTGAACTATTTTGGCTATTTCGCCAATGTTTTTCTCAAAAATTCCCAGAGTATTAGGATTAGTAAGCATCAGTCCAGCAGTTTTCTCAGAAACAGCACTTTCCAAAGCTTCTAAGTCGACGCAGCCATCATCATTTGATGGAACAACCACCACGTCGAAACCTGCCATGGCTGCGCTAGCAGGATTTGTGCCATGAGCAGAATCCGGAACAATCACTTCACGTCTCTTCTCACTTTCGCCGTTCATTTTATGATATGTTAACATGAGCAAAGTGCCCAAAAACTCGCCATGTGCTCCGGCGGCTGGATGCAAACATACCTCATAAGTGCCCGTAATCTCGGCAAGCCACCGCTCAAGCTCGTAAAGAATTTCCAAAATTCCTTGCACGGTGCTTTCATCTTGATATGGGTGAACCATGCTGATGGTGGGAAGACTTGCAAGCATATCGTTTATTTTTGGGTTATATTTCATTGTGCAGCTTCCAAGCGGATAAAGGCCAGAATCAACGCCGTAATTCATTTCTGACAGACGAATGAAATGGCGGACAACTTCAACCTCTGAAAGTCCCGGAAGTGCAGGCTGTTTTACGCGTCGCATGTGCTTTGGCACATAAGAATCCAAGTTAACAACGCTTCTGATTTCTTCTTCGATTTTTGGCAGGATGTGTCCGCTGCGTCCGTTCTTTCCCATGGTAAAAATTACGGGTTCGTTCCAACTTGCCTGCTTAAACATAAGCCATTCATGACCTCTTCGAAACGATTTTTGCTAAAGTTTCGGCTAAGTGTTCAATCTCTTCTTTTGAATGGATTTCAGTTATGCAATATAGAGCTGTTTCGCCAAGTTCTGGAAACTCTTTTGAAACGTCTCTGCCGCCGTGAATATTCTTTTGCAAGAGTTTCCCGTTGACTTTTTTAGCGTCTAGTCCGAGTTTGTCAAAATTGACTGTGAACTCCTTAAAGTGGGCAGCGTTAAAAATTGGTGTTTGGACGCCTTCTATTTTGGAAATTCTGCGCGTGGCATAATTAGTTTTATACATGATTGTTTCTGCAAGTTCGCGCATTCCTTGAGGTCCAAGCAGAGCCATGTAGACTGCTGATGCCACAGCGCATAGGGCTTCGTTGGAGCAAATGTTGGAAGTGGCTTTTTCTCTTCTAATATGCTGCTCTCGCGTCTGCAACGTCATGCAAAAGCCTTGCTTGCTGCTGTCCATAGTTGTTGTTAACCCAATTATGCGACCCGGCATCTGCCTAATCAAACCCATATCATCTCGACAAGCGAACACTCCCAAAAGCGGACCACCAAAATTCATGGCATTTCCGAGCGGCTGAGCCTCACCAATCACAATATCAGCGCCATAATCTCCTGGTGACTTCAAAACTCCCAGCGAAGTGGGGTCCACGCCCACTATGAAAAGTGCTCCATGATTATGTGCCTCTCTGCCTATTTCGTCAACTTGTGTTTCAATAAAACCCAAATAGGCTGGATTCTCTATGTACACGGCAGCGGTTTTGTCGGAAATTTTGCCTTTCAAATCGTCCAAGCTTGTCTGTCCAGTTTTCTTATCATAGGCTACTTGTCCAACTATTATATCAGCCGGCTCAGCGTAAACCTGCAACGTAGCCGCTCTTTCTGGATGAATAATTTTTGGAACTAGAATTTCCCTTCGCCCAGTCACGCGAGTTGCCATCCGCGCTGCTTCGCCTAGGGCTGAAGCCCAATCATACATTGAACAATTCGCAACCTCCATACTTGTTAACTCGCAAATCATGCTCTGATACTCAAAGAGGGCTTGCAGCATGCCTTGTGATATTTCTGGTTGATAAGGCGTATAGGCTGTGAGAAACTCGCTACGTTGTATAATCTCCTTCACTACTGCTGGAACATAATGCGGCCAGCATCCAGCACCTAGAAATACGGGCATGTTGTTGCTGCTTTTGTTTTTTGCAAGCAAAGCCTCAATATGCCTCTTGACTTCAAATTCGGACATTGCTTCTGGCAAGTTTAAATGCTTTGTTAGGCGATATTTTTCGGGAATATCCGAATAGAGCTCGTCAATGTTTTTTATGTCCACTTCCCGCATCATTGCTTGCTTAATTTCCTCTTGAGAATTCGGAATATAGGGGTGATTGCGTTTGCCCAAGCTTCCACCATTAAGAATTAACACTAAGTTAATGTGGTTTCTTTAAACCTTTTTGAAGTAATTAAGAACTTTGCTTTTCAGAGACTATTAGGAAATGTGCACTCATTGCCACCGCACATGGATGCGTACAGGTTTCTAGGTGTGTTTCCCACCAGATTTTCCATGCATTTGGATATTTCTTGAAGAGCGTGTTTGTTTCTTTTCGATGTCCACATGATAATCCTTCAAGACCGGCCATTTCTAGAATGGCTACTTTTCTCTTTTGAAGTGAAGCTTTTATTTCCTCTGGTAAAAAGAAGTGGCAAGGTGCAAAACCATAACCACCGTGATAATCGCCCGTATCTCTGATGCTTTGAAAAACCTCTTTAATCTCTATTTCTTTAGGAAAGGAGACTAGTTCTGAAATTACAACTGCTAATTTTCCAATCACAGAGACAAAAATCGGCGAACCTTTTTTGGCTACTCTGATCAACTCGTCAATTGCCTTTTCTCTTCTAGTCTCGTCTATAAGGTGGGACAGAGCCCCGCCAAAACATATCACTGCGTTAAAAGTATTATCCTTAAATAGGGAGAGGTCGTCAATAGAGCCTTGAATAATCTGCTTTACATTCTGTTGAACGTTGGCTTTTTTAATTTGCTTTTCTGCAATTTTCAACATTTCTGATGACAAGTCAAATAAGACTAGTTTGTAGCCTAATTTTGCTAGCCCGATTGTGTATCTGCCTGGGCCACCGCCTGCGTCTAAGATTAGGCCTTTCTTTGGCAAGTACTTTTTAAGGAAATGCATGGTAGTGTCAAATTCTAATCGTTGATATGCGTCTCTAACGAGTCTTCTCCACTCTTTTGTACCCATCTCTGAATAGTATTTTTTAACCAGTTTTTCAGGCGACATTGGTGTCACTTTGTCTTTGGTCAAGATCAACAGTCCTCCGCACATGGTTAAACATTCGTTATGAAGTAGTCTTCTTCAAAGTTATCATTTAATACTGTATTCCTTTTGTTGTAACCATTTCTTTTGGATATTTCACGTCTACAATTTCGTTAACAAATTCGGCTCGGTTTATGAGCTCTTTTGATGCGTATCTTCCAGTTAGCACCACATCGGTCTTTTTTGGAATTTTGTTTAGAAAGCTTAGAACCTCTTTTATGTTCAGAAGCTTGCAGTTTAAAGCCAAGTTAATCTCGTCTAAGACAAGCAAGTTGGGCTTTTTCTCTTTGACGATTTTTGCAGCGAATTTTAGGGCTTTTTGGGCTAACTTCTTGTCTTTTTCGTCCAGTTTGTCTAGTCCATGCCATCCTTTTCTGCCAAATTGATAAATTTCGTAGTATGGTGCAAGCCTATTCCGTATTTTGTATTCGCCAGTGTTTTTCCACCATTTCAAAAATTGTATTATGACAACTTTGCGTTTATGTCCCACAGAACGAAGCGCCAAGCCGAGGGCGTTCGCAGTTTTTCCTGCCCCAGTTCCAGTATAAAGATAAACGCAACCCATTGTGCTTTCCTCATTTTCACCCTCTCTTTTTGGTTGACTATGACTATAAGTCTTAACCGGAAATGTGAACAGCAGAATTAAAGGCTTTAATATTATTGCGTATTATGTTTCTTTTGGAGACATGCTGATGACGTATGACTATGAAGAATTGTTGAAAAGGGCTCGTTCGCAAATTCCAGAGATCACTTCAAAAAGTGAGCGTTTGGAACTGCCTAGACTCCATTATTCAGTGATAGGTATGCGCACAATAATCTTCAATTTTAAGGAGATTGCAGATGCGTTAGGTCGTGATCCACAGCATTTATTGAAGTTTTTGACACGTGAAATGGCTACGGCAGCGACTATGCAGGAGTCGAGAGCGATTTTTCAGGGGAAATTTGGGCAAGATACTTTTGGAAGGCTGATTCAAAGGTATATGGAAGGCTTTGTTGTGTGTCCAGTTTGCAAGCGTCCAGACACAAAGATTGTAAAGGAGAAACGCCTATCATTTCTTGTATGCGATGCGTGTGGAGCCAAGTCTTCGGTGCAGCAACTCTAATAGAGAGCGTCTAGAAATTGGAAGTCTACATGAACCTTAAAAAAATCGGCAACAATGTGCTTCTGGCTATTTGTGACTGTGAAATTTTAGGAAAAACCTTGCGGGAAGGCAAAATAGTTTTCGTTATCAAAGAAGAATTTTACAAAGGCGCAAAAGTCAGCTTAGACGAGGCTGTGGACATGATACAGAACTCCACTATAGTAAACATGGTAGGTAAAAACATAGTTCAAAAAGCCGTGGAAAAAGGTTACGTGCATCCAGAAGCAATACTTAACATTAAAGGAGTACCACACGCCCAAATCGTGAAAATCTAGCAAGTTCTTTTTCGATCAAATCTGATTCTGGTTATCTGCAGACAATAGTCTTAACTTCGCGAATGTAATAATTTTCGCACTCACCTTTGCTTCCTGCAATTGCGTACGCTCTTGCCATTGCTTCGTAGGCAAAAGCAATATCTCAGTCGTCAATATCATTTTCTTTACAGATTTCTAAGCATCTTTTGGCATGGTAGAGCGCTGGTTCACGTCGATTAAGAACAGTGTACATCCAGGAAATTTGCTATTCTCCCCTTTCGCACTCTAAAGGTGTTCCGATTTCTCCCCAAAAAAGCGCGAGGCATGAGCCGTGTGGATCATCTTGTCATCTTCTTCTTTTATTTTATCTTTCTTTACCATAAAGCTCCAAACAAGGTTGAAGCAATCAACAGCTGATTTTTTATGACATTCTTTTTCACCAAATTTTTTCTCTTCAATTATCATATCACATCTTATCACGTTGTTCAAGCCAATATTTAGGAATGCTCAAACAACGCAGAGTAATACGCTTTTAAGCAACCATGGAATACTTCTTAACAAGATATCGTTGAGGTGCTTGATTGGGCAAAAAGAAAGTCTTGACAGAAGAAGAATTAAGCAACATGATTTATCCATCCCAAAATGATATTTTAGGAATAGCCATCAAACTGCTTGGTTTTGACCGCGTATTAGTAAAGTGTCAAGACGGACATGAACGTTTATGCCGTATACGTGGTAAGATGAAAAGGCGAGTGTGGATACGGCAAGGCGACGTGGTTTTGGTTTCACCTTGGGATTTTCAATCTGACACTCGGGGTGATTTGATTTGGCGTTACACGAAGGCTCAAGCTGAAACGCTCCGAAGGAAGGGTCTTTTAACAGTCTGATTTCATATATAGCACACTTATGGGAAAGAAGATGTCTTTTCAAAAGCGTGTTACAGAAAAACTGCGTAAAAAAGAAAGAAAATATGAAACTGAACAATTAATGAAGGAAAAACGAAGCGAAGAATACGAAGCTTTGGAAGAAGTTTTTGACCGTTCAACTCTCATGGTAATTTACAATTTCTTGAACAAAGGTACGATAAACGAAATTCACGGCGTTATTAGAGCTGGAAAAGAATCACGAGTTTATTGGGGAAGAGACAATCAGAGAAACGAATTAGCCATCAAAATTTACTTGACCGGCTCTGCAGAATTTCGTAAAGGCATGACAAAATACATTGAAGGCGACAAAAGATTCAAAGGTGTAAAACATGACACACGCTCTCTAATTTTTGCTTGGGCTCAAAAAGAATTTAAAAACTTAGAACAGGCAACAGCCGCCAAAGTACGAGTTCCCAAGCCAATCGCCGTCAAAAACAACGTGCTTATAATGGAGTTTATCGGAAAAGACGGGGACCAGGCTCCAACACTAAAAGAGTTGGCTCCAAAAAATCCAGCGAAAACCTACGAAATTCTCTTAGAATATATAAGGCGGCTTTATTCAGGAGCTGAGCTCGTCCATGGAGATTTAAGCGAATATAACATAATGATTCTTAGGGGTCGTCCAGTGCTGTTTGACATTTCACAGGCTGTTCCGCTTTCGCATCCCATGGCAACGTATCTCCTACACCGTGATTTAACCAACCTGAATAGATTTTTCAGCAGACTCGGTGTAGAAGTTCTTTCCTTGGATGAATGTTACAAGAGGGTCACTAACGGTGGTAAGGACTAGCACTTTTCTTAGGATACCAAAAGAGCGTGTAGG
>JACAEK010000021.1 GCA_013388895.1 Candidatus Bathyarchaeota archaeon | reverse complement strand
TGTGTAGATTCGTTTTGGGAATTCCAATAATATTCCAAATCTCCTCGATAGGGCTAACGAAAAATTATGTAAAATATGGGAATAGTGCGATTAGTCGCATGGCTTGTATATCTTGATATTGTGGCTTCCAAGCACTAGCTCAATTGTGCCGTTCTCTTCTAAATGCTCCAAAAAGTCTTTTGCTGCACTTATTCGGATATTAAATCTTGTAGCAACTGCATAAGGCGTCAAAACAGGCATTTTTTTCAGTTCGCCAACAATTTTTTCGCTCTTCAAGTCTGGCGGAACTATGCCTGGAGCTTTCCTCTCTCTAGGTGGTCCACCTTTTTCCTTCTTCTTTTTGTCTTCTTCTTCATCTTTTCTTGATTGCATGCGTTCAGCTTGTTTTAAAGTAAGTTTCTTTTTTCCACCCATTCATTATCAGCTACCAAAGTAGTGAAATTGTTTCGCTGTTCTTATGGTTTTCTCCGTTTTAGGCATACTGGCTTATTTCAACCTTATGTCTATTCTGCCATTCTTTAATCGACGTTCCAAGCTTGGTTTCAATTTCTGGGCGATGAATGGAGTTCATGGTGCAGAAGGGAATTATGCGCCCATCTGGAATCGCATAATGAATTGCGCAGCGTTGAACTCGCTCTAAGTCGAAGTTGTATGGGTCCATGAAGTGCATTGCTGAAAGGAGTATGGATTTTCTTTGTAAGTCTCCTAATGCTTCGTAGCTTCCTTCTGTTAGCACGCGTAGGACATATTTTCTTAGGAAGCTGAATTTTATGTGCCTCAAAGCGGCGACTAGGCGTAGTTTGGCTTTGTTTTTGCTTCCTTTTGAGGCATCATCATAGACTTTTTTCATGATGTTGATGAACTTTTCGACGTTTCCGTAACGACTTATTGGTGTGATTTTGCCTTTTTCTATGAAAATGTATGTTGCCATGCCACAGTGAGGATGTGCCGTGAATTCTACGTAACGCTTATCTTTCAATGCGCCGACAGCTTTTGAGATTGGCACAACTGTTGGCACTGGATAAAAGTCTGAAACCTTAATTTTGCCTTCTGTCTGTTCTTCTGTTAATCGCATGAAATCTGGTATTGTGATGCGCATCTTATCTCGTTCCGTTTGAGGTAGCCTTCCGCATAGTGAAACTGGCTGAACGTTTATGCATCTTATCACGTCGAAGTTTTGAACGGCGAAGCGTATGATGTCGCCAAGTTGATTGTCATTGACGCCTTTAACCAATGTGACGACTAAAACTATGCTTTGGATTTCTGCTTTGCGGAGGTTTTCAATAGCCTTCATTTTAACGTCTAAGAGGTCGATTCCACGGATGAACTTGTAAACGTCAGATGTTAACCCGTCGAATTGCAGATAAACCGTGCTGATTCCTGCTTCTTTCAATTCTTTGCAGAAGTCTACGCTTTGTGCAAGTCGAAGCCCGTTCGTATTGACCTCAACATGGCGGAAGCCAAGCTCTTTTGCCGTTCGAATAAGTTCGAAAAGGTCATTGCGGATGGTTGGTTCGCCACCCGAAAACTGCAATGCGGTTGCTGGAAGTGGGTCATTTTTGCGGAGGTTTTCCAGCATTCCTCGGATTTCTTCTTTCATGGGTTCATAAACATATCCAGCAGCTGCAGCGTTTGCAAAACACACTGGACATTTGAGGTTGCAGCGATTCGTGACATCGATTATTGCTAGTGCCGTGTGTGACTTGTGCTGTGGGCATATTCCGCAGTCATATGGGCAACCGTCAACGGTTTCGGTTCGCGGGTTCTTTAAGCCCTCGCCTTCATACCTGAATTTCTCAGCGCGCATGTACTGTTCATAATCAGACCAGTAGACATCACGGAAAAAGCCGTGTTCGCGGCATTCTTTTTTGATGAAGACTTTTCCATCTTCTTCGAAGATTGTGGCGTCTAATACTTTTAGGCATTCTGGGCATATGCTTTTTGTTTCTTTTATGAACTGCAACGTTTGCACCTTTTGTCTTGAAGGTTTGAGGGTAGAATATAATAAGGTTTCCAAACTGTTCATATGGTGAATAGGGTGAATCTGCATTGTCATTAGGTGAAAGTGCTAGGCAGGTTTTGCGTGAGGTTGGATTGAACACGTACGAAATTGATGTTTACCTTGCCTTACTAGAGGGTGGAGAAATGACTGCCATGGAAATAAGTAAGAGCGCAAATGTGCCATACTCGAAAATCTACGAGGTTTTGAACTCGCTTAAAGATAAAGGTTGGATTAAGAGCATTGAGGCTCGCCCAACCAAATATTACCCGATTCCACCACTCGAAGCTTTGGCAGTCGAGAAGATTAGACTCGAAGGCAAATATGCCAGTTGGGAACAAACAATCGCAAGCGAATTACAGCCCCTATATGAAAAGCAAGAGCTTGTGGAACGCCCAGACATTCTGATACTGCATGGTCAACAAGGAGTTTTAACCAAGCTGGAAGAGATGCTGAAACAAGCCAATAAAGAGATAATGATTGCTGCACCAGAATTTGCAAAATCCATGATTACCTCAGCACCGTCCTTTCTTGAGACTTTGCAAAAGAGTCGTGTAAGCATCAAGCTCATGGTTGCAGGAAAAGCCGAAGAATGGAAGAACCTGCGAAAATTCGCTGGCATTGACGAGTTGCGGGTTAGAGGTCAAATGTTTGGAGGCGGCATCATAGCAGATGGAAAAGAGGCTGTGCTTTTCTTAGGTGAAGAAACGCCTAGCCTCGTGATATGGAGTAACCATACGGGTCTGGTACGATTCGCAAGAGAATATTTCCAGTTTCTCTGGGATTCTTCCAAAAAGATTTAGTGCTACTTCTGTGCGAAAGGCTTAGGTAGGTATCTGAAGCGCCTACCCCCCTCCCTTTCTTACAGATTAAACTTGATTTCATTGCTTAGAGAAAGCCTGTTTTGAAATTCCCGAAGAGACTCGTGTCTATAAGTGGAATTTTGCAGCATGTTCTTAAAAAAAGAAAGAAGAAAATTGGGAAAGTGTTACTTGCCCATGACTTTTTTTGCGGCAATTTCGATGTCTTCGGCTTTTATGGTTTTTCTTCCAGCGTGCATTGCAAAATCTAAGGCTTCTTTGGCGATTTTGACTCCGATTTCTTCTAAGGCTTTCGCTAGTTCTTTTGCTGCTGCTTCGCTTACTCGGTCTGCTCCAGCTTTTTTGCATAATCTGTGCATGGGAGCTACAGCCAATTCTAAATCAACCATAAGGACTCCTCTGTAGCCTCTTTTTCTATTTAAAGCAATATTTAACG
>JACAEK010000033.1 GCA_013388895.1 Candidatus Bathyarchaeota archaeon | reverse complement strand
TTGGGGGATGATGATGCCGTCCCATTTGTTTGGAACGGTTCTGGCATTTGCCTTCTCTCCATAATGGTGAGAGCGGCATCCAACTTATAAGGATAGATAGAAGTTAGTTCTAGTTGGAATCTTGATTGGAAATTCATAAAGCTAATAGAGGATTTGAGTTTAATCATTGAATGAACTGAGATGAAGAGTAAAACTGTATTGGGAATACTGCTTCTTTTATCTATGATTCTTGTGTTGTATCCCAGAATAACCAGTCTTATCGACATACAGAAAGCAATTGGTGAAGCATCTCGATACGGATACGAAGATGTTGATTTAGCACTCATTAACTCAAGAGATAACCTAATCTTGGAATTGATAGGGATTGTCTTTCTATATCTTGTTCTAGCATTCGGATTTAACTTCATAAAATTTGAGCAACAAGCAATCGTAATCTCAACTAGACCACAAGTGAATGAACCTACTGAACCGAGTCAAGCGATTGAATTGAAACCACAGAAGACGATTAAGCCATTGACCAAGAAAACTCAGAATATAATTGCTGTGTCGTCTGCATCTGCTTTCATGCTAGTTTTTGTTTGGCAAGTTTTCAGCAATATGCCTAATACAACAATGAATTTTGATGTCCCAACGTTCTTCATGGAACAAGCATTTAAAGGCATAATTGCTTGTTTAATAGTCGGAATAATAGTCTACATAATAGCCAAATACGGTTAGTTATCGTTGATGCTTCTTAAAGCAATCGTAGCATTGGTAATATTTGGGATTGATTGGTTTGCCGCAAATTGCACAGACGCCAGAGCCTTTCTTGGGTTTAGGCACGTCGTCCCAACTTATCGGGTCATTAAATGTGCCGTTTTCTTGTTTGGCTTGGTTAATCCAGCCAGTTATTACTTTCTCAAGCATGTCTTTGGTCACGTCAATGTCTTTCAAGTCGGCAACATCAGTTTCGATACCATAATAAATCTTAATGTATCGACCTTTGACTTCAACGGTTTCGCCACGATGCACGATTACTTTAGTCAAGTCCCATCGCCTTTCTCAGTTTACGGTCGAAATCGTCTTCGCCTCTGACTTGACGTTGAGCTTCACGCAAGTTCTCGTAGAAACTGTCATAATCGTCTCCTTTAGTGTTGTATTCGCCACGTTCACAATACAAGTAGAACCGCTGACAACTGGCACACTTTGAACAATGTGAGCCAACAACAAGCCTATCAGTCGCATCCGTCCATTTAAATTTTGCATCCGAAACCAATCCCCAATAATGAAGAATCATTTCTCTAATTTGCCAGCAATCATCATAGACAAACGGAAACTTGTCAATTCGATAACGAGCAACGTTTTCGCCAAACTTCTCTTTCAAGTAGTCTTGATAGAGCTTCTCATAAACTGCTTCTGGCGTTCCTTTATGAAATTCTTTTAAGTATTGGAAGAATTGCTGTATTGACGGCACTTTAACTGGCAAATTCTGGAACTTCTGGCTTTCTCGTTGCTTGGCGATTCTGGCTCGTTCTTCAGCCGCTTTCAATCGACTTCGTTCTCTGCATTTAGGACATTCACTAGGCAAATAATCATCGTCCAGAATTTTGGCTCGACATCTACTGCAATACTTCAACTAACAACCACTCCACAATTTTGTCGCAACTTTCTGGTTTGCAACCGTGGTCAGCTTCGGGACAGCCGACGCATGGACAGCCAATTAACGAATCGAACGAAGGCAACGGTCTAGGCTTAAATTCGACTTTAGGATGAACCTTACGATTTTCTATTGGGTTCCTAAGTTCTGCTTCATTAGCCCATTGACGATTGCAATCTTTACACCAATAAAGTTGTCGTCCATAACGGTCGTGTCCCTTTCGCCAAATATATTCTGAACCACATCTTGGACAACTTAGAATTATTATTTCTTCTTGTATTTGAGCCATTCCACAGCCACACTCACAATTTCGACAACGACCAGAATAATCAGAAGCCAAGTGTCAAGCGATAGCATTTAAGTCACCTTAATTGTGAGGATTGGTTGCGTGGCTTTGACTCAAAACCAGCAGAAGAGACCCAAAACTGCTGGTAAAACCCGTCAAAGCCGTGGTAGTGATTCCACTTGCCAACCGCATCTCCGTCACCTTAACGACTGACTCGTTTAACATTCTAATCCAAATCTTCTATTTTGATTCCTTTTTTCTCGAACCATGCTACGATTTTCTCAGCATTCTCAATTAAAGCGTCACGTTCTCCAAGCTGTGCTTCCAGACCTTCGATTCGTTCATAAAGCTGTTCAATTAAAAGTTGCATTTCACCCTTTTCGTTAATTATTTCTTCTAGGGTAATTTTTAGGGTTTCGTTTTCAGAGAGAGTTTCTTCAAGAGCCTTAAGAAATTTCTGAGGAATCTCCGTTTGTTTTAAACGCTCCGTTTCTTCGACTTGTTTCTGTTCTCTTTTTTGGCTAGTCCGTTCACGTTTCTCTTGTTCTTTAAATTTCTGGTAATTTTCAAGACCCCATTTTCCAATGAAATCTCTATCTTTCTGCGATAGACTTTGAAGCCATTTTCGGCGTTCTTCTAGTGCTACATCGTTTTTTGACATGATTCTCACCTTAAAGGAGAGCTATCGCAACGTCTGGCGATGGCGTTATTTTCTTGGTCTGGATATATTGAATGGCTTCGACTTTACTGAGTTTCTTTTTGCTTAGAATCTTGCACCACGTTGCTCCTTTATTAACTGGCTCAATTGTTGTTATTTGTGTTCTCGTGCAGAAGTTCGCAACCTTACCATTACGAGTTACTGTCCAATGATGCTTTGAACTGTCAGATTTGCAGTATAAGCATGGATATTGTTCCAAGAACTTGTCAGCATCAAATTCGAATGTATAAAGCCAAACAGCTTGAACACTCCGCTCATATTCGTCTTCACTTACTAATGCGATAAGTCTTTCAACAATCAACTTCGATTGAACTTTCGATTCGACTTTGCACAATTCTTCTTCAATTTTCTCGGTCATATTTATCTCCTCTTTCTACGAGTTCGTAATTCTTCAAGACCAGCACCAGAAGCCGTTCCACCTTGAGGCTTACTTAGGACTTTAGCCATTAATTGTCGATAAACTTCAGCCGCTTGTTTATCGCCTTGAGCCATACGCTCTTTCAGTTCCCAGATTAGACTTTGTGGACTATCGAATTGTTTTGTCATTAAATCGCCTTCCAACGGTTGACCAGTCTGAGCGGGTGAAAGTGGAGCTACGCCAGCGGGAGTTCCAGTTTGCTTCTTCTCTGACATCGACTCAAGCATTTTTTCAGCAACTTTCAATTCGTCTGGCATCGTCAACGATTTCTCAAGTTCCTTAACTTTGTCTTCTGGCATCTTCTTCTTTGCTTGTTCAAGAACTACGGTTCGTTTCTTTTCGAACTCTTTCTGAGCAATCAATTCAAGTTTGGCTTCAGCATCTTCAGCACGAGCTTTCCAGTCTTCATCTTCTGGCTCGTCCCTTTCCTTGGTTATCTTAACTTTGATTTCTTGTTCTTCTTCTGACATTACATCATCTCCACGGCTAACACGGCTATTGCCGCAAGCATCTTACGGGTCAATCTAAGCTGACCATCAATAATCATGCTTTCTTGCACTATAACATCCTCGACTTTAGCCGCATCTATTCCTTTGATTGTTTGCGGAGATAGAATTTGAACGTGGTCGATGATGAGGTTTGTCATTTTGTTGATTATTCGTCCAGCACCATCAAGCAAATACTGAGCAAGTCCCTTTCCACCTATCGAAACGCCAAATCCACTTCTAATGAATGCATAAGCCGCATCAACACGAGCCTTAAACTTAATCTTGTTGCCTTCAATCCATGTCTTGATAATCTTGCCAATCGGCTTGTTATTATGGTCGTGAGCATTAAATTTGAAACGTCCAGTTTTAGCATCATACGTTGTGGTTGTGCCATAATAAAGCGGTTTACCGAGTGCTGATTCAGCTATTGTTCGGAACTCTTCAAACTCGTAAAGGTTGCCATTTCTCGAAACACCTTCAGCTAACAAAGTGCCAGTAATAATGTAACTTGAATTAGTTGCCCGTTCAACTTGAATCGGACTTTGCCATTGAAAAGCAGTTTCTTGAACCTTCAACGTTATGATGGTCATTTCTTTATCAACTCCACAAGTGTGAATCGGTCTTTAGTGTCAAGTTCGTAGAACATTTTAATAATCGTCGATACAATGGTCTTTTCGTCCTTGTTATACTTCTTCGCTAGATAGCCGAGCATTCGCTTGGCTTCTTCTGTCAATTTGACCGTGATATTCGGTTCTTTCGACATTCTAATCCCTAAATAACTATATGGTAACCAATAATCTAAATTTTATGTTTACATAAAGTGTTAATGGATAGGTTGAGATTGAAACAAAAAAACGAGAGGGAATTGGCGTTTTTTCAGCATTTAATGCCGAATATTCACCAATTTTATGGCGTGCTTGTCATTGCGAACTTAAGAACGCTTGACGGCTTAACCATTGCCAGCTTATATCTTGCTGTCGTATAGCACCAAGTTTCTTGAACTTCAGCCTTGTAAACTGATTCTGACTCTATCTTGCGTTTCCAAACAAGCAATGCTGGTGCATGTTCGGGTGCAACGATAAATCCGAAACCAGTATCTTCAAGACCAACATCAACGACTACACGGCATCCAGCAAATTTTCCGACTTCACCATCGACCATGCTTTCTAATTCAGCCGTAGTGTAACGTTCTGTGCTTATGAACATCGTGTCTTTCAGCAACGATGCTTCGACTTCTGGACTGATTATCAAGAACCATTCGTCAGCAAACCATTTCGCAACTTTGAGCGTCTTCAGACCGTCAATGATGTCGCCATAAGTGATTATGGCTGATTCCTCTTGGAAGTGCGTGCCTTCTGAACTAATGAACAAATCACGAATCTCGGCGTTTAAAGCCAACTTTATGGCAACGCCAGCCTCTTGCAATGTTAGACGAATCCAGTCGATTGATACGACGTCTTCCGTCAATATCTTTGAGATTTTCGATGCAACGTAGATTAAATCCACGACTTCGATTGGCAACGAGGTTATTGTTAAGTCACTATAAGTAAACGATGGACTTGCTTCAAACGTTGCGGCGGGCGTGCTGTAAACGCTCTGCGTTCGACCATACTTTGGGATTTTGATTATTGTGCCATCTTTGCCGACCAACGAAGCATCTTCAGCGATTACAAGGTCGAGCCAAACTGTCGGTTCAACTGGTTCAGCCCATAACAACTCGGACAGCAATAGAAATGGTGCGAAACCTTCTGGTAAGCCATCGCTTGTAAGCGTTTCTTCAATGGTTATGTAATTTTCCATTTTCTTTCCTCTTTACTTTTATATGCTCACAATAAGTTTAACGTCACCCACGACCATCCAGAGCGGGACGGAAGTCCGTGACTTAAGTTGTGGCTTGAACGAGTGATTCGGACGGATACTTTGGTTGGCTTGGTTACTTGCGTTCAAGCCGTAGTAACCAGCCTTCTACTATATACTATGGGAAACACAACATATAAATGAATCTCGACAATTATTGTTTAAATCAGAGAAAGAGGGAAGATTTAGGCTTTGTTTCGCCATCGACGACGATAAAACGCTCTTCTGCACTTGTCACAACAGAAATAATGGACGCTTTTTGCTGGATTGAAGACTTTGCCGCAATTTCTGCAATATTTGATTGGTTGATGCGGCTTTTCCTTATTCGGGTCATCGTCAAGATTAAATCTTGTCCGCACCATCAGATTCAACCTTCTTAACTTCAGCCAGTTCCACTCTCAACCGTTCCAACTTGTTTTGAACGGTAAGGTCATTGGGATTTTTCCTCTCAAGTTCCTCGAAATATTCAACTTGCCTTTTCTTTTCTTTGATTCTGAATTGTTTTGTTCTGTCACTAAGTTTTGTTGTCGTCGCCTCTAACTTCTTCAATTTGTCAAGTTTCATGTCAGTTGAATTTCGATTGGCACGGTCATATTGTCTCTGCCACTCTTCAGCACCAAATTTGGCAATGAACTCTGGCTTAATCGCTTCAAGCAATTTCATAGTTGCAATACTGAAAGCCTCAAGACCTTTAGGATTCGGATAACTTCTCAGAGTATCCATTATTTGTGTGGTTGCTCGAATCACCAAATTATTTGAGCGAATGTTTTGTTTTGCTTCTTCGTCAGCCATTGAAATCACCAGCGGCTAATAGAATGAATGTCCACAGTCAACACAGAAATATCTCTGGCGTTTTCCAGCCTTTCTTGTGGTTCTGAAGCCTTGTTTATTGATGTGAGTCGATTTGCAGTTTGGACATTGACGCTTTTCCACTTCTATGCTTATTTCAGACATATTCTCACCGATAAATCAATATACGGATAGATATTTAAATATTATGGCAGAATTATACGTTTTTTGTATAATGGAGCTTGAATGAAGCCCCAAACCGCCATCCAACTTCAAACCAGCCAACCAACACAGCCTCTACCAATCCTCTCACGCCACAAAGACCAAACCAAACAAAAAGAAGTCATACATGCATCATTTCAATGTAGTCTGACAAACAATCAAACAAACAATTGTCAAAATATTAATGTCAAACAATAGTCTGGCTGGCGTGCCGCAACAATGAAGTCATGAAATCCACAATTGTCAGTTCTAACAATTGTCAGTTTATTACAATTGTCAATTTGTCACAATTGTCGAATCCTAACAATTGTCAGTTAGCAACAATTGTCAAATCCGTATTCCGTATATCCGTATTATCAGAATCCGTATTGCTCTCTACTATTAAGCCGAACAAGTCAACAACATCTGGTCTGGGACTGGCTATCAACAAACCAATGAACAACACAACGCTTTCTTCTTGTTGGTGTTGGTTAATTGGTTGATGGTAGTTGTTGGTTATTAGGTAATTTGGCACCATTATGGAGCCAAAGACTCTCCCACCCCTCTAGAATACGTAGAAAAAGGTTGGGTTTCTAAATTTGGACTCTCTCGACTACAAGTTTACCATCGTGGTAGATTTGGAGTTTGACATAATCGCCAACTTTAACATTGATTGCTTCTGCTATGCGTTTCGGAATTACTATACGGTTGGCTTTGGCAATGCGGACAATGACTGGCTTCTCAGTCTGGCTTGGACAATCCATGCCTTCAGATGCCTCTATGTCAGATTTGGTTGTCTCCTTTGGTTCAACTTCTGGTTCGGTTCCTTCTCGACCGTCTGGTTTGTAAGGAATCCTTACAACCTTGCCTTCCTTTGGAAATTCGCCCTTGTCTAGGCTGTCGTAGCGGTGAAGAGCTTCAAATTCGGTTTGTTTCTCTTGTTACGCCTTTAACTTGGCGACTAAATCAATTTCGCCAGCTTTCTTAAAGATGCTTGGTTTCTCGCTCATATTTAACACCTTGTTATTGATAACACCGTGGTAAAATTGGTATTTAAGCTTATTGTTCCGATTTAACAGAAATTGTTAAGTTAAACTGAGAGTAATCTCTTATCCCATACTCTAATAGCAAATCTTAAGAGTTGCGGATACATGCACAACACAACGACAACAACATATTTCAATCAATAGTTTAACTAGCTCGTTTAAGTAGTAAAGTAAGGAAGTAAGGAATTAGTGCTTATTTCAGCCTTTAGAGGCAGAATAAAGCTCCAAACAACCAATAAGCCAGAACCCCCCCAGCCTCAACGATTTCCAGCCTAAAACAAGCCCCAATCTACCCCTATGGATAGTGTGCTGTTATGGTAGGAGCCTCAGAGGTTAATTGATAGAAAAAAGGGGGATGGTTGGGTTGTTTACGAGTAGGTGATGATGGCTTGTTCGATGTCCTCAAGTTGGTCGTGGATTTCCTTGAGTTCGGTTAGGATTTCCGTGAGCAATTTAATAAGGTTATTAAATTCGGCTTCAGTTGGATGGCTTTGTTGGTTGTCGGTTGGTTTAGATGTGTCCATAATGGTCACTTCTGTTTGACTTTCCACACTTCCTTTGTTCTGAATCCGTTGCGTGTTGCCTTGAACTCGTAGCGAACCAGTTTAAACTCATACTTCATTGCTGTCACTTCCGCTTTCTGAATAGTTTGGCGTTCTCGACTTCACAGACAAACTCGAAGCCTTGTTCAATCAGTTGAGTTGCTTCTGACACGTTCTTAGCGGCTTTACAAACGTAGTCTTCGTTGCCTAAGTTTACGAGTTGAGTATATCGCAATGTGGTTCTGAGGTCTGAGTGTCCAAGTTGAGCCTTAACGAACAACAAGTCCTTGGTCTTGTGATAAGTCATGGTAGCATAGAAGTGTCTGAAATCGTAGAGCCTAATTGTCTTGAATGTTGGGTCTTGAAGTTTCTCGGCTAAACGGTTGCGAAGTTTACGGTAGGCTTCTGAAACAGATGCCGACTTGACTGGAAACAACCTATTATTCAAACCAAGCCGCTTGCGAATGACGTATTGCTTGAGCATGTCTAAGGTTGCGGCTCGAAGTTTCAAGGCTCTACCAACACAATGTTTGGCTGAGGTTACGTTGACGATTCCGTTCTCAAGGTCAATGTCACGAAGTTTAAGCCATGTTAGCTCTATTGGTCGAGTTCCAAGGTCACGCATCATAGAGAGTATTAACGCCATCCTTCGACTGGCATTAGAAATCAGTATATTGATTCGTTCTTCTGTTGGAATCTTTGGCAACTTGTCATATCTGTCGTAGAACGGCTTACTCCATTGAACACCTTGAAATCTGCACCAAACATCATAGGCTTCAACTAACGACTCTTTGAAACCGTTACTACATTGTTTATCGGCAATGAAGGCTCTGACTGATTCGGGACTCGTTAAGTCACAATGTCTGCTCAGATTCCTCAACCGCTTTCCAGTAGCCACAATAGTTGACTCTGCATACCCTTGCTTCTTCATTTCCCATAGGACAGCAACACAATCCCTAAATGTGGGGGATGACCCCTCATACTTGGGGGATGATGATGCCGTCCCAGTCTGATTATACAGATGAGGAACCCATGACGGGCAGACCCCTTCTAGTAGCCTCGCTGAACACGCAGTCTTGCTTCTCTAGCCTTCTTAAGCCTCAACCCAATAACCAAGGCTAAAACCATGCCAACAATGAAGCCGCCAATATGCGCAAAATAAGCAACACCACCAGACATGTCAAGAACTACTAAAAGCCACTGCAACACAAACCAAGCACCCAAAAAAATCACAGCGGGAATAGGCAATATAAGATAGAAAACTAACGCAATAACCTTCGCATTTGGAAAAAGCACAAGATAAGCACCTAAAACACCCGAAATAGCTCCAGAAGCCCCAACCACACCTATCATCAAATCTGCACTCATAGGCACACCAATCAAACTACTCAAAACAGGCGCATACAACACACTCAAAATATGCGCAAAAGAAGCCGCCAAACCAGAAACAAAATAAAAAAGGATGTAGCCAACATGCCCAAAAACATCCTCAACATTATCACCAAAAACATACAAGAAAAGCATATTCCCCAACAAATGAAGCGGATCAGCATGCATAAACATAGACGTAAAAAGCGTATACAACTGCCGCCCACTAAGAATCTCACCCGGAACCATAACAAAACTCTGCTCCATCGCACCAGCGAAACTCTGACCAAACAAAATATCCAAGCTTGAGAGAAAATAAACCACAAAAACAATCGTGTTAGTGACTAAAAGCAAACGATTAACATGTGGGGTAGTTAAGGAACGATTCAAGTCTTTAAGCGGCAACAAACGCTAAATCACTTAAAGATGAGAAATGCAAAGAAAGTATTTATCCTTTAACGAACCATGCACTCAATCATTTTCTCACATGTTAAGCATTCATCTGGAATAGCCGTGTCTTTGTCACGTTTCTTCAAGAACCCAAGAAAATGCTGACACTTCACTTCAGCCTCATGCTTCGCCCCGCTAACTTTTTTAGCTGGCGCCAACAAAGCTGAAACGCTGCTATCCTCCACTTCTCTCTTATGTTTCACATCAACTTTAGAGAGACAACGCGGACAAGCATAATAAGTCTGAACATTACCACGCGAAGAATCAGTTGCCAAAAGCGGCTTATGAAACTCGCTTCGACACCCATCACACTGGAAACTATGCTCATCACTAAAATGGCTCTCATCTCCCATCTTCAGCGAGGTTAAGCTTTTTTCCATTTTGGCGTTCACCAATAGTTATAGCATATATTAATATTTAATAAATCTTTTTGTGTACATGTTCAACAAAAAGACACATCACCGAACCTTTTCAATATTCAAAATTCAGAATTCTTAACTGTTCATTTGCAACTAGTTATTACGGGTTTCGGTTTGAAGGCACCACTAAGTTTCAAGGCTTCACTGAAGCGGCAAGGCTACTCAAGCGGAGCCGTTGATGAGATTTGGAAATGGTACGATTTTTCTGAAAGAAAAGGCGTCAACTTCTAAGAGTGGGCCCGGCCGGATTTGAACCGGCGACCTTCGCCGCGTGAGGGCGACGTCCTAACCAACTAGACTACGAGCCCTTCATCGTCACTGAATTTGAATACTTATTTTCGCTTCATAAAACCTTTCTCTAAAACTCTCAAACAGAAAACCTGTAGGCGGTATGAAAATGTTAGAAAATGATGAGAATATTGAAGAACAAAAAGAATTCGACGTGTTCTTAGCTGCATTATGTTTTCTGGCTTTCGTTTTTGTGGGTTATCTTTTGACGCATTACTTGCCGCACTAATATTTATGCGCTTTTCACAGTCACATCTTTTATGTTTCTAACCCAAGGAATCGCAACTGCGTCTTCTTGAAACCAGTCTCGCAGTTCTTGCTCGATTTTTTTGTCTATTTCTTCAACGCTCTCGCCGACTAGTTCGAGTGTAATTATTGCCTTTTTTCCTATCATGGCTCATGCCTCTTTACTTGTTCTAATTTTCAACTTTGTTTCACGGCTTTTAAGGAATGCTTCTTTTTTTGACGTATCATGAATTATGATTCAGAATCTGAAACTATGAAACATTGTTTCATAATGTTTTTTTATAACTGTATCCTCAGTGTAAATTTGAGGTGCAAGTTAGAAGTTTACATGAGCTTCTCTTTTCTCCCTTCTCCCTATTAGCAAGGAGAGAAGACTTGCACCTCGGTCCTATTTTGTGCATATTAATTCAGAAAACTTAAAAGCAAAGGCACGTTTCTTTTGAATAACCAAAATGCTAAAACGCCGAGGTAGCTCAGCCTGGGAGAGCGCCCGGCTGAAGACCGGGTCGTCGCTGGTTCAAGTCCGGCCCTCGGCACTCAGAATCTTTTTTCAGAGAACATTCATGATTCAATATTGCTGGTCTGTTTTGCTCCGCAGAACGAACAGTATTCTGAGGCTATTGGGATCTCTTCATTGCATTTTATACATTTTTTGAGAAAGCTATCTGGAGTTATTTCAGCCTTCGGTATTGGGTAATGGAATAGGACTAATCGGCATTTCTTACAACGGTAAGCTTCTACGTTTGCAAGCTTGAGTCCCCAAGGGACAACGAGTTCTTGCCCGAGTGCCACGTGCATGTGTTTTTCTTTACTCCATCTAATTGCTGGTGTGATAATGTATCCTTTCTCCATTTCTCCACGGCACTTGGGGCACTTTTTAACTTTGCGTTCATTCATTATTTATTCTCACTTTCCACAGCGTTGCCAACCAAGATTAAGCCCAAACCTACCAATTCAAATGCCAAGCCTAAGCCGATGAATCCCAAGTCATAGAGAATTTGTCTCTCACCCCAGTCCCTGTCACTGTTCAATCGGAACGCGTAGTTTGCTGAGACGAACAATCCAAAAACTAGAAAAACTATGCCTAGAACTGGCAAAGCAAATTTTACAACATTCATGACTCAACACCTTTCCTTGCCAATATTCGTAAGCCTGTATGTTTAATAAAATATTAGTGGCTTATCTAATATCGCCATTAGCTCGCATGGTCTTTATCAGTTGCCTTATTCTGTGTATTTCAAATTTTTAAAAGTTAACACTTAAAGGGCGGCTGAATCTATAAAGCTCTTAGTGCTGTCATGCTGAAGTCGGAAGTTGCAATTGTAAAAGAAGAGAGGGGATACGACCCTGTCTATCGAGCGCTAGACTTGATAGATTATGAATCAGCCTTATCTGGTTGGGATACGGTCCTCATAAAAGTCAATTTTATAACAGTCGAAACGTGGGACACTGGAGCAACCACAGACCCCATAGTGGTTGAAGCTATAATAAGAAAGCTGAAAAATCTGCCTGTTCAAATCTTCGTTGTAGAATCAGACGCCACAATGACCAACGCTGACAGAGCATTTGAGGTTACTGGCATGAAAGAGACATGCGAACGTAACGACGTTCAATGTCTTAACCTGCGACATGTTAAAGGTCGAGTCAAAATTGACATTCCAAATTGTGAAACGCTGAAGAGTATCAGGGTACCACGTATTGTTACAGAATCGGCGATAATAAGTGCGGCAAAGCTCAAAACGCACATGTCAACAACAGTCACGTTGGGCATGAAGAACATGTTTGGTCTTTTGCCGGACAAGCTCAAGAGCAAGTATCACGCGTTAGGCATAAGCAAAGTTATAGTTGACATCAATACAGTGCTTAAGCCTACGTTGACGGTGATAGATGGTTTCGTAGGGATGGAAGGACGAGGTCCCGTCGGAGGAACACCTGTCAAAACGGATTTGATAATTGCGGGTAAGGATGTGGTTGCCACAGATTCAACTGCAGCCAGAGTCATGGGTTTTGAACCCATGGAAATCGCTCACATTCGCAGGGCATACGAAAAAGGATTAGGAAATGTCGACAACATAGAAATCTTAGGGTCAAAGCTTGACAATGTAAAACGTGTTTTCAAAAGAAGCTAGCAAAAAGTAACTGGATTTTTGGTATAGACTTCTGTTTATGGTTTCCAATTTTTTAGGAATTTCTCGGCTTTGACTTTTGTAGCGTTTCGAGAATTATGTAAATGCCGCTTCACGAATGTTGTCACTCTCTCTTTGTCTGTGATTTTGTTGCAATAACTGTTGAAAGCGTTTATTGTCTTGTCTACGAGAATATTCCTGCATTCTTCAGTGGGCAAAGGAACAGTTTCCACAAGCAAAAGCTGCTTCGTAATCTCCTCTTGAAATTGAGGCTTAACCTGCGCAATTTTCCCCAGATTTTCGACAACGTGGGCTGCAGTAATCAGATTACCTTCATGAAGGAAGCCGCAACATTTTCTGAAAAGCAAACTGTCAAACTTGTTGTCTAAGTCTGCAGTGGTTAAATTTGCAATTATGTCCAATGCGTTCCACTTGAGAATATTATTATCAGTGTCGAGAAGATTGACAAAAAAAATCCATTCTGGAATACAGCATTTAAGGGTTTACTTCGCGGATTATCCTCAGAACCTTTGCAGACCCAAACTTCGCCCTCGCACTCGGAGAAGAGATGCCGCTAAGGAGTTCTTGAACCAGACTTGGATTGTGCATCACTTTCTCAGCTATGGATTCAGCTTTTACGCTCTTTTCTTCAAGGGCACTCGAAATGCTGATTTTGTTCATTTTTCCTTCCAAAATTGCAGTTGATTGCAGAATGTTTCAGGACATTTTCCTTAAGAAATCAATAATCTCTTTGATGTCTGGGAGAACTCCAAGCCTATAGATTCTAATCATCGCTACCTTCTGATTCTCGTCGATTATCACGTTTGCTCGTTTGGAAATACCGTCTTCTTTCAAAAATAATCCATATGCCTTGGCGACCTTGCCGTGTGGCCAGAAATCTGACAGAAGGCGTGTATGTTTAATGCTGAGGCTTTCTGCCCAGGCTTTTTTGGAAGGAACAGTGTCAACACTGACGCCGACAGCAACAGTGTTCAGAGAATCAAATGCTTTCTTGTTTGCTTCAAGCGACTTCATCTGGTCAGCACAAACGCTCGTCCAAGCTAATGGATGAAACGAAAGCAACAGTTTTTTACCTTTGAAGCTGGACAACTTAAATTCCTTATTGTTCTGGTCTGGGACAGCAAAATTTTTTGCCTTGTCACCTTTTTTCAGCTTTTCCACACTCGTTCACTATTATGCAACTGTATTCACTTTTCATGCTATTTATTACTTCCGAACCAAGACGAAAAACCAAAACATGATGCACAACACGCAGTAGATATGGTTTCTGCGATTTAGACTAGAAAATATACGAACATTCCTGCTGCAAAAGAAACAATCAGAGAAGGAACAAGATACTTGTACAGTTTTCTTAACGGGCATTTGAAGTAATCCGCTGTAAAGACTAGGCAAAGGTGAGTTGGTGCACCTACATAACCTAGATATCCACTTATGTAAAGAAGAGAGACATTCGTCGGATTGAAATCTACTATACCAGTCAAGATGGATAATGTTAACGCGATTCCGCCAACTGCTGAGCCAGTGAGTATACTTAAGATAGCTGGCAACAGCGTTAGCAACGCTAGGACGTGTACGCTTCCATCAACCAAAAAAGCTCTAAAAACCTCAGAAATGCTACTTGCTTCTATCACATTTCTCAGCAAGAACGCGCCGTAAGCAGCTAACACTATTCCCCACATCGTCTGGTTTCTTAAAGACTTCGTGACAGATGCAAAGTTTGGTTTCGCGATAAGCAGAAGCACTGCCACGCCTATGAAAGTCGCTATTGAAATGTCAATTCCAAAAACTATGAACGAAATTATCGTTGCCAGAATCGGCGAGAACGTTACTACAAAACGTTTCAACTCTGAACTACGATTTGCCTTAAAACTTGTCTCTTTTGTTTTTGACGTTTTTCGCAAGCCGATGAAGTAACCTATCGCAATCATAGTGATTACTACAGGAAGCTGACGCTGAATTATTGACGTTAGCGCCACTCCAGCGAGCACCGCTGTTAGTATGAGCAATTGGCTAACGGGATAAATTGGAAAAATTGTGTGCCTAAACCACAAGTTTACGTAGGTTTTCTTGTCTTCGTTTAACCCTAGTTTCTCTGTTTCAGTCTCTACGAGTGGCGCTGACATCAGAGCACCACCTGCGACTGGAAGAAGCCCTATGACTGCTGGAAGTAGGCTTACTATTAGTTTTGAGTTGCTGATTAGTCTGCTTAGGCTCTCGCTGAGGGAGTCTATTAGCTTTGTTTCCCTGTATAACAAGCTTAGTAGCATTATGCCAAAAGATGCAACTACAAGCGAAACGGCAAGAGGATTCGTAGTGGTATCGTAAACTACTTGTCCGATTTGCGGCAAATCTAAGGCGAGAAAAGCCAACAACAAAGCAGCCACATTCAAGGTTATACCAAGATTTACACGTTTGTAAATCATTACTCCAAGAAAGCAGAACGCTACAATCAACGCGGCTAATGGATCAAGGAGTCCCAACAGTTAAGCTTCCTTTCTTTTGTAGGAAAACCAAAATATATAGGTCGAACTCTTAATCCTTTTTCCCTAAAAGACAAACTACCTGAACATAATGGTGTGTTTGCAACATGAAGATTTTTGTTTCAGGTCCTATTCAAGGCATGGAAACAAAACAAGACTACAGAGACATCATTCGTCAAATCTGCATCCAGTGTGGCTTCGAGGTTGTTGACCCGTGGGAGCGTGAGAAAGTCATTTACAAAAGAACGAAATCTGGGTGGTGGAATGATGTTCCAGCGAAAGATTTTATTCGAAGGGATTTAGAAGACATTGAAAAATGCGATTTCGTGATAGCTTATTTTCCGCGGATTTCTGCTGGAACATGCATGGAGCTTTTCTATGCTAAGCTTAAGGGCAAGAAAACCATTTGCATATGCAAGATTAAGAATCCAAGTCCATGGATAGTAGCGCATTCCGACGTAATTTTAAAAGATTTAGACAAGCTTAAGAGCGCACTACGACAGAAATTCTGAAGCCAATTCGAAGAAGGCTAGAAGAAAGCAGCTCTCAGAACTTTGCCACGTTCGAAAACGCAAATAACCGAAAGAGAAATATCTGTCTAAAAGTTATTGACCACTTTGGGCGAGAAAGAAAACGTTGCCAAAGGATAAGACCCTCAGGCTATTCATGCAAGTGTCAATAAGCATGCTTTGCGTAGTGCTATTGGTTTTTTCAGTTCAGCACTTCTTCTTCAAAGGTGTCTACCCAAATGTTTCTGCTGTCGAAACAACAGGCAATTTGAAGGTATTCTGGGATCAAAGTTGCACTCAAAGCGTAATCACGATAGATTGGGGCACTATCATGTGGGGTCAAACCAAGCAAATCATGGTTTTTATCAGAAACGATGGAAACCAAACACTCTACTTGAATCTGAAAACATCAAATTGGAATCCATCATACGCATATGATAGTCTACTTTTTTCATTTAATCGCACTAAATTGCTCGTTAGCGCAGAAGAAGTTGACAAAATTATTCTGCGCCTTTATGTTTCCTTGGTGACACAAAACATCCACAAGTTTAGTTTTGACATAATTTTTGAGGGATTAGACTGCTTTCCCGGAGACGTAAACAAGGACGGTGCTGTGAACTCTAAAGATTTAATCGTGTTTGGCAACGCTTTTTACTCGCAACTAGGCGACTCCAATTGGAACCCGAATGCAGATATTAACGGTGACAACATCGTAAACTCCAAAGACGCTATACTGCTAGGTAAAGACCTTGGAAAAAACTGGACATGACACACTTAGCATTCAACAACTGACCGCTTTAAAACCTATCTTCGACACGTGATTTCGACTTTAGAAGTCACCCAAGAACTTTGAATATGACCGCCTTTTGATAGACGGATTTGCACAATTCTGAGACCTGATTCACTGTTATGATTTTGTGATGTACTTTCTTCTCCAGACTGCTATAGCTAATAGTGTCGCCATTAATAGTGGCAGAATGAGAAATGATGGAAATTCGGGAATTATGATTATCTCAAGTTTTGAGTGTTCATAGTTAAAATATATCCACCTATGTGTTCCATTATCGTAAAGATTATAATTCACGTAGTTTGGTTCTCCACCATCAGTGGTGACCGGGTATATTTCGCTCATTAAGGAATGAGAAATGCAGATTTTGATGAAGCCGAATGTTTGATTGGCTGTCATGTTGGATACAATCATCCTGACCGTGTTGTTAGACTCGAAATACTGAAAATCCTCTACGGTGGAATTGGAAACAACATTTACGTCATTGCCTATAGAAGTTATAAAACGGTGAAACATACCCAGCAGGGGATAGTGATCAGTGTTGCCTGCGTCTATAACATATTCCTCTTGGCCTATTCCATCATTGTTAGAGTCAGTTTCAATGTAGCCGCTCCAGTAGTTTCCGCCAGAAGGATAACCGTAATCCCACTTATTTATGGAATTGTAACTGTAAGCTTGATTAGAATTGTTGATGAAGTTGTTATGGTAAATCGAATTGTTTGAAGACTCA
>JACAEK010000034.1 GCA_013388895.1 Candidatus Bathyarchaeota archaeon | reverse complement strand
TGGAAAACATGAATTTGGTAAACAAAGCCATGCTTCAAACTATTATTGAGATGTCAAAAGTGTCGACTAAAACCCAAAAAAGAATAAGCACTATTGAGAAGAGACTTGGCATTACAGAAAAAGACGTTAACTCAATAAAAAAGCTTAGAGCATCATGGAAGCCATATATTAATTTGTTAAAAGAGGCTATTGCTAACCAACAAAAATACTTAGAGGAGAACCGATGATGTCTTCCCGATTTCTATCACTATCTGAATTGTCCGTTGCGATAAATGAAGTATTGGAAATGCATGACTTGAATCAAGAATTGCTTGAGACTTTGTTAGTTGCAATGGATTGGATTAAGCAGAAGGAAAAAGATGGTTTGGACATTCCACAAAAAGATACGTTTTTATCTTTAATGAGAAAGGCAAGGACATTGATAGAAGAAATATCATCCAAACCTATGCCATCCGACGAATTTTTACAGCGACGTAAATCCGACAAAGACTTGACAGAACCATTCAACTTTAGGTTCTGTGCAGAAGGCTTGTTCTCTGGAGTGCCTACCCCCTCCATTATATATAGATTGAACCGGCTTTTCAACTGGAGACGGCATCACACGATAATAGTTAATTTAGGTTGCCTCTAATTCTACTTTGCAGCAGAAGAGGGCCCGTAGCCCAGTACGGATTAAGGCGCCGAATCCCAATGCATAATGGGATGCGTAAGCCTCCGGACAATTGCCTTGAATGGAAGAGAGCCGGAGAACCGGGGTTCAAATCCCCGCGGGCCCGCCACTCTAGAAGCGCATTTGTACTACTCTAACCAGTAAAATCCCCTTTTTTTGTCTGTCAGGTTAGCGTGCATGCTTTTAGGTAAAGCCGCGCCGCCACCACTGAACACCAAAGTTGCGGGAACACTACACCGAAGATCTAACCAAGACTCTTGAGATCCTTTAGAAAGGTTTGGTATTGAGGCGCCAGTTTTCCGAGGTCATTCCAAAAATCTCCGAGGTAGCTCATCCTCGGCTTAGATGGAGATAATCGCATTACCTTTTCGAGAATTAGGTTCGTTAAGGCTTATTAACGAACGTTAGTAGCGGTTCATGAAGTGTACCTAAAACAGAAGTTCTGCACCAAAGTTGATAAAAAACTGGCTAAAATGCTCCGCATCCTAGGTTCCCATACATAACAAAAAAAGCCTACCCATTCTGGGAAGAAACATCGGTCTTAAAATACGTTTATTGTTTCACCTAGAAATAAGCGTTAGCAAATACCTGCTATGGCATTTTTTTAACCTTATGTATTCACACACCTTTTTATTCTGTTAACAGCGACTAACAGAACAATAATCGCGAAAAGCTCCCATAGAATTCGGAACAGCAGATTCATGCGCGGTCAGACTACCAACTTCTTAAATAGCAAGGCGTCTTTTCTTTCGCCATAGAAATTTCTAATTCTCTCAAAGACTTCAAAACCGTTTCTTCTGAGAAACGTGATCATGTTTGTATTCTCTATATAAGTGCGAACGCTTAACGCTCGATACTTTTTGGTTTTAGCGATTCTTTCGGCTTTTCTAACCAGAATGGTGGCTATCCCTCTGCGTTGAAAGTCAGGATTTACATCGAGCCAATCGATCTCTAATGTGCCGTCTTGGTTTGGGGAAAGTATCATAAACCCGACTGGTCTGTTATCAGTTTCAGCAACCCAAATCTCTTCCTCACTGGTCATCTTTTCCATTCTAGCCCGAAGCTCTTGTTCTGCCTTGTTCCCCCATTCCGTCGTTCTTTCCAAAGTGTGAACATACTCAGTAAAATCGCGGCTTTCATATGGACGAATCTTAATCAAACTTTCATCTTTCGCTTCTGGCACCCGAATTTCATGTGGCATAATTTTTCCTATTCCATCCTAATGGGTAAAAACATTCTCGAAGTAATAATTAACTGCGACGCAAAACAAAAATTCCATTCATTGAAATTGGAAGGAAATCTTATGCATGCGCTTACGTTTTCCCCGCTGTTCTGTTAACGATGATTAACAGAACATTAGCCTAAAACTTGTAAAAACCAACAAAATCGTGATGATTGGGTGGTTTACATCTCGGTTTAAATTCTCGGCGAATTATGCATCTAATATGATAATAAGGTAGGAGTTGAATCCACAAAAGTGAGACAAACTTTTAAGGTACAATCTTATGACCAATAATTATGAAAATTCTGGGCATCTCTGGTTCTAATAAAAGCAAAACTCATACAGAATGCTTGAGGAATGTATGAATGGAGTAAAAGAGGTTGAGCCATCCGCTGAGACTAAGATAATAGAGTTGGCAGAATTAAAAATTGACTCATGCATAGCAGTATGCGCACCAGCTGGCACTTGTGGCAAGGAACCTTTCAAGTGTATTTTAAAAGATGATCTTTCACTTGTTTTTGATGAAATGAAACCAGCAAATGGGATCCTCATTGCTTCTCCTCGTTATTTTATAGTTCCATCAAAATTGCAGTCGCTAATAGAGAGACTTTACTGTGTTAACTACATGACAAGAAGTGAAAATCCTTCATTGGATTCCCCATTAGCTAATAAGCCGTTTGGCCTCCTCACCACCTCATATTCAGACGCGTACAGCGCCGTACCCTTACAGGAGCACTTAGAAAAATTCTGTTTGTGGCTACAGATGAAGCATGTGATGGTACATAAGTGGCCTTTTAGAGGGGTGCATGGGCAAGTTCCAGTTTCAGAAGATTCTAAGGGCCCTTGAACTTGCAAGGACACTTGGACAAATGATGGCAAAAGCAGCAAGCAAAAGGACATGAAACATAGAAAAAGCTTAATTCATTTATGTTATGCGCCGAGGCCGAACATGGATTTCACCCTTTTGGTCAGACTTTTAGACTGGGAAGACTGAAATTTTTTTCACATATTTGGTGACTTAACCAGAAATTTTAAGCGCTTCTTTTCCGAAAACCGTGAATTTAAACGCGATTTGTGAAGTTTGCTAGTAAATGGTGAGGGAGGTTAGGTTCAAACCTTGGTTCAAATCCTTGTTTTTCAACAGGGAGTTCGAATCTCCCCCGGATTTAGGTTTAAACTTCGGGTTAAGTTCTCGGTTTGTGTAGAATTAGGATTTGACGAATTGCCCTTATCTAACGCTCTTTTAATCTTCTTTCAAAAACTATTCCCTTCTTCCAAAGAAGCTGATATCCAAAGAAAACCCAGACTATTAGTTGAATTGAAAAGTAGGGCACGAGGAAATATGGAACAATTTCTATCAATAACATTTCTGGGTTCACCATTGCCTCCACATTTCTAGATGCAACCGCTGCAGCAAACGAATGAATCGCTAGTAGCAGAAATAGAGTAAATGCCAAACGAAGTCTTCTAGCATACTTGCCAATGTCTTCATGCCGTTTTTCATAGTGTCGCAAAGTCTTAAAAGTGTAAGGAAAAAGAAACACTATGTCCGTAAACTTTTCTCTGATAACCTTCTCATTGCAAAGAGGACAGTGTTCAACACTAGATGTAGGCAAATGATGATAGACCTTGCGCATTTTATGTGTGTAGAAGACGGCGACCAAAAGGACAGGACACATTAAAAAAAAGGGGAGAATTACAAGCAGCAAGCCCGTGATCTCTTGTGCCACATTGATGCCCGCCTAGTAGTCTCTAAACAACCAATAGTAGTCGAGCACGTACTCTACTAGATAGTCCACAAACAGCCATATACTGACAAAGAATAACCCTGCAAGCCACGAAGCACCGTAGACAACAGGCTTAACAGCCAATACTACGCCACCAAACAACAGCACCCCAGCGTTTTCAATTAACCATGCAAGGGTTTCAGGGATCCACCAGAACCAGCCCCATGAAGGCGCCCAAACGCGAAGACCGAAGGTGATTATATCCACTGCCATCCCCAGCACTATATTGCCGAACGCATAAAGCGCTGCGACCACAGCTGCAAGGACAATCACTCCTGCGCTCGGGTTTGCGAAGAGAGACCATATGTAGTATACTGCGTAAACTAAGGAAAGGTAGATGGCTGTCTTTATGGCCCAACGAGCCCACCAGTTTGGTGAACCTGAAGCAGTCGGGTCCATGAGCAATGTTAATGATGTTGAAGTCTCTTTGTTGAAGGACGACAGTGCAGGGTTAACTTCCAGTTCATGAGCAATGAGTTGCGAGTAATCGGCCATTTGTAGGTATGCTGTTTCTAAAGCAGCATAGTAACGGTTGTTTGAGCCGGCGTATATGTTGCGAGAGGCGTATTGCATCACGTTCGAGAGGTGCATGTAATTTTTGGCTAAAGTGTGCGGCCCATTTATACGAACCATGTCACCAAAGCCTTCAAGTATGTCGATTGTCGAGCTTTCATAATGCAAGAACGAGAGGATGGGTTCGCCGCACTCGCTTACAACACTAATCGCGACCATTCTATGATCTTCTTTATTCACCTCAAATCTTAGGGATGTGACGCGGCCATTTGAGCTCCCAGCAGAGTAGTCAAAATTGAAGACTGTCACGTTGAACACCGATGCATACATGCTAACAGGATCGGGCATAGTTAGTGAGTCAATTTCATTCGATTCGATAGGAACAACTGGCGGATCGTCAACGTATTGTGCAGATAAGCTCTCTAAGCCCAAGATTTGCTCACTGAGCAAAGCGGAGCCTGAGCCAAGGTTGCTATCAGTATAAATAATGCTCGCATCAGAGTCTGGTTCTATTTCTACGATGAATGTGTTGAATATTTGCATGTCTGTGTCTGAGATTGAAGGGGTGCCATCCTCAGTTGCGGCATGAGCGGCGGGAAGAAAGGGAATGCTGAGGGCAACCACTATTAGCGCAACGCCTATAAACATTTTTCTATGCATATTATGAACTCTCATTTGTTTATTTTGAGGCTTTCTAACTTAAATGATTTGTCTAATCAAATGCTGAAAAAAATCCGTGGCACTTTGTCGTGAAACATGTTCGATTTTTACACTGTGAATACAAAATCCTATCATAGCATAATATTTCAATGAAAATTTGTCTTGTGTGAGGAATATCAGACAAAATTTCATCTCAAGGATTACATGATGGCTAATTTTCACAGCCACAATTTAAGCCTCTTATCTAGCAACCCCCTCGAATTCTTTCTTGATTTGATTCTTGTTGCGTTCCTCTCTTCTCTAGGCTTTTTCGTATTTCTCGAGGTTTTTGTGAAAGGAGAAGCCTCCACGATTATTCAAAAGTGGTAATCTCAGTAACTTGAACCGATATCTGAACTAGCTGGTTACGGTTGTAAATATGTCTTTCCACGCGCTATTTGCAAGCAGAATGGGTCTTTAATCTAGCGCCATTTCATGCAATCTAAAAAGACCAAAAGATGGGCTCCTTTTCTTAAAATAGCCTCAAAAATGTCCTAAAGAGATGAGCGCCGGGGAAGGGATTTGAACCCCTATGAAGAATTTTAGAGTGCTAGGAAAAGTTTTTGCGGTTCTCGTTTTAAATGGTGTCATAATCACTTTAAAACCAAAATCCAGCGCATCTAATCATAACAACTTTGCAGCCTTAACTAAAAACAAGAAGGAAGCTATACAAAGGGCTACGCTAAGCACTGGCAGTATTGAAGACTTAACCAAGTAACGATAAATAATCAGGTCACTTTCGCTCATTGTGGACAGGGCTTCCAAGGGACCTGGCTCAGTGGGCCATGGGAACAAGCAACCTGGAGGTGTGGATCGCCACATTGGATTGTCGAACTCTACTCCTTCATATATATAAGGTACAACGTTATACATCCTCCAACCGTAGATAGTAAGAAGCGCTGACGCGGCAATTAAGACAGACGCAAACAAGGCCCAATTTCTGTCGAATGGCATTCAAACCCACGAAATTAAGACAGACCTAACTTATATAAATCTACACTTTAGAACATGTTCGCAGGAGAAATGATAAGGATAAGCCTAATTCCCAAGTATCACATTAAAAAATTTGACGTAAACAACCTTTACAGGCTTAGGCTCGATAGAAAGAGAATGTGCTGCTACACAATCCTTGCAGACCAAGAAGGATTCAAAGTTATAATCCTTGAAGCTTTCCACACCATAAATCCGACAACAGTAAACATTTCATTTGAAAGAAATAATTTGAGACATGCTGTTAAGAGGGATTAACCAAAACACCGTCACTGTTCAGGCAGCCCTATGAGCCTCTACAGCTACGTTGATTCAATCGATCGCTACAGTCGATGGATAAGCTACAGCCCAGACATGATTATCCAAGATCTGAAGCCCACAGGCAACATTCCGGATCCTTTAAGGGTTCAGAACCATGTTGGTTTCTTAGAGGACTACTTAGCAGCGCTGCAAGATGAGGGCTTAGCGCCAGGCCGCGTCTACGGAGTGATCAAGCACATCAAGACCTTCTACCGCGTCAACGGCGCCAAAGTTGAGCTCACAGAGCCACTTAGCAGAAGAGTAGTCTACAAGGACCGAGCGCCAACACCTGAACAGCTCACCCAGCTCCTAGAAATCGCTAATCTAAGAGAGAAGGTCATCACAACCATGCTGGCGTTGGGAGCCTTCAGAGAGGAAACATTAGCTAAGCTGCAGTATCGCCATGTCAGAGAAGATCTAGAGGCAAATCGCTTTCCAATCCATGTACACGTGGAGGCAGAGATCACTAAAGGCAAATACCACGACTACGACACATTCCTAGGCGCTGAAGCAGCCGAGTATCTCCACTTGTACCTAGACCAGAGGCACAGAGGAAGCATAGACGGAAAAATTCCACCTGAAACCCTCAAAGATGAAAGCCCATTAATAAGAGATGAACGCCGTCAACAACCAAAAACCATTGGACCCAAGCAGATCAGGAAACTGGTTCACCAACTCTACGTTAAAGCTGGCCTCGTCAAGACGCCTAGAGGCCGCATGTATGAACTCAGGGTTCACAGCCTACGCAAATACTTCAAAACCCAGCTTCAAGCCCTAGGCGTTCAACCCGACTACGTCGATTACATGATGGGCCACACCGTTGACATCTACCATGACATTCAGATGCTAGGCGTGGAGAAGCTCCGCAACATATACGCAAGCTCGGGCCTCTGCATACGACCAAAAACCAAAGTTAGCAAGATAGACGCCCTCAAAGAGATCATAAGAGCATGGGGAATGAATCCTGAACAGATCCTCACTAGAGAAGCCCTAAACCAGCCAGCCAGAACCTACATCAGCCCAGAAGACCACGGTAGCCAAGAGCTACAGATCCTAAGCAAAGCCCTACGAGAACTCATACGCCAAGACGCTGGTAAAAGCTAAAGAGATGGAGAGAGTACAAATGCTCCTCTGGAGATTCAGGTCCC
>JACAEK010000012.1 GCA_013388895.1 Candidatus Bathyarchaeota archaeon | reverse complement strand
GGATGGCGCTAAAGACTGTTTTTCATTTTTTAATTTGTGTCCGCGCTTTTTTCAGGATTCCGTCCACTATAGCCTTCAGTTGGTCTGGAGAAAAGCTGTAGCGGTTGAATGATGTTATAGAATCAGCCAAGCTTTCAAGCTTTACTACTTCAACTTCTGGCTCGATTGTTTCCAATTCTACGTCAGGGTTGGAGAAAACAACGATCGGGTCAACCCAGACACTCAAATTCTGAAAGGCTTCAGAAGCGTCGATTGCTTGCTTAACCCAGTAGGCGCTACCCTTTGCTTGGCTGCTGGGGCTGCGTCCAAAGGGAAAAGGGACAGCCCAATAGCTACCTTTACAGGTTATCTTGCCGCGATAGTCTTTGGTTTCTATAGCGAATATTCCGTTAGGACCCAAAACGATATGGTCTATGTTCTCTCTGTTGCCTCTGTCATTAACATATTCAATGTCGTTTATGAGATAGTAGCTGTCGTTGAGCTTAGATTCGAGAAATTGTCTGACTCTTTTTTCCCCTTTCATCCCTTGCCTGCAGTTTTGGTATTTCTTTAGATAGTAGTAAACCCCCAAGGTTGGAAAAACTGCCGTCAAAGCGAGTGACGTGTCAAAATCTCCCACGTCTATTCTGGTAGGAAGTCTCGGAGTCGAAACCAATATTATGACCAGTAATGCAACATCACACAAAATAGTTAGGATTAAGTTCTTTCGAGTTTCCTTTTTTAGGTAGTTTCCTGATGGAAACGGCACTGTCTTCAAAGGTAATACAACCTGAACTGCCTATGTATAGATATGCGTTCGCTTTTACATTTAAGCGCGCACGCCAATGTGCGACAGCTCTGATACTCAGTATCACAAAAAAAGGATAAAACTTTGCCCCAACTAACACTCTCACTCAAACAATCCTACAAGCACCTACTCTACCTACCTACTTCCTCAAACGAACAAACGAACAAACAAACGAACACACTCTCACTCAGTGTGCGTGCTATTTCCAAGATTCTATTCACTAATGTTTATATAGTATTAATATAATGATATCAAATGGATGTGGATGCCAAAAACAAGAACTACCCGTTATGAACCTCAAGAAAAGGCTTCTTCCTTCGTTCTCCGTTTGCCTGAGAAATACACTTTGGCTCTTGACGGCCTTGTTGAAAAGGGTGCTGCAAAATCCAGAAATGAATTGTTAGTCGAGATTATTGGAAGATTTCTATCAGACCTACAGAAAGAAGCGGAGAAGAAGAAAGATGGGTGATTTTGATGATTTTCTTGCATTCATAATCCTGCTGTTAGGCGCCGCCGTCGTAATAAAGATAATAGATGATGCAACGAAATCGACTAGGTACCAATGTCCAAATTGTGGGACTATCGTTGCAAAGGGAACGAATCCATGCCCGCGATGCCGGACCCCCCTTCGTTGGTTCTGATACCACAAACGTTATATATCTAAATTGTGATACTATATTTTTGGTATCTAATTGCAGTAGGAGGTGCTAACCAATGGAAAACGCAATACGTGTCTACAATACACCAAACGGACCTCAAGTATACTTCGGAACGGTTCGCATCCATCATTGGCCCATAGGATTAACGTCAGCTATCATAGGCGCTCTAGGCTTGCTCTTCGATGATGACAAGAAACGCACAAATCTCTACAGCGCTCTTTTAATCGGAGGAGCCATAACATTCCTAGACGACCTGCCCGACTTCATTACATTCACCAAGGATCTACTAAAATGAATACTCGCAAATGTTGCACATTCGTTGTGTTGGCATAGTTTCTTTTCCCTTTGAAGTTCTTTAACTAGGTATCTTCGGAAGCGCGTGCCAATACAGTCTGATCTATAACCACGGCTTACTTTTTATTGCTAAACACGACTTACTTTTTGTTAGAGGGAGAATATTGCCGAAGACATGTTTGAGATGGAGTGAAATCGTAGAACTTACTGATTTGTTGGCACAAGTTTTCTCGGCTATTTCAGATATGCACAACGAGAATCCCTTAGCAAAATGTATACAATTTCCTAAGATACCTTCGATACTAAGTGAATCACTGTGCATATTAGAAAGAGAGAAGCTGTTTCCTGGATGTTCTAACGCTAATTTTGGCGGCAGAACATGTGATATCATCGTTCGGTTTCCCGATGGAACAGAGAAGACTGCTGAAGTCAAAGCAACTGGACAAAGTGCGTTTCAAAGGCTCTCTGGGAAAGACATAGCGTCTGATTTCTTAGTATGGGTGCATTTTGGAAGGTTTTTTGAAGATCAAAATCAAGAGATTAGAGCTTATGTTATGGAAAACCCGAACAGGATTTTTCCGCAAGGGAAGCCAATCAGTTTAAAGGAGTTTGGGAATGCAGATCCCGCGATTCGTGCGGTTGTGCTTTGTCAGGATGCCTAAATGCAAGTTAAACAAAGGTTAGCATTGGATCCAGTCTTAGAAAGGGAAGCGCGCAAGTTCTGGTAAGCTTGTCTTGTACTTATTCTCTAATATGCTTCCTGCGCTTGTTAATATCATCGACGAACGCGTCATAGTAATCATTAACCTTCCATGCCTCTATGACATCCACTAACGCACGCGCCCCGCAAATAGTGCATTTGACCTCAATTGCAGGGCTCTTTGTTCTCAGGTTGAAGTGGCTATCCTCCAAAACGATTTTGCTAATGCTCTCACATGAAGGGCATTCAAATGTTTTCAGTTTTGCTTCTTGTACTATTTTGCGCGCTTTTTTCAGCAATCTTTCCAGATGAGCTTGAACCGGACGCTTGTATTCATCACGGGGATGCTTGCCCAATTCTTTCCACTGCAGATATCGTATGTTCTTAGACCTGTTAAGTTTATTGTTGGAATTAGTAGCGCGCGCCTTGGTAACCCGATAGACTTCGTTGTTTTTGACGGTTTGTTTCTAGGTAAGAGAGTGAAGGAATTAACAATACGCGTGCATTGTCATCTCTTACCTAATGATGTTGTTTTAACATTGCGAGAAAGACTCAAACTCTCAGCAAGCAAATATAAAAAGAGGATTTACTAGTAAATTGGTGCTGAAATCCCTTCCCCGGCGCCAAACTTGACGGTGAGCGTTTAAATTCTCGGTTTCTAATTGAACATTCAGTCTTCGAACATTTAAGTGATTTTACGCGCGACCGAATTATCCTGGTCCGCGCATCTCATAACTTTTTAAGTCTTAACAGCAATTTAGGAGTAAAAAAGAGGGTGCATAGCATGACAGACACTTTAATCCTGTTCATTAATTCTGTGCTGATAGGAATAATTGGAGTCCCTTGATTTTCCTTCCTAATGGCTTGGCAATTAAAAGAGTGTAGGAGCAAATTACATAGGCACTCTTTCATAGGCTTATTAGCCCTCACTTCTCTGCTGATAACACTCACAGGGATCTGGCTACTTGGCTATATGTTCACTAGCATCTTTCCCAACGCTTCTGAATACTTAGAAAACCCTTACTTAACCGTCGTCTTATCATTTCTTGCTTGGGTAAAGTTTTATCGTCGCATCTTAAGAAAAGGTAAGAAAAAATTAAAGCGCGCATCTAAATCTAAGAATTCGCCACTGATAGGATTTTCGACTAAAGCATAATGGTAGCCCGAGAGAGGCTTTAACTCCTGCTTGCCCGTTGCTACTTCAAACATCCCAGGGGTTTCCGTTGGAAAGAAATCTCCCTCCATATTATTTATAAAATTCGCCGAGAATTTAAACCGAGATGTAAACCTATTCCCCGGCGCCAAGACGCCCAGTTAGGGTTTAAATTCTCGGTTTTGATGTGTTTTCAATGTTGCTACAACATACATGTTGTTGAAAATTGGAGAAAACATGTTGGAGGATGAAAGATTGTTCTAGAGGAAAAGTAGCTAAAAGCTTTAGAACTTATGATCACATGTTTTCATGTGGAAGGAGATATTTGAAGAGGACTAGTTTGGCTTTTCTGGTTGTCTTGGTTTCGGTGTTAGCATTCACTCCAATGATGTCTGCTTACGCTGAAGTTCAGGTGCAAGTCTATATAGCATTCAAGGGTTATGCGCTAGGCAGATGCTTACTTGCGGAAATTACTCCGGCTTTTCAGGTAGTTTGGTATGGTTTGGGTTTGGGGAGCTTGGCGCTAAATGGGTATGCTGAAGCTCGAGTCTATGGAGAGTTTGACATGCCATGGTTCGAGATGTATGGTTGGTCTTACGCTACGACTCCAGAAGGTTACGTTGGCGCAGTAGGTTTCCTTGCGGCAAGATGGTTTGAGAACAACAAGCTACATCAATTATCGGTGGCTATATACTCTAGACCAACCACTCTTGCGGATTTACAGCCAGAAACAGACAAGTTCATTATAGGATGGGATGAGGGTTCTGCGCTGAGTTGCAGAGGTGTCTACAAGATAGGCTCACACTCTCAGTATGTGAGTGGTGCGATAGCGCTGTGGGGAACAGGAATTGAAACGGACTATGTCATGGCTAACCTATGGTTTGAAGATTACTTCTTTCACATTAGATGGTACAACGAAACAGTATCGCTTAGCGATACTCTGATCATACCTGCAGCTGCAATATTCGTACGTGACGTCAAACTCCTCTAGATTCCCTCTTTTTTCTAAATTCATCACATTGGATAATAGATCAACGTCTCGCCAACCGACCCAAGCAACCAGCCATCCTCTTCAGATAGTTCGAGGAACACCCTTCTGAAAACCCAGAAAAGCCTTCTCTCTCCATATTATTTATAAAATTCGCCGAGAATTTAAACCGAGATGTAAACCTATTCCCCGGCGCCATTTTACCAATTGGATCTAGCTTGCAGGTTATTTTGGACAGAGAAGTTCAATTTGAGCGTTGCGGATGTAGGTTGAACTCGAACAGCAAAGAATTGTCGTCTCTGATGCAGTCACTTTATCTGTAATAAGAATAACTTTTCCGACAGGGTTATTCAAGAGGAAAAATATATCCAAGACAACCAAGAATATAGCAGAAGAGTGTAGGAGCTGATGAAACTAATCCTTGTCAAACCAGAGGATGTTGCAAAAGGAAGTGCCTATCATTTTTCAAATGAAATCATCAATGAGCTTCGCAGGGAGAAAGAACTATGCGTTGTAGGTTTTGGTAATGCTATAGCTCTGTCATGCATGGCGGTTCAGCTTTCTTCCAACATTGCAAATGTATCTGTCAAGGAAATGTCTTTGGATTACATCGGAGCTCCAGCATTGAACATAGGAGGAGTTGTTATTGTCCTTGGCAAAGAACGTGAGGTTGATTGGGAAAAAAAGAAAAAAGAACTCGATAGAAAAATGAAACTTGATTTTAGCCGTGACGGTCAACTGATCGTCATTTCCAAGCACTTGTCACCAGACCAAGTCATTCCCTTAAGTTTATCTAAACTTGCCAAGTCGGAACTGCTTAAAATCACCGCTACAGGTACCGCCATAAACCGCGCAGCATTGCTCGCACTCGAGCTAACAAAGGGAAATATTGCAAAGGAACCCATTGGGATTGAACTCGTCGCGCTCTCAACAATCGAGTTAAAGACGGAATCTACTACTGTTCAAGGCACGGGCATAGAAATCTACCTCAGAAAGGGTATTCAAACAGCTTATACTTCGAAACATAAAGAAATTCTGAAGATCTTAGAGCAAAAGTGAGAGACTTTGGTGTCGGCTTTTGCTAAATATCCAAAAGAACCTTATATTGGAGTAGATTGCTCAGGTCAACCAAAATCGCCGCCACTAATCGCAGTAGCGACGAGGAATTCTAGGCGAGGAAGACAACATAAATGGGTTGCGAGAGTCACAAAGAAACGGATCAACATTTATCGCAAAAGGTATGGTGATTGGCAAGAAAAATTGTACGCTGCTCTCTTCTTCAAAGTAATAGATAGAATTCTTCAACAAGGTTATGAGATCCACATATGCATGAAACAGAACCTCCACATCATAACTTTTGGCTTTATTGGACTAATCTCGACGGAACAAAAGACTCCGACAATCGGATATCTGGTCATAGCATTCCTGTAGATGAACCAATATCCATTAGTATAAGTTGCGGTGAAGAAACTCGCAAGGGCACGATAAACCTTAAACGTTAAAGCTTTAATCATGCAAAGGAATCCTTGGTCACCCGATTGTCAAATTTCGCCGAGAATTTAAACCGAGATGTAAACCTATTCCCCGGCGCCATTTTACCAGTTTAGATTCGCTTCTAGACTATTTTTGACAAAGAACCTTGATTTACGCGCGTTTGCGACAACTGAAAAGATGGACAGTTGTGAGTGATGTATTTCTTCGTTGGAAAGACGCCTGAGTTCAGCATGGTTTATATAATGCGATTGATATATGTTGTATTACGGTGGTTTGTTTGTCTGAAACAATTAGCCTACGATTGCCCCGTGAAACCATAAAGAAGCTCCGTGAATTAGCGGATAAAGAAGGAAAAGACAGATCAGCTTTGATACGTGAGATTCTGGAACACGGCGTTAAAGAAAAGGACCTAGACCACGCTGTTGAGCTTTATCGGAGGGGGCAAACCACTGGTTGGAAAGCAGCTCAACTAGCTGGCACATCATTATGGAACTTCTATAAAATTTTAGTCGAGAAAGGCGTTCTCATCCAATACTCAGAACACGATTTAGAAGAGGATTTGAAGGCTTAAGCGAGGAACAGCCTCTTTGCCCATAGTCTCCAACACAAGCCCTCTGATATGGCTCGCAAAAATAGGCAGAATTACATTGCTCAAAAAACTTTTCGGCGAAGTGATCATCCCAGAAGAGGTTTACAAAGAAGCCGTCGAAAGAGGCTTACAAGAAGGGTTTAGCGACGCGCTTGCCATAAAAGAGTGCATCGAACAGGGCTGGATAAAAATCTCAAAACTAGATGAAAGAGAGATTAAGCTCTGTCAAAGGATGGTGGAACACGCTTTCGAAATCCATTTTGGAGAGGCTCAAGCAATAATACTGGCGCGCAAAATTGGCGCATTGTTATTGATGGATGAATCCAGTGGGAGAGCATTCGCTGAAACATTGGGTCTGAAAGTTAGAGGAACCCTTTATGTCGTTATGAAAGCCCTAAGAGAGGAAATACTGAGTAGGATCGAAGCAAAAGAAATGGTGCTGACACTAGTGGGCAAGGGCTTCAGAATCGAACCAAAGCTGTTGGCAAGAATACTGCGAGAGATAGATATACACATGCCCGAACATAAGCGATAAGATACGCGACATGTGAATGTGAGCACTATCTCTCCGATTTTTCGCTGTTCAAGTATTGATGAATAATACTTATGATGTATTTGGAAAATCTAGTATGCGCAATTGGGCCTTTAACAAAATAGGAGCGAGCGATCAACTCCGCTGCATACTCATCCCATTTTTCATAGATTATCTTGAAATCATTCTTTGGTACTCTTTGAACGTGAAGTGCAGACTTGGGATAAACTATTACATAGTTTCCGCCTGCGTGCACTGCCTCGAAGTTTTCGCCTATCTCTCCGCTTTTTGCGGTCCAATTTATGATGTGCTGCCTATGCGACAACCAAGACGTTAGTTCAGACCAGAAAATGCCAAAATCGGTTTTTTTGGCTTTTTGGGCATGCTT
>JACAEK010000025.1 GCA_013388895.1 Candidatus Bathyarchaeota archaeon | reverse complement strand
GTTGTAACCCGCCTTTTGTTTTTGTGGCATTCGACTAATCGGGCTACCCGCGCCTCAGGTAGATTCTTCACAGGCATCTGTTTGCCCTTTCCACTTGCAGGACAGCCGTTTCACAGCTTCACACCTAGCATTCTCAACAACTTAACATGCATCATAGGCACATGCCAGATGGACGTTTCGTTTCTGCTCCGTAGCCAAGGCTCTCGCCTTACGCCCTTGCAGGCGTTGCAATTCTACTTGTGGGCGGAGTTTCCTCAAGTCCTACGCTTTAGCGCTAGGGACTCGAAAGCCACACACCAACTCGCCAGCCCAAAGGACATAATGCAAACCCTCTGCAATAAGAATTTTGGAAACCTTATTTGGGTCAAATCCTTTTCTATTGATAGTAACGAATGGATAAAACCATGCCTAAACATGTCATTTTAATAACTGGTACACCATGCGTCGGAAAAACCTCAATTGCACACATGCTTACTTCTAAACTAGACGCCTTCTACGTAAATCTGACCCAGCTGGCGACTGAGGAAAACCTTATCTTAGGCAAAGACAAGGAACGAGACTCCATAATTGTTGACGAAAAGAGAATGCGACAGATAATTCGACATATAATCAAAGAATGTAGCAAAAAGACCATAATCATCGATGGACATTATGCGGTTAGCGTCGTTCCAGAACAACTTGCCACATACGTTTTTGTTTTGAGACGCGACCCTGTTGAACTGCGAAAGTTCATGGAGAAATGTGGTTTTTCTGGTCGCAAACTGTGGGAGAATTTAGCTTCCGAGATTCTGGATGTTTGCTTGGTTGATGCTTTAAACGTTCATGAAGAAGTAAAAGTCTGCGAGTTAAACATTACAGGCAAAAGTGTGGAAGAAGCTGCTAAAGAAATTTTAGACATTTTGGGCAACCGAGAAAAATGTTGCATCGGCGTCGTAGACTGGTTGAGCAAGCTGGAAGAAGAACACTTGCTAGAAGAATATCTTCAAATCTAGTTTTTATCTCAGTCGTGGAGCTATCTGCCTTTTCGTTAAAAGTGTAATTTTTCTTCTGTTCGCATAAGATTTTGCATGGTCACTGAATTTTTCACCCACCAAAATGGGATTTGACAAGCCCACATCCTCTGAAGCCTTATCTAACGTTATGATAACATTCACGCCTATGGTTCTATTCCAATCTCTTATCCAAACTCCCTGCGCTATGCGTCCCTTCTGAACAATTAAATCAAACTTGTGAGAGATTCCCGTGAAGCCTTCAAAATCTGTCTTTGCCAAATCAACCTTGTAGCCTTCCTTCTTGAAATAGTGGATGACTGATTCAAGAAACTCTGGTGACACCTTTGGCTGTGCTGCCTTTTCTTCATCGCTCATCTGTTTGCCTCTACACTAGCGTTATTTAGTTAAACGTGGAAAAGGTTTTCGGAGTGACTAAGCTTAATGCCTTTCTTAATCGTGGAGTGCGGTAGATGTGGCGGACTTTTGTTAGCTAAAGATGAACAGAAAACCAGAACCTGTCCCTACTGCGGATTTGAAGTTTTTCTGTACAAAGCTAAGAAAGTGGCTTCAGCAAAAACTGCCCTCGAAGATTCAACAATTTTGCGCAAGCTAAAACAAGATAACGCTTTAAAACAGAAAACTACTAACCGCCCAAAGCAATCTTAAGATAAGCCATCAACGCAATCCCCAGTACAATAGTGATAAGCTGAATCAGAGATGTACCTCCTTGATGTTTCTTGTGCATTTCTGGCATAAGGTCCGCTGCTGCTATGTAGATGAATCCGCCTGCTGCAAACGGAACAAGGAGAGCTGATATGTTTTCGATATTTGCCAAATAGTAAGTGACTAATGCGCCCAGAATGGCTGTAATAGCTGAAAGAAAGTTGTAGCCTAACGCACGCTTTTTGCTGAAGCCTCCATAGATTAAGACTCCAAAATCGCCTATCTCTTGAGGAATTTCATGGAAAATCACCGCTAATGTTACAGCAAACCCCAATTCAAAGGAACCAGACGAAAGGTATGCAGCTGCAATTATCATGCCATCAATGAAGTTGTGAATTCCATCGCCAAAAATGTTAAGGTATACAAACATGTGGACCGGGCATTCGCCTTCGTGACAGTGGCGCCAATAAAGAAACTTTTCTAAAGCGAAAAACAAAACAATGCCAATGATAACATAGAAAAACGGCGTCAATGTCATACTGCTTTCAGCTACTTCGGGTAACAGATGGAGAAAAGCACCACCTAATAAGGTGCCTGACGCAAAACCCACAAGAGCTACGAGAATACGTTTTAGAAGCTTTTCTTTTAAGCCTATGAAGACTATTCCTATGAAAGCGATAAGGCTAACTGTTGTTACTGAAGCTAAAATCGCAATTAACTCGCTCATTGACATCTGTGTTCAATATTTCTTGTTTATTAGAATATCGGTCAAGGCTAGCTTAGCTGCTTAAGTATTTGGCATGTTTTACATGTTTCTTCCGCTGAGGGTTCACCACATTCGATACATTCTCTTAATCCTTCTTTTTTAGCAGTTTCTTCAAAGGCTGGTCTTATCCTTTCTATCGACTTGAAAATTGTAAATTTTGTTCCAGCATGCTTCTCTTCCATTCGATTAAGCATCACGCGAATATCATTTCTAAGTGCTTCCGAAGCATATGGGCACGGCGCACTTTGGAATTCTATTTCTTTGATGTAAGCATATAATGCAGTTTCTTTTTCTGGAATCTCACAAAAGGGCTTTACTTTCTTTACAAGTTTTGGATGTGCTTCGTCTGTGACTGGTTTTTCTCTGGCTATGCGTAAAACATCGCCGTGAAAAATGTTCAGTAGAATTGTTTGCGTCTCGTCGTCTAGTGTGTGCGCTGTCGCAAGTTTATTAACTTTCACCTTTCTTGCGGCTATGTTCAACGCTTTTCTCCGTAATACGCCACAATATGCGCATGGGGTCAATTCGCCTTTGCCTTTCTTTTTTAGGCGGTTAACGATCTCGTCAAGTGTAAAACCATAAAGCTTCCTGAAAGAGACCATGTGGTGTGTTATGCCAAGTTTCTTGCAGTTTTCAACAGCTATTTTCAGGGCTTCATCTCGATAACCTTTGATTCCTTCGTCAACAGTAACCGCTACAAGAGAAGCTTTGGGGTGATTACGTTCTAGTTTGGCTAAAACGTGCAGTAGGCTTATGCTGTCTTTTCCGCCTGAAACAGCCACAGCAATCTTATCGTCGTATTTGAGCATTTGGTATTTGGCTATTGTTGCTCTGACCTTTTCTTCGATGGATTTGCTGAAACATTTTTTGCACAGTTTTTCTCCTGAGTAAAGCCTAAAGAAAAAGGCTGGCTTGCGCCCGCAAACAGTGCATATGGCGTTTTCAGCACTCATTAGGATTCTCAGCTCTGCTCTGGAATTACTAAAATGAAACTGCATAAAATAGTCTTTGGAAACAACATGTCATTTCAATGTTTGATTCTGAAAAAAGGTTGAAGAAAAATGGTTGTTTTGGTTTCTTGACACGTTTAGCATGCAATTGTTTTTAGTTCGTTGAAAAGGTAGTCTTTGTCTCCTTTCTCTTTAATCAGTTCTCCAGCTTCTTTTGCGAGTTTAATGTATTTTTCACATTCTGTCTTGTTTCCTGCTGTTGCGTATGCTCTTGCCATTGCTTCATAGGCGAAGGCGATTTCCCAGTCACCTATATTGTTTTGTTTGCAGATGTCTAGACATCTTTTGGCATGGTAAAGCGCGGGCTCAGGTCGGTTTAGAACCGTGTACATTCTGGAAATTTGCCATTCGCCTCTCTCAAATTCCACAGGTGTTCCAATTTCGCCCCACTGAAAGCGAGAAGCATGTGCAGCATGGATCATCTTGTCGTTTTCTTCTATGGTTCGGTTCTTGTTCTCCATTAATGTCCAGACTAAGTTGAAACTGTCGACTGCAAACTTTTTGTGAAAATTTTTTTCTTCGGTTTTCTTCTCCTCAGCCATTTTACCACCTTGAGATATAAACTCCAGACTGAATTGCTTTTTATTTGCTTTTTGTTTTTAGCCATTTTCCTGCTTAGTCTGCCTTGGCAGATCTCGGGCAATGTGTTAAATGTTAGTTGAATAGCCTTCTGAATAGAAGGTGACGAGGTGGCTAAGAAACCGAAGAGACGCTTCGATCAGCAGGAAGTTGCTTATGATTTTGAACATTGGAATTTGCTTAAAGAGTTTAGACAGAGAGTCATACGGATAATGGAGGCATTGAAAAACTTTCATTTAGACACTGTGGTGCATGGTAGCATTGCCAGAGGAGACGTGAACCGAAAAAGTGATGTTGACATTTTCATACCCGATCAGCCATCATCGTTCATTGTGGAAACTGCTCTGGAAAAGGCGGGTATATCAGCCAATAGACGGTTGATAGTGCAAGCTACCCCCACTTACGCCATGAAAGCCTACATTGAAATAGACGAGAACATGAGTGTCTCGTTTCCTTTGATGAAAATGCGTAAAGTGGAAAGGGAATTCTACAAGTTCGGCGGTGAAGCCACACTAGAAGACTTGAAGAAAAACGTACGCGTTTGTGGAGTAGACAAACGGCTAATGCTAATCGAACCCACGGAAAGTGGGCATAAAGAAAGTTCGATTGTTGGTCGAGAAGAGCAAATTGCGAAATTGTTAGGCATATCAGCGGAAACAGTTTTAGACCGTGTCCACGCTCTTTTGAGAAGAGATGAAGTAGGTAGAACAGGAGTTTTTATTGAAAAAGAGCTTTTGAGCGACGAGAACTTTGAGACTGTTTTGAAAAGGCTTGCTGACAAGAATCCTGCTGTTCGCAGACGACTAAGAACAGCCAAGGGCTAATATACTGCGAAGCGGAGAAGAGCAGCGATCCCGCCTAATGCAGTAAGTTTTGCGCCAGCCTCATGTTCAGTGCTTACTACGAGGATACTCCCTGCTTTCTGCTCCACGCTTCTCATCAAATCTTCGAGAAGTAAACGTTTTTCGTCTAAAGATTCCCGCAATGATGTGTCTGCTAAAACAAGCTTTTCAACAGCACCCAATTGTGCTGCCTTTTCAACTTCTTCCATCCCATAAGTAACAGTCGGCTCGCCTTTTCCAAGTCTTTTCAGAATTTCTTCAACAATTTCCGTTTCCTCAACGATTCGTTGGTGTTTCATGGCTTTTAGCAATACGCCAGAACGCAACGCCTCGTATATGCCCGCCACTCCACCATTATTGACGCTTTTAACATCTACCACAGATTTGGCAACATCTGCAACTTCGTTTTGGAGAAACTTTGCGAAGTCGCCTTTTACAAAGCCTACACCGATGATAGCTATTGGTCTATGCGTTTGTGTCCAGATTTGGCGCAGGCTATTCGATGCCTTTTGGAAGTATTCTCTCATTGCTGTGGTTCTTTTTTCGGCTTCTAGCTTACCTGGAAGTTTTATGCTTTCTTCCATTTTTACTTCTATGCCATATTGGGCTGTTGTGGCTATTGCGTAGCCGTCGTCATCTATCGCAACTATTATGATGGGTTTTTCAGATGCTTTGCTTGCCCTTTTCAACCGTTCAATATGATGTTCAGCCCACTCCTTTTTTACGATTGTAGCTGGCGTGTTTAGGCCAATGTTAAGTGTGTGATGTGCGCCACATGGAACAGTTTCAGGCGCTTCGCAGATAACGCCATGAACTCTAAGCCTGCCAAGAAGCTTGTCCCACGTTACGTTTTCAACTTTTACGCCGAGAAAAACCGAAACTCTTTCGCCACGTTTAGGTCTTTCATACCCGCCTTCATACGGCTTCATTTCTCGCGTAGTGTAAGCGTATACGCAATCGTTTTTGTAAATCACATTATACAAGTGCCACAAATCATCAAAAGAGTCAGGAATAACCTTAACGAAACCCTTCTTCAAATTCGTCTCTAAAAGCTTCAAAACGCTTTAATCCCTTCTTCATTTGTAATGCAATAATCTTTTTGGATATAAATATGCAAGGAATCAGCGTCTGAAAAGTGTTAAAAGTGGCTCTCTATTTTACTGAATTGTTGAAAGGGGCGAATATGCCATGAAGGTTAAGTTTTGGCTTTTGGACATAAACTATGAAGTTAAAGATGACATGCCCGAAGTTTGGCTTTGGGGCATCAGCGATTCAGGAAAACGCGTTCTAATTGTTGACAGAAATTTTGTTGCCTATTTTTATGCTGTGATTGAAGATAGTGTTAACCCATCGAAGATTGTTGAGGAGATTAGCAAAGAATATCTCTTTGTTGTGAAAACTGAAATTGTTGAACGGAAATTTTTTGGAAAACCAGTTAAAGCCATAAAAGTCTGCTGCAAAAACCCAGACGTTATCCCTAAATATGCCAGGGCTTTTCGAAGCTTCGAAGGTGTAAAAG
>JACAEK010000011.1 GCA_013388895.1 Candidatus Bathyarchaeota archaeon | reverse complement strand
GTCCCATCAACATTAATCTCATTGGCCAAAATAGGGTTTTCAACTGATCCCGGGACGCTGACAAATGCAGCTTGATGAAAAACGGCGTCTGCATCTTTCACTAATTTTTTGACCAAACTAAAATTTCTAATGTCACCTTTTTTGAAGCCGAAATTTTTCTTGCCAACATGATGGCGAATGTTTCTTAGGCGCCCTGAACTGAGATTGTCCAAAACAGTAACATTGATGTCAAGTTCTAAAAGGCGATCAACAAGGTGGCTTCCAATAAAACCCGCACCACCAGTTACTAAGACACTTTGAAACTGCTTTGGCATGATTATTCCCGTCAACATTTATCTTCTAAACAATAAGCTAATCTCCTTTTATCTCTTTTTCAGCATACGCAATTGAAGGGTGCGCAAGAGCTTTACAAAGCTAAGGGCAAACCGGCTGTTTACCAAATGAAATATTAGCCTGACCCTTCACGTATATAGCATTTCACTTTCAAAGGTTCAAATTAGACCGTTTTAAACGTGGTTGAGGTAAATTGGGAGACGAGTCTATTCAAGTCGCCAAAGAATCTACCAGAGGAAGCTTCTTTTTAACCTTGGGAGGTCTTGCCTCAACAATAATTGCGGCCATAGGCGTCTTCTTGATCACAGGTCTTCTAGGCCCAGACCGTTATGGAGTTTATACCATTTCCTTCACTGTTCCGTCCATCTTTCTTACGCTCATCAATTTAGGAATAAATCAGGGATTAACTAAGTACTCGGCAAGTCTTCACGCCAAAAAAGAAGGCAAAAAAGTAGCAACGCTGATCCATCACGGAATCATCTTCAACACTATTATAGGCCTCGTCTTCTTCATTCTCTGCTTCATTCTTTCAGATTTGTTTTCAAACTTGTTTGCCACTGAGTTCATATCAGGGCCTGAATATAGCGGCTATATTCGATTGGCTTCTACCATAATATTTTTCCAAACTTTGGCCAACACCGCCAACGCCATTTTGGTGGGCTTTTACAGGACAGAATATAGCGCTTTGAGTTCTGTAGTTTCCTCTCTTATCAAAATCTCCATTGCGCCTCTTCTTATAGTTGTAGGATTAGGTGTCGTTGGCGCTTTAATCGGGCTTGTTGCGAGTTATTTGGTGGCAGCTACACTTGGGATACTTATTGTCGAAATCAAAATATACAGGTCGCTAGATAAGAGCGGTGTCTCCGACAGCTTTTCCGCCAACATCAAAATGCTTCTTAAATATGGTTTCCCCTTATTTGCTGCGACAATTATTGTTGGTTTTTATACGCAATTTCAAAGCATAATACTTGCAATCTTCACTTCAGAAAGAGAAGTTGGCTTTTTCAAAGCGGCTCAAAATTTTGCTACATTCATTAGAATTATTTCGGTTTCGGTTGCCACTGCCATTTTTCCAGCTTTTGCAAGGCTTAACAACGAATCAAAGCAGCTAAAATCTTTCTTCTCGTTTTGTGTGAAATATTCGAGTTTGGTCCTACTTCCCGTAGTTCTACTTCTTATGACTTTCTCAAACGAAATAGTTACTATCGTATACGGCGCAGCGTATGCTTCGACACCTTCTTATCTCATTCTAATAACATTAGAGTTCCTTTTTGTGGGTATGGGGTTAATTGTTCTTGGAAGTTTCTTCACTGGCATAGGAGAAACCAAGGTTGTTTTCAAAACTAGTCTAGTGAATTTTGCTGTTTTCATGCCTGCAGCCCTCTTACTTACTCAGTCTTATGCGGTTTATGGACTTATGTTCGCCTACCTCGCGGGGTCCTTTGTTTCCACAGCGTATGGGGCATTTGTTGCCAAGCGGAGGTTCGGTGCTGCACCAGACTGGCGAGTAACAGCCAGAATTTACGTTGCTTCTCTCGTTTCTCTTCTTCCGCTGTTTGCTCTTCAGGTTGCTCTGCCTTTAAACATTTATCTAAGGATTTGTGTAGGAACATTTGTTTTTGTTCTTCTTTATCTGACTCTTCTCCCTGTTTTACGGATAGTTTCTTCACAAGAGTTAACAGAACTTGAACGAGCCGTAGCTAGAACGAAGGGTCTTGCACTCATCGGGAAGGTTTTCTTTTTTTATGAGCGTATCATATTAGGCTGGTTAGAAAAAAAGCAATAGATGAAATAAGCTGCCACCGTTCTATATTGTAGTCTTAGAGCAGCAGACTTAGCCTCGAAGAAGTGAGAAATTACCCTTTCCGAATCATTAATATGTTAGTCAGCATAAGGTTTAAACTGAACCGCCATATAATAGGGGAGAAACAGAAAATAAATGGCACATTCTTTCTTGCAATCAATACGCCATTTTAAGAAAACAATATTACTGATAGTAGTTGTGGCAGTAGCATCCATCTTGCTCACTACTTTTGTCGCTGTATTACTTAGTAGAACACAAAATTTGACCATCCCAAGTGTTGGCACTATATACGTGGTAGGCGTTGAAATATATGGAGGAGACATGAAGACTACGGATGGGCAACAGTACATTGATTGGGGTACAATACGTCCTGGCGTATCGATAAATCGCTCATTTTATATCCGAAGCAATAGCACGGTGGACATAAAACTGAATCTTAGCGACATGAATTGGAATCCACATGGTCTTTCTGGCAATATTACCCTCTCTTGGGATTACAATGGAACTACGATTAGTTCGGATGAAGCGATTTATGTTACTCTAACTTTATCAGCTTCGACTGACGACGCTTTTGTTTCGTATCTTATGTCCAATGACATTCAAGAATTCAGTTTTGACATACACATCGGCTCTACTAGAGTGTAGCTAGACTTTCGGTTTTAACTAAAATTGCGTTTTCTTGCGTAAATCGAATGGTTTAATAGAAACTAGACGACAGTTCTATATCCATTTTCCATAGGGACTTAAGTATTGCGAAACGCATAAGTTAGAAAACGGAACTTCGGAGAAAAGGAGAAAGGATGCAACAGTTCGTAGTGTCAATCGTTATTCCAGCGTATAACGAAGAGAAAACCATAGGCAACGTTATCTCGGAAACAATCTTGGCCATGGATGGTTTAGGTGTACCATATGAAATCATAGTTGTGGATGACGGATCCACAGACGAGACAAAAATGATAGCGTCGAGATACAAAGCCATGGTTCTGTCTAATGGAAGAAACCGCGGAAAAGGGTACGCGTTAAGAAAAGGATTTAAACATGCACAAGGCGACGTCATTGTTACAATGGATGCTGATGGTTCGCATAAGCCTAAGGAAATATCTGACCTCATAAATCCATTATTCAACGGCGTTGACATCACAGCTGGCTCCAGATTCTTGGGCCATGGAAAACAATCAATAACAAAACTTAATAGATTTGGCAATTTTATGTTCAACACCACGATCACAGTTTTGACTGGAAAACGAGTCACAGACAGCCAATCAGGGTTCAGAGCGTTCAAAAGAGAAGTTTTAGAATCATTCAATTTGGAATCGCTAGGATATAGTATTGAAACTGAGATCACTGTGAAGGGACTAAAGAATGGCTTCGTTTTTCAAGAAAAACCAATAACATGCGAGAAAAGAAAATACGACGTTTCAAAACTAAGAACCTTCGCTGATGGAAAGAAAATTCTCAAAACAATTCTAAAATCGAAATTTGTGTAGTGCTCTGAAAACAGAATACGGAGACAAATGTTCTATATCTATTTTCCATATGTCTTTTTAAACAAGAACCAAGCTTGCATTGTAAGGAGAGTATAGGCTTGAGAAGGCTTCACGTTTCACTGGTAAGTCTAGTCACTGTTAGTATCATTTTATGGGTTATGCTTTCGACCCCTACAGTTAGAGCAGACCCTGTGGCTGTTAGTTGGTTGGTCAAAGATGCCACAGGCACGCCAATAGATGGTGCATGGCTTACAATCTACTATTCAACTTCTCCAGAAGGCCCATTTACAACCGTTCCAGCAGATGCCGGATCGATATATGTTGAGGACAGAATAGCCAATCCTGACGTTAACAGAAATCCAGTTATATCTGGTTATTGGAACCCGGACCATAACACGGGCTTGGCCTTCGCTGACGTTCATGTTCCTGGAGTTGAGGGTTTCTACTTCTATGTTGAGATCAACTATGCCAGTAATACATGGTATTGGCCGATAGCAACCAGCATAAAACCTGGAGATTCAAGCTGGGCGCCTGTCTTAGCTCCGGGCAGTCCAACAGGTTATGCTGCTTCGGGTAATGGCATAGGAAACGGTCCTACTACGGCGTATCCTACGTGCCCACCGCCAGACAAGGTTATTCCCGAAGTTCCGTTGGGACCATTGATGGCAACGACTTCAATGATTGTTGCTTTCGGAGCCTACTTCGGATTGCGGAAACGAAAACTTGCAGCACCTTGATTCAAGGCTTAGGTTTGAAAATACAAGTATGCATTCAAACTGTAAGCGATTTTTCACTTGCGATTTAGGAATAACGGATTTAATTATGATTTAATATTGGTCAATTTGCTGAGCTCGGAAACCAATAGTGGACGGAAAGTCGCTTTGAAAAAGGACATTAGGAATGTGTTTAAAATGGTTGGATACTTGAGAGTTTATTATCAGCGTGTTTTTTCCGCCATTTTGGTAGTTGCAATCGTGTTTATAGTGTACTGGAACGATCTTGCAATCGTTGCTAACGAAGCGTTGCAGAATGAAGCCTTCAGCCATTTTCTTTTGATACCTTTCTTTGTTGGTTTTCTCTTCTACTTAAAAAGGGACATGGTCAAGGGCATTCTTGAAGCGGAAAATTATCGGAAGAAAATAAAGACTGAGTATCTAGATGAACTTGTCGGCTTGATTGTTTGCCTTGTTGCCTTTCTCATTTATTGGTATGGCTCGTACACATTCTATCCTCTGGAGTATCATCTTTTGACGCTTCCAATTTTTGTGACAGGTGTCACATTGATTCTGTTCAATTTAAAAGTGCTAAAGGCGTTGATTCTTCCAATTTTATTTCTGTTGTTTCTCATTCCGCCGCCAACTGAATTCATATACACTATAGGAGGAGCGATGGCTAATTTCAACACTGCAGCTTCCTATTCCATACTGAAAACTTTTGGCTTACCTGTTACACTGTCTTCGTCTTATGGACCGCCAACAATTGAACTTGCAACTTCGTCTCCTGAGCCAGTTCCATTCTCAATTGGCTTGCCTTGTTCAGGAATCTATTCGTTTATGGCGTTTTCAATGTTTGCCGCTTTTCTGGCTTTTGTTGCCGCAACACCTTTGATTAAGAAGGTTTGGATGTTTATCACTGGTTTTATTGTGTTTGAAATCATGAATATTATCCGTATAACTGCAATTGTTTCTATTGCGCATTGGTTAGGCGAAGAAGTTGCCATGGTTATGTTTCACGCAGTTGCCGGATTAATGCTCATATTTGTTGGAATGCTAATTACGCTTTTTGTAGCTGACAAGTTTCTTAAAATTCAGACTTTTCCTGCACAGCATCAACAGGTACCATGCCTAGAATGCAAGACGAATCAAGCCAGCTCAGAAAGTTTTTGTGTACACTGTGGAAGATTTCTCAACGCGTTTCGCACGAAGATTTCTCAAAGGTTTTGGATGAAGCTCTCTCTTCTTTTGTTAGGCTGCACCGTAATAATGCTTAGTATTCATACTCCAACATTCGCAATTGCTCAAGACCCAGTAGGAATTAGTTCAGGTTGGGAAAACGCCACCAACGTTTTTCCATCAAATATTGTAGACACTCAAGGGTTGAATCACACGCTTAGATTTCTTTACCGCGATAGATACTTTGAAGGTTTGGCGCATCAAGATGCTTCGCTTATGTACGCGTATTTTCCTCCATCTACTCAGCCGTCTACATTGATTTACGTTGATGTTGGAGTCGCGAGCAGCATTGCAAGTCTTCATAGTTGGGAAGTATGCTTGATAACTTGGAGAACTAGTCAAGGACTATACTCTGCTGTTACAATAGTGGATTCGAGGGACATACAGCTATTAGAAGATGTTTCGCTAATTGCAAGATATTTGGTTTTTGAGAGTCCAGAAAATTACACGCAGGTCACTCTTTACTGGTATGAAAAAGCCATGTTCAATACAGGAATCACTGTAGAGCAAAAATATGTTCGCATTAGCCTAATAATCTTGACAAGAGAATCAACGAATTATCAACAGTTTGAAGAAAAACTATTGATTTTTGGGAGAGAAATTGCATCCTATTGGAAACCATTGAAAAACCAGTCTTTAGTTTCGCTTGGAGTTCCTGCACAACAGTTGCTACTTGGCTTGTCAATAGTTTCCGTAGTTTCCACGAAGGCAGTGCAATATTCTGTCGATTCTAGAAAGAAAAATAACAACCTAAAAATCTTCAAAAATTTTGCACCAGACAAAGAAAAAGCGATGTTGGAAACAATTCGTGATTTAGCAAAAGACAAACGAGTGGTAGAAACAAGCGAAATATATGCTGCTATTGAAAAATCCAAGGGAAATTCGGTGAAATTTGACGAGTTGTCTGATGCACTTATGCGTTTAGAAGAATATGGATTCATGAAAAGAGATGTTATTTCTGTTAAAAACAAACCCAAACTCGTGTGGAGAATCCATATTTAGCACGATATTCTACAACTCGCATGAGGCTCGAAGGGCTTATATGATTATTAGTTGACACTACTCTCAGTTGGGAAATGAAAATGGTTAACGTAACAGTCGAAAAACTCGTTCAGTTGACAGGCGAATTAAAAAACAATTCACCTTCTTCAGAAAAATTCCGCACCTTTATATCATCCCCAGACATTGCAAGAACCGATTTAGAAACTTGGGTTAACGAATGCTTAGCAAAAACAGGGGAAAGTTTTGAACAAGCATTCCAAGACATAGTTAATTGTATAGGAGAAAAACTGGGATTTAAAGTGGAATATGGGCAGTACAAGGCAGGACAAGATATGACAGGATATGATGGAAAATGGGTTTCAGAGGAAGCAAGCATTCAACTTGTTCTAGAAATCAGAAGAGCTGACTCATATCAGATTAATGCGGACCAATTTGGTCAATTCATGGAAGACTTCAAGAAGAAGATTGGCAGGGATACAGAAGAATCGAAGAAACTCAAAGTTCCAGAGATTTATAAGAGAACGAAAGAGACTTATGGCATCGTTGTGACAGCCGAAGAAGAGCCTATTGAACTTTTAGATAATATTAGAAAGTCGCGATACAAAAGCAACATTAGGATTATTCCAGTTAGGTCTTTATTGAACGTGTTTAAAATGAAGGAAGAAATCCCACTGAAACACGTAGAAGTTGCAAGACTATTGCTCCCTATGAATGTGATAAACATTGGCGAAATCATTCACACCATCGAGAGCATGACTGGAACGCAAGCAAATAAGGAATAGAAAGAGGCAATTGTTCAGTTTCCGTCTATTTCCGTTCGTGTGAAGCGAGAATCAAGAAACTTTAAAAGATTATTTTGTGTTAGTTTTGGTGGAAAACATGAGTTCGGATAAGAAAGAAAGAACAGAAGAGCAACTAGAAGCAGAAAGCGAATCTGGAGAGATGGCTAGTACACCTTATTTAGTAGAGAATATCAAGCAACTGCAGACAGAAATCGAAAATTTACGGCTTGAACTTAAGAAAGCCAAGGGCATTCCTTCTGGAAAAATTGGCTTTGCGTTTATTATTCTTGGCGTCTTATCATTGGCTTTTTCCATACTCAAGAACTCCCAAGTGTTAGCTTTTATCGGTTTAGGTTTAACTTTCTGGGGCGCCTTTTTCTTCTTCATCAGCCCTCTAAAATACGTTAGAAGCAGCCTTCTAGACTCCACTGCAACATCTTCATACTACACAATCGACCGAATAGTCAAAGACCTCAAATACGAAGGTAAGAGCTATTACATTCCACCTTACCCAAAGGAAGTCTATCTGCCCGAATACCTTAAAGGCCTTAAAGACATGATAGTTTTTATCCCTGCAGGCGCTGAAACTGGTATGCCATCTATCGAAGAGATGGCTAAAGGCAGCTTTCTACTCAAAAATCCGAAAGGTGTCTGCGTGGCTCCTCCAGGCCTGGGTCTATTAACTCAAATTGAAAAAGAGCTTAGGAGAGACTTAACAAAACTTGAATTAAACGAGTTATACGAGATTCTTCCCCAGTTAATCATTGAGAACTTCCAATTAGCAAAAGAAGTTGAAATAAAATCGGAAGAAAATCTGATTCACTTAAGAATTTCCGATTCCACGTACAAGAATTTGTATAGTAGGCAAGAGAATCTGCAGAGCATTCATGTTTTGGGATGCCCACTCATTAGTGCCATAGTGTGTGCGATATCGAAAACTGCAGGGAAAGTAGTCGCAATCAATAATGATAGGGTATCTTTAGATGGCAACATGATTGACGTTTGGTTAGGTTTTGTGGAAGGTTAAAAAATGGATTTTCCCCTTTCAGTATCGGATATCAGCCTTTGGTTAGCTGTTATGGCGATTATTCTCCTAATAGCGTCTGAGCTGATATCGTCTTCGATGGAATACTCGAGGAACATTATGATAGATAAGAGACGTTTGAGACTGGTAGCCGTAGTCTTGGGAATCAGCTTCATGATTACAGTTGTTGTGCGCCTTTTGCAACCAATCTAATCGTTCGTGCAGAAATCGATAACAAGAACTGTCCAATGAGAACTTAGTTACAGAACATTTTCCAACTCTTCCATATTTTTCTTACATACGTCTTTATATCTAATTCTGCCTCAAAGAATTTAGGGAAGGATCTATGCCAAGAATGACAGCTATCAAAGGGCTTTCAATAGTATTGCTATGTGCAATGTTCATTGCAATTCCCTTAGCCAAGGCTGATGAATCCACAGAATCTTTCAGCATATACACTGATAGAGAAGAATACTTCGTTGGAGAAGCAATAAACATCTACGTAAAAGCCAACGCCATCGATGTCAATCAAACCATTACTGTTACAGATATTATCGTATATAATCCAGCTAATGTTTCCGTTGCTGAGTGGCACAACATTTCAATTGTATTAGCAGATACAAACACACAAGCTTACGTGGGAACAATCATCGCAGAATCGGAAGGAGGCTATACAGTATCAGCAGAAGCCACAGGATGCCCATGGATATTGCGAGCCATATGGCGATTTATTTGCTGTTTCTTGCGCAACAAAGTCGTTCCCGAAGTTCCCTTTGGAACGGTAATTCCTATGGTAATTCTTTTGGGAGCAACCGGACTCTACGCAGCACGAAAGAAAACGCAGAGACAAAACATAAAAGAATCATAGTTTCACTTGTTTCTTAAATCTCCATTTTGTATTTTCTTCTGTTTTCTCTACTAGAAAACCAGCTTTAGTATTGATGCTTATTCAGCCCTAGAGAGGGTAAACGTCGATACCTAGCTGATACTTTGACAAAATAATGAGCAAAACATCTTGTGTTTAAGAAAAGAGGGAGAATTGGTGTTTTCTAAGCGTATTCAGTTCCAGTTATTAGTATGTCAAAGCTGAAAGTTGCAATGCCACTGATATCCGATGATGCTGAAAGAGTTAAGACTGTTTGGACCACAGATCCGGCATTTAGCACGTAATTTTCACGGTTCCATGTTAAGAATATTTTGCTTGATGCTGATGCGGGATTCCAATCTTCAGTCGTCATGTTAAGTTTCAAAGGCAAAGTGCCCTTATTTGCTATGTAAACGGTAACGTTTGTGTTTTTTCCCGGCTCTATGAACGCCCAATCAATAGAAGTAACATTGTTGGTGCAGCCACTATCCCAATACACGCAAACACCAACAGCTTTTACATCACCAGAATTTGGAATTCGCTGAGATGCCATAAGCAAAGTAGAAGCCAGAACACTCACAACAATCACCGTCACCGCAACAATCAAAACCATTCCAACTTGCAATTTTTGCATAGCCATATTATCCATCCTCAGCGTAAGGCATATCTTAAGTCTTAATAAACATTATCGTTTACATTAAGAACACAAATACACATAAACACATCCAGCGCCTCCAAACCTAAAAGCGTAGAAAACTAGCGATATTGTTCAACCAACATCCAAAAACCTTGCACCATACTGTCGGCAACTATTCTGCCAGTAAGTTGGAACTGGCGGTTGCTTGACACATAGGTTAAGCTATAAACTTATTAGTTTCACGTTGCGTTTTATGGCAAGAACGGAGGAAGATAAATCGTACGCAGTGGGTCACTTCTCGCTCGGATATATTCTAGGAAAAGCGTCAACAACTGTCACAAAAACCGAAATACATATTCCAACCATCCTCATGTTGTCCGTCATGCCAGACACTGACATAATTATGAACAAAGTAATCCCACAAATAGAGCACCGAGGACCAACACATTCAACCATAATTTTGTTCTTGTCATTTATGCCAATCTTTGCCCTTTATCGCAAAAAGGCCATTCCATATTTCTTGGCACTTATCCAGCATCCCTTACTTGCTGACTACGTTGCTGGAGCCCAAATCCAACTCTTATGGCCTTTCACAACTCAGTATTATGGAATAGAGATTGACATCAAAAGCGCGACAAACGTATCGTTGGAATGGATGCTATTCCTCGTATTTACAGCGATTCTTCTTAAAAGTAAGAATGTGACCACGTTTTTTAAACCTTACAAATCTAGCCTAATCTTATCTGTGCCAACATTCAGTGTGCTGTTGCCAGTATTCTTAAGCTTCCCATTAGAGGTGCCTATTTGGCTAATACCGCCACATCTATTCTTCATTTTCATGTTTTTGATTTCCTTAATCATTGATGTACATAAGATTCTTTTTCGCTAATGGTGTGAGAGGGTAGAAGTTCAGATCTTGCTTTTTGGTGTTTGTGTGCGTGTGTGCAATTGTTTAGGGCCCGTCTATTTGGAGTCTAATATGTTGGGTCCATTTTTGATGTGTGGTATGAACTGACATTTAGACCTGTTGTTTTTGATAAGTTAGATTCGGATCTCCATCTAATTCTTCCCGTTTAAAATCAGCGCGTATCTTTAATTGAAGGCAATTCTTTCAAGACAAAAGCTGGGTTCAAATCTCACTCCACCTCACCCACCCCCCGGCACTAAACTTGCAAGGTGCGTTTAAATTCTTGGTTTTTAATGGTCCATAAACGCCCGTGCAAATGGCAAAGATAATTCCTCAGTTAGATTTCTGTATCTTGGAATAAACAAAGAGTGAGTTATTGACTAGGAGGAGATGCTCAAGGAATCATATCCCTCGACACAGGTGCATACATTTCATGGTACTGGTCATTTGACTTTAATTGTCGATTGAGAAGAGTTCATATCTGTGGTTAGCAAGTTTCTTTAAGAGAAATAGGGAAGAGAAACCACTATGAAAGAGCAAATGGTTGGAAATTACTACAAGTCTCGAAAAGAGAAACTCCTGCAAGATTTCGACAATACAGCAAAACATTTGAGAAGGTCATGGTGTCTTACTATAGCGATGACTTTACAGATACTATCATAAATGAAATTCGTCAGGAATACGAAGTTCTCATTCCAGAACTGTCTTATATTGGCGGAAAGAAGAACCCCTTAACGAAAAACCTCGTCGAGTCTGCGTATTGTTTGGCACTATATAGAGTGCTGAAAAATGCGACTTTCGATGGAAAATAGGTAGGAAAACGAAACAAGGATGGCCATCGGAAGTTTCTGATACCGAATGATGGAAATTCCAAGAATTTAAACCGCAATTTAAACCTAAACTCCCGCACTTAATGCTTTGGTTATGGTTTGAATTCCGTGTTTTTGGCAGTTACCTTTATTGAAATGAAGTGACGCGTTAAGGCTATAAACCTGTTTCTTCAGAATGTCAAGCACCATGTAAACTATGCAGGGTTGTTCTGGATGGAGAAGAAAAACGATAGGTATGGAGTATGTGGCGTCTATTGTGGTCAGTGTCCAAATGGGAATGGAAGAGTGAAGATGATGGCTGGTGAGTTGAAGAGGCTTGTTGACACAGTTCGATACAACTGGATGGAACACGTAGTCAAATCATTCAAGTTCACAGAGTTCAGGAAAGGTTTGGAATGGTTTGCCAATTCACAATGTCCCATGTGCTTAAACGGTGGTGGCGCGCCATGCGAAAACAGGAAATGCGTTGTAAGCAAGAAACTTGGGAGTTGTCTGCTCTGTGACGATTATCTTACGTGCCAACACACACAATACCAACGCGAGTGGTATCCTTTCGTAATCGACAACTATAACCGTGTCAAACAGGTGGGCTTTCAGAAGCATCTCGAAGAAGAGGAAGAAAGAGCAAGGGCAGGCATAGATCTAATGGGACATCTAGAGCGGAAATGCTGCAAAATCATTAAGCTAGAAGAAGAATAGCATCACATCGCAACTGCCTAGCAGAACGAAAATTTCACGGGAAGACCTCGATATGCAGTCCCATCTTCTGTCGAAATCGTCGACGTAACTATGAATCCCACATATGAGCGATTCCTCTACTGGTGCATCTTTCACACTGAGAAAGCTTTCTCTAGAAGTGCCGTTTACGAGAGGAGCAAGCATCGCCGTGATTATCTAAAGTCTGCAATTCAAAAGGGTTTTCGCAAAAAAGTTTTGTTCTATAATGGTACACCCGTCGGCATGATTGAATATGCACCTTCAAAGGTTTCTGGTCTTCCTATCACTGGTGCGAATGTTATTGTAATGAATTGCATTTGGGTTCACAGGCGGGCTGCAGGGCACCATCTTAGCAAACAACTAGTTGCACACATGAAGAAAGATGAGAAAGGGGCTGCGGGGTTTGCCACTCTAGGTTGCGAAGATGGTCCTCATAGAGTATATGTGAGAAAAGACGATATGGAGAAGCCTGGGTTCAAATCAACCACTTCTACTTCAAAATGTATTACAGCCGAGTTTCCTGATCGGAGAATCTCGAGAATTTAAACTGAAGCCTTAAAACCAACCAAATTGCTCGCAGAAACCATAGTCCTATTTTGGTTCCTTTTGTCAAAATATGAAATTGAGTTAGCGGGCCCGCCGGGAATTGAACCCGGGACCCTCGGGTTTCCTTCGAAAGGTTTCACTTTCTTAAAAGCCCGATGCTCTGTCCTTACTGAGCTACGGGCCCTTTTAGGGGCTTTTCTTTCTGTGTTGAGAGAAGATTGGGGAGGGTGTTTTTTAGCGTTTCGATAAGAGTTAGGTTTTTGGAAAAAATTTAGGGTGAGGATTGGACTTTTAGGAGGGCGGTTATGAAGTTTTTGATTTTATCGTTGGCATTAAGTATTGTTTCTATCGTTTTTTCGCCTTTTTCTGTGAGTTGGTAGACTCTTTTTCTTTCGTTCCATGTTCCTTCGATGAGTCGATTTCTCTCTAGCGAGTATAGGAGCGAATAAACAGTGCCTGAGCTCACGAGTAGGTGGAATTTGTTGTGAATGAAGGATATTACATCGTAGCCGCTGATAGCTCCGTTTCTAAGCTCAGCCAGAATTATTATGTCCATGAAGTTTTTGATGATTCGTTCGTGCATTTTCTTCAGCGTTTTTGATTCAAGTTTTTCGCCGCCAAGAATTATTGTCAACGCCGTCATGTTTATTCACGATTTTATATTTTAGGTTGGATATAGATATTTAAACTTTATTCTAATTCCGAATATGAAGTTGAAACAGATTATGACAAGTTTAAACTTTGGAAGACTGCCAAAATCGTGGATTTTTCTTACGCGCGCATGTGCAGCATGGATTACATGTTTCCATTTTCAATTATATACAGCCTTCGTGAAATCTGCTGTTTTTAAATTTTGTTTTTTATTCGAACTCTAAAAGCAGTCGTTCTTAACACTTAGCGATATATCCGCATATTAACAAACGTTATTTGGTTGTTTTGCGGCTAAAAAATGGACGGTGTTAAAATTGATTTCGTGGAAGCATTCGTTTAAACGATTAAGCGAAGAAAACGAGATGGCGAAGAAAAAGAAGGAAGCTTTGGACAATTTACTAGGCAATGGCAGAATTTCTCAGTCCACCTACGACGTGTTCAAGGGCGAAATAGATGAGGCTATTGCAGAAATTGAGAGACAGCAGAAGGCTTTGTTGGAGAAGATGAATTCAAAGATGGCGGAGCTTGAGGAACAAGTCAAAACTTTGGAGATGCTTTTGGCAAACTTCGAAATTCAACATGTAACTGGCGAGATAGATGAAGAGGTCTACCAGCATGAAATCAACATTTTATCTGTTGGAATTGAGACTGCACAACATGAGTTAGACACAGTGAAAGAAGCTGTAAACCAGCTTTCAAGTGGAGCGCCGTTTCCGACAATTGAAGTGGTCATAGAGCAAAACGTGGAAACACAGCCAACAGAGAACGTTGAGGTTAAAGAAAAATTGCCAGAACCACCGATAGAGCCCATCGAAGTCAAAGAACCGAATTCCTTTCAGCCTCAACAGGAAAATCCATCGCAAGAAACGCCACAAAATGCTGAACAACAATCAACAGAGACAGAAGCCGAAGCTAAAGAAAACCAAGAAACTTGACAAAGCTTAACATCTCTTCCTTTTTTCTATTTACAACATTTAAGTTACGCTGAGTTTTATATCAGTAGCCACTGTTATTTCTTTGTGAGAGTGCAGTGAAGTGTCCGAGAAAGCCGTAATGACTTATCACGAAAAGTATCGGCAATATGATTTGGGTGAAGGCCATCCTTTTAGGGGAGATAGATTCGTAAATGCCATAAAATTTTTCGAAAATCAAGGTTTATTTAAACTCTCATCGCTGAGTCTCGTTGAACCACAAGCAGCGTCAAAAGAGGATTTATTGCGAGTTCACAGTGAAAAATATGTGGATCTGATTTCTCGTTTGGCGGAAGAAAGAAAGCCGTTTGATGTTGAGACGCCTGTTTCTCCAGAGATTCTTGAGGCAGCACTGCTTATCGTTGGCGGCGCAATAGAATGTGGCAAGACTGTTTATGAAGGAAAGGCTAAGCAAGCAATTTCGCTTGGCGGTGGTTATCATCATGCTGGAAGAGATTATGGCGGAGGCTTCTGCATTTTCAACGACATAGCAGTCTTAATCGAGCATTTGAGAACCAAATATAATGTTAAACGCTTTCTTGTTTTGGACTATGACGTTCACTTCGGAAACGGCACAAGCGACATTTACTACGAGGATCCAAGCGTGCTTTTCATTTCGTTGCATCAGGATCCTCGCACAATTTATCCTGGAACGGGGTTTGTTTGGCAGATTGGAAAAGGCAAAGGGTAAGGCTACAACATCAATGTGCCTTTGCCGCCGGGCACAGGCGACAGCACTTATCTATATGCCTTAAACGAGATTTTTGTTCCTTTAGCCGAAGAGTTCAAACCTGAAATCATCGTTGCAAATGGTGGAAGTGATCCGCATTTTGCTGATGTCCTCGGCGATTTGAATCTGACTGTCAAAGGTTTTTTTGGCATTTCTCGTTTGATTAGGGAAACTGCTCAAAGAGTCTGCGATGGAAGGCTTGTGTTGATGCCTGGAAGCGGATACAATCCTGCTGTTTTGCCAGCCTGTTGGTTTGCGCTTATTGCGAGTGTAGTTGGTCTAGACGAAATCGGCGTTAGTGACCCGTTTAAGGCGCCTGAAGAACCGCCGCAATGTCGAGGAACAGTTGAAAAAACGCTTGACGAGTTGAAAAGACTATTGAGAAGGCATTGGTCGTGTTTCGGCGGATTCTCACTTAACATTGTTCCCTAATTGATGTCTTTGAAGAATAGTCTTGTTTCTCCCATTGTCTTGACGTCTAAGGCTTTAACCTTAACAACCATTGGAAAATCCCTGACAACTTTTCCAAGCGTTAGACAATAGTGCGGTGGCAGGTCTCTGGCTATGGATTTGACTGTTTCAGCGTCGACGCGTGCCGCTCGAGAGACAACCTCCAAGTCGTGCTCATTTGTGAAGTTGAAGAGGAATATGTTGTCTGCTTGGCGGTAAATGTTTTCGCGTATGGTGTCTGGCTGATTCGTTACGAAAGTTGTGAAGATGCCGAAGTGGCGCATGCGAGTTACTATGTCGTCCCAGTAGGTTTCTCGCAGGTACAAGTGTGCTTCTTCGGCGAAGAGGAAAATTGCCTTAAGCCTATTAGCTGTTAGAAGCTCTACGAGTTTTGCGAGCATGTATTCGACGACTATTTGACGGTCTATTGACGAAGTGTTGCGTAGGTTTACAATTATGGCTCCGCCGTGCTCTTTCGCTCTGAACAGACTTTCCTCTAGCATTGTTGATTCAGCAACGTTATCGGTGAAAAAGCCTGAATTGATTAAGGCGTGGTAGCGCGAGAACAGTGCGTCTCGGACATGTTGGTTGCAGTGCCAGTTGCGTATTGCTTCGCCAAGCTCGTGCAAGTTAAGCATGTCTCTTTCTTTTAATGAACGCCAGATTCGCCTAAACTCGCGAGCTGATGTGCCAGGCAAATGCAGTGCGTGGATAAGAATTTCCAATAACACATGCAAATTTAGCTGTTTTAATGCCGCTTTAAAGTTTTGTGATGGCGTTAGAACGTGAATTTTGTCGTGGTACGCGTTTCTCTTTCCGTCTTGTGTCATACCTAAGCTTTGGTATTCACCGTTTAAGTCAAAAACAACGACTGTTGCTTTGTATGACGTTAGGTTTAACATGAGTAGTTTGGATAGATGCGATTTGCCTGTCTCCTTTTTTCCCGTTATGATGTTCAGTCTGCCATCCAACGATGAAGCATCTATTGCCAAGAGTGAATTGTCCTTGGTGACGCCTAGCTGGATTGGAAGTTTTTCGTCTGTTTTTGCAAGTTTTGTCAATGCTGGGATAGGTAGCTTTTGTATTGTGGATTGTGAGCGTGACGGCAACCATGACGTACTTGGGTTTAGATTGTCGTTTTCTAGGGTGGCGCGTATTTTGCAGACAAGTAAGCTGGCATCTTGTATATACGTGATATGCGGCGCTATTTCTAGCGGGTCGAAGTCTTCGCCCTGGATGGGCTGTCCACCGTCTGGCAAACTGCGCAACAATTCTTCTAATATGCCCGGTATGCTGGCGAACTGGACGTCGATGACTTGGGCTATGAGGGATTTTGCCGCTTCTGTGTCTTCGATAAGTAAATAGTCGCCTTTTTCCACTGTTTCGTTGGGAAAACTTAGGATTTGGATGACATTGCCTTCTTTCTTGTACAGTTTCATGCGCTCTGTTCTCCTTTGCCAAATGATCCAAATAGTAGCCTGTGCATGTCTGGTCTATTGACGATTTTTAGGCCGTGTTTACGTTGGGCGAAGTGTTGCATGGCTATGACTTCATTAGCAGTGAAAGTGCAGAGAATGTGTGCTAGGCGGAGCGTTTCTGGGTAGCTTTGGGAGATTATGTCGTTTGTTAGGAGTTTTTCAACTGCTTGGATTCTTTGCGGAGGATTGATTTCTTTGTCGATGTCGAGTCTGAAGGCGTAGTTGCCTTTTGTTAATCGTGCCACGTAGATGTCGCCAAAAAGTGTGATTGGCGGTTTGAACCTTAACCCGGTTGTTTCAAGCATGTAGGGCGGGCTGTATTCCGGATGGATGTCTGTTATGAGGTGTCCGTTGAATCGTAGGGTTGTCATTTTTGAGAAAGCCAAAACTGCGCTAGCGTGTTTTCTTGCGGTTTGTAGTGTTTCTCGCATGAGTGTGATTGGCGTGTCTGGTGTGCCGCTTGTTAGTGAGCCGTCAAAAAGGATTAGTCCGTTCGTAATTGTTTTTGTCAGCATGTTTTGTAGCCATTTTTCGAGGAGATTAGCGATGCGTGTTGGCATTTGTTGAAGTGTAGGTGTGCTTTGCAAGTGTAGAGTGTTTAGGTATGCCTTCTGCATTGTCTCGTAGAGTTGTTTTTTGTTTTCTTCTGTTATGTGGAATATTAGTGGTCCGAAGCGCATGTAGTGATAATTGTGGTTTTGTTTCCAGACGTTTGCGCCTCTTACGGCGATTAATATGCCTGTGGCTGTTTCGGCGAATTTTATGTTTGAAGTGTCTACTGCAGCGACTATTGTTGGTTCATATTTGGGTTTTAGCATTATGGGTTGTGGGTTAAGCTGCAGGGTGTTTGGTTCAATGTTGCCTACTTGTTGGTTTAGTTGAATCGGTGTGTTGGGGATTGTGTGTGTTAGTGTTTGGAGGCTTAGTTGTACGAGGCGTTGGGGTAATGTTGTGTCGGTGGTTGGGTGTGGAAAATTATATTTCTGTGTAGTTGCAATAGTGTGTTGTTGAATCACCATGTTCACCAATAGCCACTTATTTGGGCATAAGGCGTATTTAAGTGTTGTGCATGAACAACATGTGCAATACAATAAACAATAAGGTGAAAAATTGGCAGAACAAAGCCAGAAGCCGCCGATACGGGTAAAAATGAAAGTGGGCGAAATAGAATTCGAAATAGAATGCCAAGAAGACCAATTGCAAGCGGCTGTTGATAGTATTCTTTCAACTGTTACGGAGAAGTTGAAGACTTCGCAGCTTTTAACTGAGCGGGTTGCGGCGCCGCCAAGAGCTGAAACTTGTAAGGGTGTTATTCAGAAGCTTTGGGAGGAAGGCTGGTTCGCAGAGGCTAAAGGCTTGAGCGAAGTCCACACAGAACTTGCC